>DATEQN010000008.1:0-6533 GCA_035272625.1 Terriglobales bacterium | reverse complement strand
ATCTCCGGCCCCCAACGCGGTTTCCGACCACCAGCACCAGCTAACCCCTAATGCGATTGTGCAGTTACAGACCGCTTGCCCCAGATGCGGGGCACGATTTTGGCGGGCGACCCCCTGATGCGGTTTTTCGTTGTTAGCCTTGCTTGCGACGATGGGCGTTTCCACCTCAGCAGCAACAGCGGCGGCTAAGAAAAAAATCTCCTCTCCACGCCGTACCATCGGCGGAGAGAACATTTCTTCTTGAGCTGCGGCGGGCATCACTGCCGATTGTAGTCAGCCGGACGGACGCAAAGAAGTAACTCCGGGGACTCGGGGACACGGTACTTCAGGTCGGTTTCCGGGCCGCTTGGGAAAAACCTGTCAAGAGCTTTTTCGAGGGTTTCTGCAGCCCATATTCCGGGTCTGAAAATATCGTATCTTACTGTTCTCCGCGCGGCGCTACTGGTTCTCGTCGTCTTCCGCATCAAGAGCGGCTAGCAGGCCGGCTTTCTGTTGGGCTTCTTCCTGCGCCTCGGGGTTGGTTGCGGCAGGCAGTTTCTTTTCCAGCGTCGCGCCGGGATGCGTCGCCGAGTGGATCTGTTTCAGGTTGCGGATCGAGACCTGCGTGTACACCTGTGTGCTTTCGAGATTGCTGTGGCCGAGCATCTGCTGGATGTAGCGGATATCGGCTCCGCCTTCGAGCATCAGCGTCGCCATGGTGTGGCGGAACATGTGGCACGCGCCTTTCTTGCCTAGATTCGCTTGCTCGACGTATTCGCGCACCAGCGTGCTCAATCGGTCGGGATGAAACGGCCCGCCTTCGACGCTGAGAAACACCGTGCCGTCGTCCGGATCGCTGGCGAGTTGCGGACGCGCCTCGCGCAGATACTTGTCGATCCACGCCACAGCTCGCTCGCCGATGGGGATGATGCGATCTTTTTTTCCTTTGCCCTGCCAGATGGAGATTGTGCCCCGCTCTCGGTCCAGGTTGTAGAGTTTCAGATTCACTAGTTCGGTTCTGCGGATTCCGGTCGAGTAGAACGTTTCTAAAATCGCTCGGTCGCGCAAGCCCAGCGGTTCGCGGATGTCGGTCTGTAACATCACGGTTTCCGCCTCCGTCTCGCTCAGCACCGCACGTGGCAAGCGCTGCTCGATCCTGGGCATGTCGAGATCGCTGGCCGGGTTGTGCAGGATGTGATTGTTCCGCACCAGCCAGCGGAACCATGACTTCACCGGAACCATGCGGCTGTATTGCGTGCGGAAGGTCAGCGGCTCGCCGTTCTTCTGGCGGTAGTAGTAGAGATACCGCTGATAGTTCACGAGCACCGGGCGCGTAACTTCGATCGGATCGGCGATGCCGTGCTCATAGGCCCAGCGGATGAAACGCGCGATGCAGGCGCGGCGATGATAGACCGTGTATTCGGCGGCATTGCTGACGTGCATCCACTCGATGAACTCGGTGAGCAGCGCAGCCATCTGGTTCGAGGGCAGCGGCTTCGAGTGGATGTTCTTCGCGCGCGCCATCACTTCACCGCCGCGCGTTTTGCCAGATCGTGGCCGTTCGGTTTGTCCGCGCCGTTGGACTTGGCTGCAACTACGATGGGATTTTGCGGGCCTGCCTGGGCCTCGGACCCCCTATATGCGTTTCCGCGAAGCCGCGAAGTTGAAGGCGTAAGCCGCGTCATTACTGGCGACTCGTCGTTTCTTTCGGGGCCGCGAAGTGCCCGCGAGGCCCCCGCGAAGTCGTCGTTTGACCCCGCGAAGTTCGACTCCGACCCCGCGAAGTTAGCGGTACGATGCGTTTCCTCTTCCTCTGCCGTCGTCAGCTGATAGACCACCAGTTGGCCCTGGTTGCCGCCGCGGCGCACCAACAGGTGCTCCATTTCTTCGAGGCGCTTCAGGTGTTGCCGCAACTGCGTGTCACCCCATTTGGTGTACTCGCGCACCGTGCGCCGTGTGAAACGGTACTTCTCGGTTTCGATCTGCAAGCGCTCACACTCGGCTTTCACCATTTCGGTGATCAGCGAGAGCAGCTTGCGGGCCTGCGGTCGTAGTTCGTCGAGCGATGGCTTCAGTCCCACCTGGTCGGCGAGTTCCTGCGCCAGCTTCACGTCCTCTTCCGTGGCCTCGATGTATTCCAGCGTCTCGTCCTCCAACTGAATGCGCTTGATCTCCCGCTGGTGCTGGTGCAACAAGGCGATGGCTTCGATCAGCGTCAACAGTTTCGCGTAATCGCGCCGCGCTCGCGTCATGTAATCGGGGAACTCGCCCACATCGTGGTTGTTCACCACCGCGAGAGGACGTAAGAGGCGCTGCGCGTTGCGATGCCGCCGCACCAGCTTGGCCCGCTTGCGCCGCAACAGATGGCCTTCGATGGTGCGCGCTTCCCGCTGCCGCCGATGGATCGCCCGCGTCTGCTCCCGGTCCTCATTCACCGTCAGCGCAATGCAGCGGTTCAACAGTTCCTCGTCCACCTCGTGCGCCGTGGTGGTGAGAAACAGCATCACCGGGCCTTCCACGGTGTACTCGTGCGTCACCAGTTTTCCGCTCACCGGGTCTTTGCCCGTCGAGGCGATTTTCAGCACACCTTCCGACTGCAACAGTTTCAGCGGATAGCTGGCAGCGTCGGCTCCGCGCTGTTCCGAGATAGCCAGGATTTTGTGCTTGAGATTTTTCTGCCCCATGTAGAACAACGCTTGCCCGGTCATGGCCGTGTAACTTTCCCGCTGTTCTTCTGGCACGAAGTCGAGTACCGCCTCCATCAGCGAACTCTTGCCCGCCGAGGATGCCGACTGCACCACGATGGCCAGGGGCTTTTCGAGCAGCCGTGACACCGCAGCCAGGTACGCAATGCGCTTGTTGGTCTCCTCGCCCACCACGCCGCATTTCTCGAAGTCCTCCAGTACTCGATCTAACAGGCGCGAATCGCGGAGCAGTTCCATCGCGGCCGCTTCCTCCTCGGCCGTCATGATGATTTTTTCTTCCGCTGGCGCTAACGTCTTTCGCAGTTGTTCGCGCTGCAAGTCCGCAAGCACCGTCCACAACTGGCCCACCTCGCGATGGATCGTCTCTTCCTTCGTCGCGAGTTCGTGCGCCGCCTGCTTGATGAAGGCCGCGCGCCGCTGGAAGCTCTCCATGTCCAGCGTGTCGCCGTGATAGCAGTACTCGCCGCGCACATTCTGGCCGGATGCTTTCACGTTGACGTGCATCTTGCCCCGGCTGGTGCATTTCTCCAGGCCCAGTACGCGGTACGTGCGCGCGCCGATCGTGACTACGATCTCTTCGCCGTCGATCTCGGCCTGCGGCGCGGCAGGCACGGCCAGCGGCATTGGGCGCGGCGCGGCTTCTTCGTACGGAACATTTTCAGAATCGGCGGCTAAAGGAAAAACGCTCGGCTGTGGTGGCGGAGCGGAGGTTTTTTCCTTAGCCGCTGGGTTTTCGCTGGCAGGGGAAGGGATGTCTGATTTCACGTCGGCGCTGGTCTCCTCCTCGATGATTTTTCCTTGAGCTGTGGGTTTTGCTGTTGCCTCCTCGATCGGCGGCGGCGCTTCGATCACAACCGGGTTCGGAGCGTTCACTGTGGGCCGCTTGCCTTTTCCCATCCATGCCGCGCTGGTCAGGTACATGCCGAGGAACTTCGCCGCGGGCTGGTTCTTCAGCGCAAACTCGTTGGCGTCCTGACCGCGCAGAAACTCCACCCGGAAACACTCGATGCCCATCGCGATCAGTTCTTCGCCGTGCGCCTGCGCTGCGCGTTCGCCCGGTTCGTCGCGGTCATACGCAAGATAGATTCGCTTCGTGCCGTGCTTCTGGAATGCGGCCTTGATCTCGTCGGTAAAATTGTTCACCCCGTAGATCGTGGTCACGTTGCGATAGCCCGCGCACCAGAAGGTCAGCGCGTCGATCAGCGCTTCGCACAGGATGATGTCTTTCGACACGATCAGCGCCTGCTCGTTCCACACCCCGCGCAACGGTCCCGGCAGATACAGGTGATCGGGTGTTCCTTCGCGCAGATCGTCGCGGATCTTGCGCCCGTACATCTGCACCACTTCACCCTGCAGATTGAAGATCGGAATCACCAGCGAACCGTTGAAGTGCTCGTGCCCTGGCGTCTGGTTGCGCAGCACGCCCAGTTCTTTCAGTCGCCCGCGCTGCGCGGCGCCGTCGACGCGGTTCGATTTCGGCAGATAGTAGCCCAGCGTGCGGTTGGCAAAGCCCAGCCGGAACTGCTCCACCATCTCCGCCGATTGCAGGCCGCGCTTGATGAGATACTGCTGCGCCTCCGGCGATCGCTTCAGGGTCTCGTGGTAGTAGCTCACCACGATTTCCAGCAGCCGTTTGTCATCGTTGGTTTGCGGGATCAGCGACGGAAACTTCGGAACCGTGCTCAGTTTCGGCGGCGGGCCTGCGCTGGCTGACGGCACCAGATCGCGGCGCAGCAGTTGCAGTGCGTGGCTGACGCTGATCCCCTCGGTATGCATCACCCAATCAATCGCCGTGCCACCCTTGCCGCATCCGAAGCAGCGCCACTTGTTGGTGCTCGGCGTGATCGTCAGCGATGGTTTTTGTTCTTTGTGGAAGGGGCACAGCCCCACCAGATTTTTGCCCACGCGCTTCAGCTGGATACCCCGCGCCTCCACCAGCCGCTCCACCGAGATTTCCCGCTTGATTCTCTCCACCATCTCATCCGGCAGTCGGGCCACTCGGCACTCCTTCCACTTGTTTTTCCGGGTTTCCGCAAAAACCCTGTCAAGAACTTTTTGACTTTTTAATTTGCCCGTAAGAATATGTTGTCTATGTCTATACTGTCAATGTATTTTCAGGAAGACCTTAGAATCACCCCTGTCATGCCACGCAGATGGAATCGAGAGGCATCTTTCGGCAAGCGCCTGATCGCGTTGCGGAAGGCGCGCGGGATCACTCAAGTGGAGTTGGCCAAGACTCTGGGAACGACCCAGCGGACGATTTCCTATTACGAAAACGAAGGCGGGTTGCCGACCGTCCTTCTTCTCGGTGGTCTTGCGGGCGCGCTCGGCGTCACCACGGATGAACTGCTTGGGCTGAAACCCACCAAGCTGCAGGACAGCCCCCAGAAACGGCGGCTATGGAAGAGACTGCAACGCATCGAGTCACTGCCGGAGCGCGATCAGCGCGCGGTCATTCGCCTGATTAACTCGCTCGTGGCTTCCAATGGCAACGGACAGTCGCGCGGCAGCGCCCATCCGTAGATTGGTAAACTATTCCCGATGGCACCCGCGAACGAAAAACAACAGGCACTCGAACTCCTGGACCAACTGACCCCCGGCCAGTTCGCCGCCGTCGTTCATCTGCTTCAGGTGATGACCGATCCCGTGGCCCGCAGTCTCGCCAACGCCCCCGTGGACGATGAGCCGGTCTCTGCAGAAGAAGCCCGCGAGATTGCCGCCGCCCGCGCCTCGCTCGACCGTGGCGAGGGCATTCCTCACGAGAAAGTTCTGGCCGAGTTCGGCCTCACCTCCGAAGACTTCGCACGCATGGGGCGCACTCCGCTCGACTCCCACAAGACGGATCGCTAAGCATGGGCAAGAACGTTATCTGGACCGATCAGGCCAAGGCTCAACTCCGCGCCATCGATCAGCCCACCGCCCTGCGTATCCTCCACGCGCTGGCCCGCTATCTGGACACCGGCGAAGGCGACGTCAAACGTCTCCAGGACATCGAACCGCCCGAGTTCCGGCTGCGCGTCGGCGACTATCGCGTCCGCTTCCACGACCACGGTGACACCATCCGCATCACCGCCGTTAAACACCGCCGCGATGCCTACCGCTGAACTGCTTCTAACAGCCCTCGAACTGAGGCCGAACGCCGAACCGGACAGACGCCGGACAAAGCCCGGACGCTCACCGGATGCGGCGCGTTTTTCGCCGTTGGTTTTTCGTTGCACTTGCGTAGCAAGGGATGGTGTCTCTGGTTACAACCTGCTTCTCCCGCCGCGCTCCGTAGATGCCATCTGCGGTCCCGCCACAGTCGTTTGCAGGTTCGCTTGCGAACATGAAAGGCGAATGCCTTTCATAGTCGAGATTCACCCGTAGCCAGGATGGCCGTCAAGGGCGCGCGTTCTTTGCGCGTTCATCGCAGCGCAGCGCAGACCCTTGACTCGGCTCCCGCGCTCCGTACACTCTCCAGCGGAAAAATGGGAGATTTCACCCCGCGCTTTCTTTTCAACAAGTTCGCCTGCGGTAACTTGCGGTTACTGTACAGCAACCTGATGGTGGGATTTTTTCCTTAGCCGCCCTCGTTTCAACAAGTTCGCCTGCGGTAACCCAAGGTTCCTCTGCAGCAACCATTTATGGGTGTCGTGTCACCCCCCTACTCCCCGTGCAAAGCACGGCCAAACACTCTCAACCCCTCCACTGCTCTCCGGGTGAGCTAGAACCTCACCCCACCGCGGGTCACTTGTCCCGCTGATAAAAGATGAGCCATCTTGGCTCGATCTCTCGTATGTAAACATTGGCTGGCAGACTGGCTGCTTTGTCCAAATCAGGCAAGAGGACACCCTCTCTACCATAGTCGCC
>DATEQN010000007.1:0-10178 GCA_035272625.1 Terriglobales bacterium | reverse complement strand
CGCAGAATGGGGCTACCGCAGTGAGCGACCCGGACATCCCCATCCTCACAGAGGCGAAAGCAGAGTACGCCAAGCTGCAGTAGCTGAGCATTCCTGCCTCGTCGCTTGCTGTTTGCTGATAGTTTACGTAACCAGCCGTTTTACGCTCAAAACCCTGTTCATCCGGTCAGTGAGCGTAATCGCGATGTTACAACAACAACTCTTGTGATACCCCTTTTTCAAGGCAAGGTGGGCTGCCTGCTGCGACCGAACCGCAGCGCTACCCAAGCTCCGAGCGAATAGGCAATTGAGCTGAAGGTCGGTACCGTGAAAAGCATGAGATTCTTGGGGTCGCCACAATAGCTCGAACCGTTGGAGAAGAACCCGTTTCTTATGCTGTCGAGCGGCGAACAAATTCCTGCAAACCGGGCGTGGTAGGTGTACAGCGATGCGGACACTCCGCATGCTATCCAAACCATTCCTGCCAGCCAGACCCAGCAAGCCGTGCTCTTCAGCGCGAATCGATTTACAAGCAGGCCCAATATCAATCCCGGCCCCCAGAGCAAGGGGTTTGCCGCCCCCCCCGCGTTTAAGACTGAGTTTATTCCAGAAGAGTTATTGAATAAGATGACCGCGCTTAGGCCCACCACGAACGCAACTATCGGACTGATTACCATCGCCACTGAGGCATGAAGAAGAAAGCTTACAGGCGTAGCTCTTTGTGAGTTTTCGGCAAGACTGATTCGCCACCGTCACTGGCATTGTGCCAGCCACCAGCCCGCAAAGAATCGTTAGTACCAGCGCAAGCTTCTTACGGAGACCCACAAGTCCTCAACGCCGGCTCCCTTTTTAGGTATTATCGGAAGCAATGTCTGAGCGATACGGTCGTTTCTTTCCCATTTTCGCGCTGGCAACGGCGGGGTGCCTGTGGGGAACCGGATTCTTTTTCGGCAAGATAGCACTTCGCGAGATGCCCGTCTCAACCATGGTTTTGTTTCGTTTGCTTTTCGCGTGCGCCGGCTTGCTGCCTTTCCTGTTCTTTGACCGTCCTCGCTTTGCCCGGGCGGAATGGGTCTGGGTTCTCGCCGCGGCGGCGCTCGGGGTGCCCGTCGTATTCCTCCTTCAGTTCAAAGGGCTCTCCCTCACGACGGTTTCGCACGCTGCTCTGATGGTCGGTACCCTGCCAGTGCTGCTCGCCATTGCGGCGGTGCTGTTCGCCGGAGAGCAGTTGCACTCAAAAAGTCGCGGAATCATCAGCAGAATGCGCTCCGTTGCGGCGGTGCTGTTCACCGGAGAGCAGTTGTACTTAGGCGGCTGGTTTGCAGTTCTCGCCTCGACCGTCGGCGCCGGGATGATTGCGCTCTCCAGCGGGAGAGACTCTGGCGCGGCAGGCCCGACCCTTCGAGGCGATTTGCTGGTTGTGCTTTCCATGTTTGCAGCCATCGGCTGGATTCTTATTTCTAAGCGTCTGGTGCAGCGGCATTCCGCCCTAATGGTCACTGCCTTCGTGTATTGGATTGGCACTATGATGCTGGCTGCGGTGGTCACGACGGCATCAGGTCTTCCTTCCGTGCATTACTCGTCCCGTGCCTGGGTTGCGGTGGCCGAGCAAGGGCTATTGGCAACGGCGACCACAGCCGTGCTGTGGAACTGGGGACTGAAGAGGGTTCCCGAATCGCAGGCAGGAATCTTCATTAACCTGGAACCGCTGGTCGGAGCGATCCTCGGCGTCTCGGTTCTGCATGAGATCCTGGGGAGGATGGCTCTCGCCGGCGGTGCGCTGATCCTTGGCGGAGCGGTTTATCTCAGCTGCAGGCCCCTGAGCCGCAGTTGATGCTGGAACGCCAACCTCGATTCTATTGGCGCTGTTTTCCTGTGCGCCCTTTGCGTCCCCCGTGGTAAATAGGACTATGGCCGTCACATTGTCCTTTGCGAATGGAGTCGTTCTCATCACCGGCGGTTCGCGCGGAATTGGCGCCGCATGTGTCCGGTTATTTGCCGAGGCGGGCGCGCGTGTGGCCTTCAGTTATCGCCAGGCGCGCAGCCAGGCTGAAGCTCTGGTGCGCGAGTGCGGCCCGCACAATTGCTTTGCGATTGCGTCCGAGCTGAATAACACCGCGGCGGCGCAGGCTCTCGTCGCTGCGGCCGTAGAGCATTATGGAAGGCTCGACGCTCTGGTGGTGAATCATGGCGTTGCGCCGGATGAGTTGCCCGTCGATCAAATGACCGATGCGCGGTGGCGACACACACTGGCTGTGAACCTGGATAGTGCTTTTGCCCTGGTGCGAGGCGCAGTCGCGCAGATGAAGGCGCAGGAAGGTCCAGGCCACATCGTTCTCATCAGCTCCGCCTCCGGTCAGCGCGGCGAAGCCCGTCTCTGCGACTACGGGGCTTCGAAGGGCGCCATCCTCAGCCTGACCAAGAGCCTCGCGGCCGAGTTGGCTTCATTTGGCATTTACGTGAACTGCGTTGCACCCGGCTGGGTGAATACCGACATGGCCGCGCCCTACCTTACCGATCCTGCCTTGCGAGAAGGCATTTTGCGAACCATTCCTTTACGCCGCGTAGGTACGCCCGAAGAAATAGCGGCGCCGGTGCTTTTTCTATGCACTCCCCATGCGGGGTTCATGACGGGCGAAATCATGAACGTGAACGGCGGATCGGTGATGGTGGGATAAGTTTTTCGGCGAAGAACTCCGGGTTAATTGAAAGCTATGGGACGCGACCTTCTCTCTCTGCCTCCAGTTTCTGCCGATGAGCGAATAGCTTACGGCACCGAACCGAATCAGTTTTTTGACTTCTGGCAGTCGCAAGAAGAAGGAAAAGAGTTCCGTGGCGCAATCGTGATGATCCATGGTGGATTCTGGCGCGCACGATATGACCTGACGCATGCGAGCCACGCCTGCGCCGCGCTGGCGCGGGCTGGCCTGGCAGTCGCGAGCCTGGAATATCGGCGCGTCGGCGACTCAGGCGGTGGCTGGCCGAGTACATTCGAGGATGTCATCGACGGCTTCACCGCTGCCTGCGCGCACTTCGACAAGTCCGCCCGTGTGGTCTTGTTGGGACACTCCGCCGGCGGTCATCTCGCTCTGCGCCTCGCCGACGAGAAATACGCTATGCGTGGGGTGGTCGCCCTGGCGCCGATAGCTTGCCTCGATCTGGCTTATGAACTTCACCTAAGCAATGACGCGGTCTCTGAATTCCTCGGAAGCGGTCAGGAGCAAGCGCCCGCTGTTTATGAGGAGGCTTGCCCTTCGCGCCATGCATTGAAGACGCCGGCTATCGTGGTGCACGGAGCCGTCGATGAAACGGTACCCGTTTCGCTGAGCCGTTGCTTTCTCGAACGGCGGGCGGCGGACCGGGAAAACCTCCGGCTAGTGGAAATTGCCGGCGCGGAGCACATGGATTTAGTCGATCCGGAGTCGGCAGCATGGGCCACGGTGCTGGAATGCGTCATACACATGATCCAAGACGAAGCTGCATGATGCCGCCATGGGTGTGACGTATAGCCCTTTTCCCACCACTCACGGTGAGCTATTGGTCTGCGGTCTCTTCGCGATTCCGCACTACTCGAGCCCGACCGCAGTCTGAAAGCACTCCGCAACCGGCTTCAAACGTGGCCTGCATTATCGCTTCCCCAGCGGCGTCAAATCGCGATGCACGAGCATGGCCGCTTTGCTCCAATCGATGTCTTCCAGGCGGTTCATGCCGGCGCAGAGCTCGTCCAGCAAACGATCCTGAATCCGCCCGCGTTGTTGTGCGACCGCATACGGAATGCGATGGAACGCGACCATCGCATATTTGGGCACGTAGAGGCCGGGAAATCTGGCTTCCAATGCCAGGTCCACTTTCTTCTTGAAAAGGAAATGCGGATCAGCGACGCGGTCCCGCATTTCGACAAAGTTCTCTAACGCCAGGTCGGCGATGGCTTCGGTATTGGGCTTGCGCGAGCTCTCGACGTCAGTGAACAGCTTCTGCCAGTCGATCGACTCTGCGCCGCTCGTCCGCGCGGCATCCAGTAATTCCAGGAAGCAGGTGCAATCCTCGAACCCGCAGTTAATTCCCTGCCCGAAAAACGGGACAATTGCGTGCGCGGCGTCGCCCAGGAGCAATATGTTTCCTTCCTGATGCCACGGAAAGCAGCGGACCGTAACCATGGCGCCCGTGGGATTGGCAAAGTAGTTCTCCGCCAGATTCGGCATTAAGGCGAGCGCGTCGGGAAAGTTGGCGCGGAAAAATTCCACCACCCTCGACTCGGAATCGAGGGCCGCAAATCCACGTTGGCCCTCGAATGGCAGGAACAGAATGCAGCCATACGTCCCGTCCACATTCGGCAATGCGATCAGCATGTACGAGCCGCGCGGCCAGATGTGAAGCGCGCGCGTCTCCATTGCGTGGCTGCCGCCTTGCCCGGCGGGAATTGTCAACTCTTTGTAGCCGTAATCCAGCCTCTCCTGCGAGAGCCTGAACTCCGGCGACCTGGACATTTCCCCGCGAACAGCCGAAGACGAACCATCAGCGCCGATTACGACTTCGGCGGCAATCGCTGTTTCCTTGCCCGATTGTTCGTCGCGCAAACGCACAACAATGCCATCGTCGGCGCGAGCACATCCGAGGCAGCGTTGCTGGAAGTGAATTGCGCCCCCCGCGGCTTCGGCGGCATCAAGTAGCGCGATATTCAAGGCCGCGCGAGAAACGGAATTGATAACCTCGGATTCGTCTTGCCCGTAAGGTTGAAAGATCAATTCGCCGGTGAGCAAATGCATCAGGCGGCCGCGCATGGGAATTGCAATGTCGCGCAACTCGCTCCACACGCCGGCTTGCTGCAGCGCATAGATGCCGCGCGCGGAAACGGCCAGATTGATCGAGCGCCCGTCGCTGACTTGGACGCGGCGCATGTCCGCGCGCCGTTCGTAGAGGACCACCGGGAACCCCCGCTGTCTAAGCGAGATGGCAAGCAACGGCCCCACCAGTCCAGCGCCGGCGATTGTGATTGTGGGAGTCTTCATTCCGCCTGCAGGATCGTGCGCGCTTCCCATAGCTCAGGAAAGAACTTCTTATCGAGAGTCTGCCGCAGATACAGGGAGCCGGCGTAGCCGCCGGTGCCCGTACGCGTCCCGATCATCCGCTCCACCAGTTGTATATGGCGTAACCGCCAGCCCATGAACAGCTCATCGAATTCGACCAGCCGCTCGCTTACGTCGATCCAATCGCGATGCTGGCGCTCGGATTGGTACAGATGGCGAATGGCCTGAACACGCGCCTCGTGCCCATCTCCTTCGTTGCTTCCGCTCGTGCCAGGCGGCCCACCGATGGTCCGCAGCGCCTCGAAGAATACGTCGTGCAATGAAGGTTCGCGCAGACGCCGCATCAGCTTCGCATAGGCCTCCAGATCGGGAGCATGGTGGTGCAGTAGCTTCTCGTCTTTCTGGCCGCAAAGGAACTCGATTTCGCGAAACTGTTCCGACTGGAATCCGCTGGCCGCATCCAGCTTGCCGCGAAAAGCGAGGAAGTGCGTGGGCAGCATAGTCTCCAGAATGGTGAACTGATCAACCAGCAGCCGCATGATCTCAGTGCAGCGCCGAAGTATCCGCGCAGCCTCATAGACTTCTTCCGAGCCTGTCGGATGTTCGCCATCTGGACCATTCTTTTCAGAGCCGCCGCCCCCGCCGCACGAAGGGCGGTGGGGCGAGGAACCGGGTGCAGCGGTGGAGGCTTTCAGGCAGGCGGTCACTTCGTCCAGATCGTGTAACAGCTCCTTGAACCAAAGCTCATAGACCTGGTGCACGATGATGAACAACAGTTCGTCGTGATGCGGCGGCGAGGACGGCGTATACTGCAAACGCAGCAGTTCGGGCACGTGGAGGTAACGGCCGTAGGTCAACAATGGGGCGGATTTCACCGCCGATGGATGCGCCGCGTGGTCAAGCCCGAGAAATTTCCGGGCGTTGCCGTCAAGAACTCTGGCCTTCACGTCCAGCGGCAAACCGGCATTTCGCACCAAAGTCCCGGGCCGTTCCTCTCCCAGCGGAAACGGATAATCCGAGCCAAGCACCACCTGATCGGGCCCCATGATGCTCACCAGGAATTGCAGGGTGCGGTCGTCGAACACCGCTGAGTCAACGAAAAACCGGTCCACGTATTGCTTCGGCGGAAGCTCCGACTTGCTCCGTGCGACCGGCAGATGCTCCCAGGCATTTTGCATCCTTCCTAAAAGAAAGGGAAGGCTTCCGCCGCCGTGGGCAAAGCAAATCCGCAGGCTGTGCGGGAGGCGATCGAACGCGCCGCCCTCGATCATGGCCACAAGCAGATGCGTTTCCGCCGGCATGCCAACCGTCCAGGGCATCATGTCTTCGGTCATGCAGTCGTCGGCCATCATGTCCCACGGATGCACAAGCACAGCAGCGCCCACATCGGCGCAATGGTGCAGGAAAGTAATCATGCCGGGTTCGTCGAGGTTTTTCAGGGCGATGTGATCCCCAATCTCGACGCCAAGGTGGCCGGCCTGCATGCAGCGGCTGATCTCCCCACAGGCGGCGTCAATATCCTGCAGCGGCGCCCGGCACAGCGATTTCATGCGTCCGTCGCTGCGGCTGCAGAGCTCCAGTGCGGCGTCATTAAACAACCGGGCCATGTCCAGCGCGTGTTCCACCGGGCGCGCATAGGAGGACAGCACCGACATTGGTGAAATGATTTGCAGATCGATGCCGTCGCGGTCCAGATCCCGGATGCGCCGCTCCACATCCCAGCAGGCCGAATTGATTCGGCGGAAAAAGCGGTCGCCGAGCAGAATATCGGCTTCGCCGCCCTCCAGGTGCCTGATTCGGGGCCAGTCGGGCGTACCGTAGCGGTCGGCAAGATCGGGCCACGCATCGGGGAAGAAGTGAGTGTGGATGTCAATGACCATTATTTCCCCGGATGCACCGTGCCGTGTGGAACTCGTCGCGGATCTTGCCTGCGGTGGCGGCGAAATCAATGACGCTGGCATTATTCAACACGCTGCGCACCTGGAAACCGCGCGACTCCAGCCAATTCTTGAGCTTCCCAAGGTCTTCGTGCGAAGCGCCGAAGCGGGCGCCGAACTCCTGGGGCGTCAGCCATTGGTGATACTCCGGTGCGGTTCTCTGCTGCTGGCGAGCGAGGAGATGATCGAGGTCCGCCTGCTGCTGCGAGATTCTTCTGACCGACTGCGCTTCGGTCAGCGAGACGAAACCGACGCCCAGATGCTCCAGTTCCTGCAACGTGCTGAGCAGGTCGGTGACCGAGCGGCCCCCAGCGATCCATCCGCCACACCAGCACGGCGTCGATCTCCCGGCGGCGCGCGGCAGTTTCTCGCGAGCTTCGCGTTGTGCCGCGCCGGGGCCAACCTCTTTTACCTGCACGCGACGGTCCAACTTCGCCGGGCAGCGTACTCGCGCAGGGCACGATTTTGCATCGGCAGCGTCTGCTGGTCGTGGGTGGACACGCGCGCGTACAGGCCGATGCGAAACGTAGTTTTCCTCCGGCCAGCCCCCTGGCCAAAAACCCGGCGCGATTCGGTGAGCAGAGAGGCCCGTTCGGCGGGCATTTTCCACGGACCTTCCCGCCTGGCCAGTATCCAGAGATTCCGGCCAGAGCTGAGATCATTTTACTCTAACTGGAGTCGAGACGGGCGCCGGGTGATTCCAGCGTGACGGGGTAGTTCCACGGCATCCACTGCGACGGATTGTGGGCTAACTCGCCAGCATGCCGCTGCAACTGGGTTAGGTAGTCGAAGGGGTTGGTGTCCGAGAGTTCGCAGGTGTGAATCAGGCTCATGAACAGATCGCCGACGTGCGCTCCGTTCTCGGTCTTGTAGAACAGCGAGTTCTTGCGGTGCAGGATGGCTTTCTTCAAGGCTCTTTCGCAAATGTTATTATCCAGCGGCGCTCCCGGCTGCCGCAGAAACAGCGTGAGCCGTTCCCAGTGCTTGAGCAGATAGCGCATCGCCACTCCCAGACCGGAGTTCGGTTCGACTTTCTTCTCCGCGAACTGGGTGGCGAGCCAGGTGTGCAGTTGCTCCATCACCGAGGCGCTCTGCCGCTGGTGAAAGCGCAACCGTTCTTCCGGCGTCATGACTTGTTCCCGTGCTACGGCATCGTTGCCGTAGATCTCGCCCAGTTGTTCCAGCACGTGCCGACACGGTTCTGGAAAGTTGGGTGTCACCTCCACAAAGCGCCGGCGAGCATGTGCCAGACAATGGCCCACAATGACTTGCAAGTTCTCCGGCAGCTTGGGCAGATTGCGCGACAGTGCGTCGCACATCTGCAGGGGCGGAGCCAGTTCCGCAGCTCGCCGTTGGAGCACGTCGGCCAGGTTCTCGCCCGCGTGCTGGCGTCCAGTGAAGAATAACGCGATTGTTTTTTTCTGCGCGGTCGAGACAATCCCGCTGGTGAACACGCCCGTGCGCTCGGCGTGTCGCCCTCCTCCTCGTCCGTGTCCATCGCTTGCTTCCGCCGCAGCGCCAGCACGGGCATGGAGGTGTCGTCGTTGTGCAGCACTTCGCCTTGCGCCGCTTGGCGAATCAACTCCTCCATCGCCGGTTGCATAGTAGCCGCCGCTTCCACAACGATCTCGCATTGCGTCGCAACGGGCAGCGGAATGCCCAAACTCGCTTCCAGGTCGGCCAGGCGATTCCACGGAAATCCGCTGCCGTAGCGGAGCAGCGCGATCATGCTGGCCGCCGTCACGTCATACTTCTCTTCGCCCACGCCGTTTGGTGGGTTGGCGGTGAACACTTCTCCGCATAGATTGCAGCGTAGCTTCTCCAACTCGTGCACGGTGGCGGCGATCGGCGCCTGACCTCGCATCCGCACCAGCAAGCCCGGTTCCTTCAGCGGATAGACTTTGCCGCGCTGACACTCCGGGCAGCGATCCCCTTGGTGCAGCGACAGGTGTGGAACCTGGACGTGGCACGCTCCGTGATACGCTTGCGCGCCATTACGCCCGTGGCCGATATCCGGCTTTTTCGTAGTCTCTTTTGCCTCCGGTTTCCCCTGGGTCGGACTGCTCGGAATGCCTGCCTGTTCCATCACCGCCTCGGTCTTCTCGCTGCGCGCACGGCACAACAATCGGCGCAGGCTCTGCAGGGTCGCTTCACGATTCTCCAATAGCTCGGTTACATAGCTCAGCGTGCGGATCGCGGCTTTCAGTTTCTGATATCCAGCCTCGCCCAGTGCTTCGCGCACGCCCTCCAGCAACGTCTCCAATTCTTCCGGAGTAACATCGAGAGGGGGCACTGCCGGCTGCATCTAAGTCTCCTGCAGTAACTCGCGAAAGCGCGGAGTTAGCGGGTATCCCAGCACTTGCTTGAGCGAACGATTCCGGCGATTGGTCTGATCGTCTTTGCCCCGCCCCGTCGTTAGTCCTAAGAGAATCCAGTTGGCAGCGCGGTAACAGGTGCCGCGGAACCGCTCCGGGTCCACGAAAGTTTCCAGAAAATAGATGGGGTGTTGGTAGAGGCGTTCCCAATCCTCCGACAACCGCTTCGCCATGCGACCTAGGAGCTGCGAAGCCAAGTGCGGTACCTCGACCCAGGGCAGAATCAGAAAGCGCGTGTTGTAGGCCAGGAAGCGAAGGCAACTTACGGCTAGAAATTCTTCGAGAGAATGTCAGCAGCCAGAACCTCATTGTGCCGCGCTGGTGGGGGTGGGGAGGCGGAAGAACGAACGTTTGGGTCTTCGATGCAAACGGCAAGCAAGTAACCACGTCGTTCCTTGCGGATGAGCTACCACCACCGCCGCAGCCATGGGATTTTGTTGTGCTGGATGGCGGTCAGTTTGTTGGGACGCGTATGGACGAACCGGCCACGCATTTTGTCAACAAACCCGGAGTGTATGAACTTGTGGTCGAGTACACCACCTTTAATGCTGCACGTTGACGCATCGCTCCGAAGCGTCACCTTCAACATTTTCTGGCTAGTTTCTTTTGCAAAAACAGGAAGTAGAACAGCGATTGACAGGAGGACAAGCGAACCCAATCGTTTCATAGAGAACAATTTACGCCAGTTGTGGGCGGTGATCTAGCACAGTTGACGTAAGCAGGCGATTACACGTTTTGACCGGGGTCGATGAGTGATATCGCGATTTATCGCCAATTGAGGCGATTACCTACCAGTTGGAGGCTCGATCACGGGCTAACATGGCGCATCTTCGTGGGATGCGCCTATTCGTCCTCAGTCG
>DATEQN010000006.1:0-94172 GCA_035272625.1 Terriglobales bacterium | reverse complement strand
GCCCACCCGGCGGCGCACCTCCACTAGATGGCCTGCCAACGAAGTATGCTCTACCATCACCACCGCGTCCGCCCCCGCCGGCAGCGGAGCCCCCGTCATGATCCCCACCGCCTGCCCGCGTTCCACCAAGCAAACTCCCGGCTCGGGCCAATCTCCCGCCTTCACCTCGCCCACTACCTCAAGCTGCGCCGGAACCTCCGCCAGGTCCGCCGCCCGCACTGCGTATCCATCGCGGGCGGCCCGGGCGAAGGGAGGAAAGTCGCGGTCCGCCAAAATCCCCTCCGCCAGCACCCGCCCCAAACCCGCCATCAGATCGACCGACTCTACCTGTCCCGGACACACGCCAACCGCATGTTCCTCAACCAGGTGGCGAGCCGCTTCGAAGCTCAGCACGCGAGCCGAAGGCACTCCGGGAGAGAATGTGGACATGCAAGAATCATACCCCGCCGATCCCTCAGGGGCTAAAGCCCGCGTCTTTATTAGCGCTGAGCGGCCCGGCTGAAGCAGGGTCTTTCCCAAAATCCTAAGCGAACCAGAGTTTTTCGCGGTCCAGACGGGGCAACCCCCGTCTCTACGAAAACTGAAGAAGACGGCGCGAGTGAGCTTTTTCTGAGAACTGAGAACTGAAAGGTGACAGCCGCCCTACCGCGCCAGTTCTTGCCCAAGTACCGTGGCATTGCTGGCGAAGCAAAGGCCGGTTTCCAAATCCACCACGCCCGAACGGACGATTTTTGCGATCTCGCCATCGAAGTGCTGCATGCCTTCGGTTTCGCTGGCTTTGATCGCGTCCAGCAGCGTGCGGCCCGGCCGCTCGCCTTGTTCGACGCAGTCGCGAGTGCGCGAGTTGGATTTCAAAATCTCGACTACGGCGACGCGGTCGCCGCCATCTTTGCGCGGGATCAGCCTCTGCGCAATGATGTAGCGGAAAGTTTTGGCGAGGCGTTCACGTACCGCTTGCTGTTCGCCTGCCGGAAACGTGCCGACGACGCGCTCCACCGTCTTCGAGGCATCGACGGTGTTCATGCTGGATAGAACGAGGTGTCCGTTTTCCGCGGCTTCCAGAAGAATCTCAAGCGTCTCCCGGTCGCGGATCTCACCTACCATAATCACGCGCGGCGCCTGGCGCAGCGCCGCCCGCAGCGCCATCGTGAAATTCGGCGCATCGCTGTGCAACTCGCGCTGGTGCACCGTCGATTTCTTGTGCTTGTGCAGAAACTCGATCGGATCTTCGACCGTCAGAACGTGATAGCAGTACTGGCTATTGATGTGGTCTATCAATGCGGCGAGTGTCGAAGACTTGCCCGATCCCGTTCCCCCCGTTACCAGAACGATCCCGTTGCGGACCTTCGCAGCCTCCTCCAATTGCCCTGGCAGACGGAGCGAACTGATCGTCGGAATGACGGTAGGGATGACGCGCATCACAATCGCACAACTTCCACGCTGGATAAAGACGTTGACCCGGAAGCGCGCCATTCCCGGCAATCCGTAGGAAACGTCGCAGGAACCTTGCTCGCGAAGCGTATTGATGGCCTGCTTATTGGTGCCGATGAGATCGGCTGCGATGCGGCGCGTGTCATCCGCTGAGAGGGTGCCGCTGCCGGGGATTTCGACGGCCGTGAGTTGCCCGTGAATCTCGACCTGGGGCGGTCGCCCCGGCGAAAAAATCAGATCGCTAACCTTCTCGGAAGCGCGCAACATCCCGCCCAGCAGCACCGGCGTCGGGATCGAGCCTGTCCCACTGATACCCTCAAAGGCAATCGCAATCGGGGAATTCCCCGGAGCAGCCATTGCAATACACTCCCAGTTTTCAGCATTGACGCCACAGGGGAGAAACGTCGCGCAGCCGGGGAACCTATGACATGAATGTAGCGCGAATGTCCGGATCAGTGGAAGGACAACTAGGTCAACGACCTCGGTAACCGAAGACAGACTAAAGAAAAAAAGAAGAGCGGCTTCTGAGGGCCGCTCTTCGCGCGTTCTCCGTGTGTGCCGGAAGGCCGAATCTGGCGAGGCTTCAGTTTTTCTTGGCCGGTTTTTTCTTTCCGTAGCCGGTTTCCACGGTCGCGCCGATGCTCGCCAGCATGTCTTTGGCGGGCTGTGCGAGCTTACCGTCGGGTTCGAGTTCAAGATATTTTTGAAAGGCCTCGGCAGTACCTTCAGGCGCGATCATTTTGTCGCCCTTGAGCGTGGCCTTGCCGATCAGGTTCACGCCCTTCCAGTAATAAGCTGCGGCTTTGGTCGGATCGGTGGCAATCACCTTATCGAAGGCCACTATGGCATCATCCACCCTGCCTGCATTGGTGAGAACGGCGCCCACGTTGAACAAGTATCCGGCGGCGTGCGCCGGCGCGGGATCCAATTGGGCCGCCTTGTTATAGTTGGCCACGGCATCGTCGACCTTGTTGGACTTCGCATAAACATCGGCAAGGTTGTTGTAGTAGGCTGCGATTTTCACATTGTTGTCGGGATCCTTCTGGGCCGCGTCAGAGGCGTTGCGCAGTTCGATTGCTTTCTGGTAATCGGCTGCAGCCGACTCGTAGCGCTTCTGTTTTTCGGCGGGATCGGTCTGCTTGGGCGCCGACAAGCGGTAGGCATCGCCGAGCTTGAACCAGATGAGATCTCGGTTGCTGTCGATCTGGTTGGCGGCAGTCAAGGTAGCGATTGCAGTCTCGTAGTCGCCGGCATCGGAAGCTGTCTTGGCGGCATTGAGTTTTTCGTTGAGCGTTCCGACGGTTTTCGCTTCATTGGCGGCTTTGGCGGCCGCCTCTTCTTTAGCCTTCGCCTGTTCAGGAGTCAATCCCTGACCCGCGGCTTGGGTCGCCTTTTCTTTCTTCAGATCGATGTCCTGATCCGCTTCGTCCAGACCCACCGGGACACCGTTGAGGTGAAAGATTTCTTTGCCGTCCTTGCTGAGCTTGACGTTGTACTTGCCGGGGACGATGCCGAGCGAGAAGTACTCGCCCTTGTTGTTGGTTTTGAGGGTGTACTTGTGGCCGGTTTCGACCCCGGTCCACTCCACTTCGGCCTGGGCGATCGGCTTTCCGTCGGCGTCTCTGCAAACTCCCTTCACGGAGCCCGTGGTTTGCGCGAACGCGAGCGGAGCGGACAGCCCCACGGCGAGAACGAGCAGCAGCAGTAGGATGAAATATTTCTTCATAATTTGGCCTCCCGGCATTGCATCTGATTATAGAACCATCGATTCATAGGACCCTCGATGAAGCGCCCTCTAGTTCAATCGGGCGGCGGCTTCCGCGTACGGAATGGGATCTTCCGCGCCCGCTTCGCGAAACGCGCGCAGGCGGAGCACACAGCTGTCGCAGACACCGCAGGCGTGATCTTCGCGCTGATAGCATGACCACGTTAAATCGAACGGGGCATTCAGTTCAAGGCCAAGCCGCACAATCTCGGCTTTGTGCATCGCAATCAGCGGCGTCACCACCCGGATGGTTCCTTCTTTGGTGCCCGCTTTTACGACTTCATTGAACGCCCGATAATACTCCGGCCGGCAATCGGGATACCCGGAACTATCAGGTTCGACGGCTCCGATGTAAACCTTATCGGCTCCCAGCACTTCTGCCCAACTGACGGCGACGGCGAGAAAATGCGCGTTGCGGAACGGAACATAAGTGACGGGAATGCTGACCGACGCGCTGGCACCGGTGGCGTACGTTTCGGGAACGGCAATGCTCGTATCGGTGAGGGCGGACCCGCCGATCGAGCGTAGAGCTTCATTGCGTACCTGCAACCGGTCACGAATTCCGAGCCGGTCGCAGATGCTTTCGAAGCAGCGCCGTTCGCGCTCTTCCGTGCGCTGCCCGTAGCTGATGTGGACGGCAGCTGCCTGGTGGTCGCGCGCCGCAAGCGCCGCACACACGCAAGAATCCATTCCGCCGCTTAGCAGGACCACGGCGCGGTCTCGGTTGTTGGTTGAGTTCGATGGCATGACACGCTCGGAAAGCACTGCGATTTCTTCCCCATGATTTTACGATAGTTAGAGACTTTCACCGGCCACGTAGGGACGGACGCATTCGTCCGTCCTCGCGGAGCGCAGCTCCGCAGCCGCTGGCGAGCTTGCGCTTGCTTTGAACGGACGAATGCGTCCGTTCCTACGTGGTTCGTTTCCCGGCGGTGGCTTAACGTCGGGATCGAGTTTGGGCCGGTGCATGCGCGCTGACTTCCTGCCGCGCGTGTTTTCTGTTGTAATTTCTTGGACCACTCGCGAAAAGGAATCCAACATCCCGAACCTCAAACATATCGCTATCTTGTCGCTACTAACCGCTGTCGCACTCTTGATCCATGGCTATCATCCCTATGCGGAAGACTCGGAGATTTACCTTCCGGGTGTTCTCAAGATCCTGAATCCCAGCTTGTTTCCGGCAAACTCGGAATTCTTTGGCGAGCATGCCGGGCATACGTTGTATCCGAATCTGATCGCTTTTTCGGTTCGGGCCACGCATCTGCCATTGCCCTGGGCCGCTTTGCTGTGGCATCTGATCTGTATTTTCTTGTTGCTGGCGGCCAGTTGGCGGCTGGCGGCGGCCTTGTTTGAGGGAGAGAGCGCGGAAAAAGAGCCCGCGCGCTGGGCAGCAGTCGCTTTCATGGCGGCCTTGCTGACCCTGCCCATTGCCGGAACGTGGCTTTACATCCTGGACCAGTTTTTGAATCCGCGGAACCTGGCGGCGTTCTCGGCGCTGTTTGCGGTGGCGGAAGTGCTGCCCCGAGAGTCCGGCAGAAGATACGGGCGGGCGGTGCTGTGGCTGGCGTTTGCCGCCGTCATGCATCCATTCATGGCGAGCTTTGCGATTCTATTTTGTGCGTGGCTCATCTTGCTCGATCGGTATCGTCCGCGCCTTTTGGGATTCGCGGCCGCGCTTCCCTTCGGCATTACATTCGAGCCTCCGCCGGCTGCTTATCACGAGGTCGCGCTGCGGCAGCGTTCGCACTTCGTCCTGCGCTGGGAGTGGTACGAGTGGCTGGGGGTGGTCGGGCCGTTGCTGCTGTTTTGGTGGTTCGGAAATTTTGCCCGCCGGCGCGACATGAAGAACCTGGAGTTGATTTCGCGAGCCATGGTGCCGTTCGTGCTGTTGGCGTCGGCAGCCGCGATTGGGCTCGGAATTCCGGCTCGCTTCGAGGCTCTGACGCGCCTGCAGCCCTTGCGCTGCCTGGCCTTGTGCTACATGGTGCTGGTGGTGGCGGGCGGTGGATTGTTGGGGCAATACGTCCTGCAGCGTCATGTGTGGCGCTGGCTGGTGTTGTTCGTCCCGCTCGGTTTCGGAATGTATTTTGCGCAGCGGCAAGTGTTTCCCGCAAGCCAGCACATCGAGTGGCCGTGGGCGCAGCCGCGCAACCAGTGGGCGCAGGCATTTGAGTGGATTCGCACAAATACTCCGGTGAATGCGCTGTTTGCGCTCGATCCACGGCACATGGAGCTGCCGGGTGAGGACGAAAATGGATTTCGCGCTCGTGCCCAGCGCAGCATGCTGGCAGACCTGGTCAAGGACAAGGGCGCTTGTTCGATGTTCCCGCCTCTTTCGGTGAAGTGGGCCGAACAGATCGCGGATCAGAAGAATTTTGATCACTTCGGGAAAGAGGATTTCGAACGGCTGCGAAACAAGTACGGCGTCAGTTGGGTTGTAGTAGAGCAGAGCGATCCGGTGGGGCTGGAATGTCCTTACGATAATTCGGCGGTGCGCGTGTGCCGCGTCAATTGAATCGCCTGCGTGGCGTCCACCGCGTGTGTTAGCCTTACTAACTTAGGCGCATGGCGGATCCGATTGTAACCCCGATAACTCGACTACTATTTCCCTACGCGAAATGGTCGGCCCAACTGCCCAGCCTGCGGCGTCAGTTTCGGGAAGCCCAGCCCTATCCGCATGTGCACCTCAAGCAATTTCTGGACCCGGACGTGGCCGCCGAAATGGCCCGCGAGTTTCCCGACATGGCGACCGACGCCTGGACGCGCTACAAGCACCAGAACGAAAACAAACTGGGCCTCGCGAAACGATCTCTTTTCCCGCCGCTGCTGGGCGAAGTGGTGGACGAACTGAACTCGGAAGCGTTTGTGCATTGGCTTTCTCAGTTGACGGGGATTCCCAGCCTGTTGCCGGACGATATGCTGGAGGGCGGCGGCCTGCACCAGTCGGGCCCGGGCGGGTTCCTGAACGTACACACGGATTTCAGCAATCATCACTATCACCAGCATTGGCGGCGACAGGTCAATCTGATTCTCTATCTCAATCCCCAATGGCAGGAGCCATGGGGCGGCGCGCTCGAACTATGGGATCGCGACATGCGCCGGTGTGTGGTGAAAATACCGCCGTTGTTCAATGAAGCGCTGATCTTCCGCACCGATGAAATTTCCTACCACGGGTTCCCCGACCCCCTGCGCTGTCCCGAGCGCGAATCTCGCAAGAGCCTGGCCTTGTATTACTACACCGCCGAATCGGGCCCCGAGGTCAAGACGCGTTCCACAAACTATCGTCCGCGGCCGGAAGACGGCCCGCTGAAGTCGGGCATGATCTGGTTGGACAAGCAGGCCGTCGATCTCTATTCGCGGGCCAAGGCACGCTTTGGCTTTTCGGATGAACTGGCCAGCAAGATTCTGGGCTTCCTGTCGCGGAAGGGTTGATTTCGGGACGACCTCTCAATGCCGCTGCGACGCAGTCGGCACTCCTCCCTCATAGTAAGGCTCAGAACCGGCATCGAGAGTCTTCCCTCTTTCGCTGAAGATGGGATTGCGCACGATTCCGGCGCGCTGCAGCGCGAACTGAAGTGTGGTTTGCAGAACTGCGAGGCCGTACCGAACACTGCGCCGGAAATTGATGGAGGAGGCTTCCTTAAAATATTTCGTCGGGCAGGAAACTTCGCCGATACGGAAGCCGAAGTACACGCATTGGGCAAGCATCTGGTTGTCGAAAACGAAATCGTCGCTGTTTTCCCGCAGCGGAAGCCGTGTAAGTACCTCGCGGCTGAAGGCGCGGTAGCCGGTGTGATACTCGGACAGCTTGACGCGCAGGAACAGGTTTTCAAAAGCCGTAAGCAGGCGATTGGCGATGTATTTGTAGAGCGGCATGCCCCCGCGTAACGCGGTGCCGCCGATGATGCGGGAACCGAGAACGACGTCGTAGACGCCATAAGCGACCATGCTCGCCATCGCGGTCACGAGCAGTGGGGTGTACTGATAATCGGGATGGACCATGATGACGACGTCAGCGCCGGCCGCCAGAGCTTCGCGGTAGCAGGTCTGCTGATTGCGGCCGTAGCCGTAATTGCGGTTGTGGACGAAGGACTGCAAGCCGAGCCCATGCGCGATTTCGACGGTGCGATCGGAGCTGTGGTCGTCGACCAGAATACGGATATCGACCAGTTCGGGCAATTCCCGTACGGTCGTTTCCAGCGTCTTTTCCGCGTTGTAAGCCGGGAACACCACGGCAATGCGTTTGCCGTTGATCATGCGGACAATCCTTTCCCTCGGTTCAGTTTTCCGGGAAACTGCCTCAATGATAAATGGAAACAGCGGAGTTGCGGTGGTAAGATTATGTCAGCGCAAAGGGCGCATCCGGTCCGCGGAAAGGACAGAAGTCCACCTGAGCCGTAACAATCTGCTTTTTACGAACTGACTTTCAGCCCGACATGCGGATCTGGGCATACGAAAGGAAGTTCGTCATGCCGGTAAGACGTCTCCCATCCCATCCGAATCTCGACCACCTCAAATATCAAGCGAAAGACCTGCTCAAAGCCCACGCGGCGCGGGTTGCAGCGACAGCACAGAGGATCCGAGAGTTTCATCCCCGTTTCAATCGCGCATCAGACGCGGAAATCTTTGCCGCTCCGTTAAAGCTGAGCGATGCGCAGCTGACGATCGCGCGCGAAGCCGGTTTCCTTAGTTGGGCGCGGCTGAAGCGGCACATCGAAAAACCGACGCTCACCGATCGGCTGAATCTGCCACACCATGAGCGAATCGAGGACCCGGAATTTCGCCGCGCGGTGGAACTGCTCGACGCCGGTGACGCTGCTGGATTGCGGGAGCATCTGAAGCAGCATCCTCATCTCGCGCGCGAACGGTTGGTTTTTGAGGGCGGAAACTATTTTCAGCATCCGACGCTGCTGGAATTCGTGGCGGAGAATCCCGTGCGCCACGGCAAGCTGCCGAAGAATATCGTTGAAATCGGAAAGGTCGTCATTGAGGCTGGTGTGGAACAGTCAACGCTGAACGAAGCTCTGATGCTCGTCGCGACAGGCAGTATACCGCGCGAATGCCGGGTGCAGATTCCGTTGATCGATCTTTTCTGTGATCGCGGCGCGGACCCCAACAGCGCAGTACGAGCAACGGCTCTGCACGGCGAGATGGAAGCGCTAAACGCATTGATCGGGCGCGGGGCCTGGATCGATTTGCCGATCGCAGCCGCTCTAGGCCGAATCGCCGATTTCCAACAACTGCTTCCGTCTGCAGGCAGCGACGACCGCCATCTCGCGCTCGCGCTGGCGTCGCAGTTTGGCCACGTCGAAATCGTTCGATTGTTACTGGATGCGGGCGAAGATCCGAACCGTTACAACCCAGTCGGCGGCCATTCACATACGACACCTTTGCATCAGGCTGCTGGCGCAGGATACGACAAACTGGTGCGGCTGCTGGTGGAGCGTGGCGCACGCCTGGATTTGCGGGATGTTATTTGGAACGGGACTCCGGCCGATTGGGCGAAACATGGAGGAAAGACGGAGCTTGAGGCGTATCTGCGTGACTTATCTGAAGCGGCCACCCGCCGCTCGAGGCCTTGAGGTTAAGGTAAACTCTGGGCAAGACTTTAAAGATATGGCTCCTCGAACTCTATTCGAGAAAATCTGGGACGCGCACGTGGTCGCCGCTCCCGAAGGGCAGTCGGTGCTCCTCTACATCGATTTGCATTTGGTACATGAAGTGACTTCGCCGCAAGCCTTCGATGGGTTGCGCGCTTCGGGAAGAACGGTGCGGCAACCTCTGCGCACGGTGGCAACCGTCGATCACAATATCCCAACCACACCGCGGGGCCTTCCCATTTCGGATCCGATTGCGGCCAAGCAGATCGAAGCGCTGCAGAAAAATTGCCGCGAGTTTGGCGTCCCGTTGTTTGATATGGACTCGGCCGAGCAGGGCATTGTGCACGTCATCGGCCCGGAACTGGGCGTCACGTTGCCGGGGATGACGATTGTCTGCGGCGACAGCCATACCTCGACACATGGCGCGTTCGGATCGTTGGCGTTTGGCATCGGGACATCAGAAGTGGAGCACGTGCTGGCAACACAATGTCTGCCGCAGAAGAAACCGAAGACAATGCAGATCCACGTCACCGGAAAGCTGGCGGAGGGCGTGACGGCGAAAGACCTGGCGCTCGGAATTATTGGACGAATCGGCACCGATGGCGCCACCGGATACGTGATCGAGTACGCTGGCGACGCGGTGCGCGCATTGTCGATGGAGGGCCGCATGACGCTGTGCAACATGAGCATCGAGGCGGGAGCACGCGCCGGACTGATCGCCCCGGATGAAACGACTTTTTCGTATGCAAGCGGCCGACGCTTTGCGCCGAAAGGAAAAGATTGCGAAGAAGCGGTTGCCTACTGGCGAACGCTGGCAAGCGATCCCGGAGCGCAATTTGATCGCGTGATTGAGATTGACGCGGCATCGCTCGCGCCCTTCGTGACCTGGGGGACGAATCCTGGAATGGTGGTGCCGGTGAACGGGCGCGTTCCCGAGTTAAAGAGCTTCGCGCAGGAAGCCGACCGGCGCGCCGCCGAACAGGCGCTCGTCTACATGGGCCTCAATCCCGGAATGCCGATCGAATCGATCGCCGTGGACCGTGTGTTCATCGGATCGTGTACCAACTCGCGCATCGAAGACTTGCGGGCGGCGGCGCGCGTGGCGAAGGGGCAGCACGTGAATCCTAAGGTTCGGGCGATGGTGGTGCCCGGGTCGCAGGCGATCAAGCGCGCGGCGGAAGAGGAAGGATTGCACCGCATTTTTCTGGATGCCGGGTTTGAATGGCGCGAATCGGGATGCTCGATGTGTCTCGGGATGAATCCCGACATCCTGCAACCGGGAGAGCGCTGCGCATCGACCAGCAACCGGAATTTCGAGGGACGGCAGGGGCGCGGAGGGCGCACGCACCTGGTCAGCCCCATGATGGCGGCGGCGGCGGCCATTGCTGGACACTTCACCGATATAAGGAATTGGCGATTTAACTGAGCAGAAAGCACTGAGTGGAGAGTTATGCAACCGTTTCGCAAGCACACCGGCATCGTTGTCCCGCTCGATAAGGTGAATGTGGACACCGATCAGATCATTCCCAAGCAGTTTTTGAAGCGCATCGAGCGCACGGGATTCGGCGAATTCCTGTTCTACGATTGGCGCTTCTCGGGAGACCGAAAAGAGCGCGCAAAAAGGATCGGCGATTTTGTGCTGGATGCGCCGCGCTATCAGAACGCGTCGATCCTGGTGGCGGGGAAAAACTTCGGCTGCGGGTCCTCACGCGAACATGCTGTCTGGGCGCTGGCGGATTTCGGCTTCCGGGTTGTGATCGCGTCGTCATTTGCCGATATCTTCGCCAACAACAGCCTGAAGAACGGCCTGCTGACCGTGCGGCTCAACGACGATCAGGTGACGGAGATCATGCGCCGTTCGAAAGAGATCGAAGATTATCAGCTAACAGTCGATCTCGAAATGTTGCGAGTAGAAGACGGGCGAGGATTTAATGCGACCTTCGCGATGGATGAATTCTCGCGTCACTGTCTGCTGAATGGTTTGGACGACATCGCGCGTACGCTCCGACACGAAGCGCAGATCGCGGCGTATGAAGCAAAACATCCAGTGCGCGTGGAGATGAAGGCAATTCTGGCGGGGAAAGCGGGCTTCTGACACGAACTTCTGCCAAGTTGTACACTTTTGAGTTTCACTGCTAGCGTTGTGTCCGGCACAGTCGCGGTAGCAATTGTTTTGGCACTCTGAGCGGAGCGAAGGGCCTGTTTTTCTGCCTGTGCAAAAGACAGCAGCTCCTTCGCTTCGCTCAGGATGACAGTTGGGATTTGTATCGCGAAACTTGCGGGACACGACGCGGTTTCGGGTCACACGTCATGCTGAATCGGAGCAAGTTCGTGAAAGAGCTTTTTCTCATCTCCACTCTTAGCCTGTTAGGGCTGCTTTCCGCGGGGCTCGCTCAAACCGTCACGCCGAAACAACTCACGATCGAACAGATCTTCGCGGAGGGCGGCGTTACGGGACGCGCTCCGGAGACGATCAAGTGGAGTCCGGACGGCACCAGGGTCTCTTTCATCCAGCGCGACGACGCTGGCGAGCACGGTGAACTCTGGTATGGGGACGCGGTGACGGGCGAGAAGAAGGTATTGGTCAGTGAGATCAAACTGCCGCAACTTGCTCCTCCTGTTAGCAAGATGCATGACGAGCGCGAGATCGAGCGGGTGACGCGGTATCACGTCGCCGCCTACTCGTGGTCGCCCGATTCCAAACACCTGCTCTTCGATGCGCAGGGACAGCTCTGGTACTACAGCCTGGATACGGGAACGGCGGTGCAGCTTACCTCGTCTCCAGACGCGAGCGGAGACCCGAAGTTTTCGGCGGACGGCAAGCGGGTCGCCTTCGTACGCAAGCATAATCTTTATGTCCATCCGGTCTCAGGAGAGGAAGGCGAACGTCCGCTCACGCGCGACGAGAAAGAGAAAGACAAGGACCGGGATAAGGATAAAGAAGACCACATTCTGAACGGCGAAGTCGACTGGGTTTACGCCGAAGAATTAGCAGTGCGCAGCAATTTCTTCTGGTCGCCGGAAGGGCGCGAAATTATTTTTCTGCAGATGGATGAGAGCCGGGTCCCGACCTATCCCATCACCGATTGGCTGCCGACGCATCCCCGGGTCGAACAGGAGAAATATCCCAAGGCGGGAGATCCCAATCCCAGCGTGCGCCTCGGAGTCGTGAGCAGCAACGGCGGCAAGGTGCGCTGGATCAAGCTCACCGATGACGATGACACCTATGTGCCGCGTTTCGGCTGGATTCGCGAAGACTGGGCTTGGGCCGAGGTTCTGAATCGCAAGCAGGATGTCATGGACCTCTACTTCATTGACGCGAAGTCGGGCAGATCGCGCAAGGTGCTGACCGAATCGGCTCCGGATGCGTGGGTGAACGTCAATGACGACTTTCGCATACTGAAATCTGGCGACCGCTTTTTGTGGACCAGTTGGCGCGACGGCCACACCCACATTTATCTCTACAGCTTCAATGCCAACGACCCGATGGCGGCCGATGCCAAACTCGAACGGCAGCTCGAAAGCGGAGACTATGAGGTAATCGCGATCAGCGGTGTAGATGACGTATCGGGCACGGTTTTCTTCATCGCGAATAAAGGAGACCCGCGACAGGAGAAGATCTTCTCCGTGAAGCAGGATGGCTCAGGGATGCAAAGCATGTCATCGGAGGAGGGCGAATATGCTGCCAGTTTTGCCGATGACGGCAAGCATTTTGTGGAAACGCACTCTGCGACGCTGACGCCGCCGCGGATTTCGGTGTGCGCGACGGGCGGCTCGTGCCAGAAGATCTGGGAAGGGCGCAGCGTGGCGGATTACGACCCGATTGCACCGAAGCTTGTGGAATTCAAAACGGATGACGGTACGGTGTTGTATGGCTATCTGATTCTGCCGCGCCATCCGGATGCGAGCCAGAGGAGCCCAATCCCATTGATCGTGCACGTTTATGGAGGTCCGGCAGGGCAGACGATGAAGGATGCGTGGGGTGGAACTAACGCGCTGTTCCACCAGATGTTGGCAAACGAAGGCTTCGCGATTTTCTCGGTCGATAATCGCGGTACCCCGAATCGCGGAAAGAAATTTTCCGCTGCGACCCGCCTGCAGTCGGGCCCGGTCGAGCTGAAAGACCAGATCACGGCGCTCGACCAGTTGTACGCGCAGTTTCCGCAGCTCGACCGCTCGCGCACCGGGATGTGGGGATGGTCGAACGGCGGCTCGATGACACTCTACGCGCTGACGCACTCCGACCGCTTCAAGGCAGGAATTTCGGTGGCGCCGGTCACCAATTGGCGCGACTACGATTCGATTTATACCGAGCGCTACATGGGACTGCCGAAAGACAACGCCAGCGCCTACGACGATTCGATCGTCAGCGCCGCCAGCAGTCTGCACGGGTCGTTGCTGTTGGTGCACGGGACGAGCGACGACAACGTACACTTCCAGAATACAATCCAGATGACCGACGCGTTGATCCGGTTCGGGAAACAGTTCCGGCTGATGGTGTATCCGGACAAGACGCATGGAATTGCCGGGTCGGCCACGCGCACACAATTGTTCCACATGATGGAAGATTTCTGGAATAAGGAATTGAAGTAGGAAGCAGCACTTAGCATCTAGCCCTAGCACTGTGGGGTTTAGGGTTGGCTAAGTGCTAACTGCTAAGTGCCGTTTTATGCATAGATCAACTCTTGGCGACTTGGAACTTACAATTGTTTCCGACGGAACTTACTTCCTTGATGGCGGAGCTTTTTTCGGCGTTGTTCCTAAGACCATGTGGTCGAAGAAGGTCGTGCCTGACGCGCTGAACCGGCTTGATGCGGGTCTCAATTCTCTGCTGGTGCGCACTGGCGAGAAGAACATCCTGATCGAGACCGGCATCGGCAACAAACTGCCCGATAAATTGGTGCAGATCTACAAGCAGCCAGCCAAGCTGCTCGACAACCTGCACGCCGCCGGCGTTGCACCGGAAGATATCGACATCGTCATTAACACGCATCTGCATTTCGACCACTGTGGCTGGAACACGGTGCGACGCGGCGATCAGGTGGTGGCGACGTTTCCAAACGCGAAGTATTACGTGCAGGAACAAGAATGGGAACATGGCCGTCTGCAGCTTGAGCGCGACGCGATCAGCTACATGAGCCCGAATTACGATCCGCTAATTGAGACCGGTCAGATGGTGCTGCTGAACGGCGATCTGGAGCTTGCGCCCGGCATCTCGGTCAAGGTCTTTCCGGGGCACACGGCGAATATGCAGGCGGTGATCATCGAGAGTGGCGGCGGGGGCAACGAAAGAAAGAAGGCGTGCTACATCTCCGATCTGATTGCGACGTCGGCGCATCTCGACGTGACCTGGGTGATGGCGTTTGACCTGTTTCCGCTGCAGACGATCGAGAGCCGCAAGAAATATTATGCATGGGCGATCCCGGAGAGATGGCTGACGGTGTTCACGCACGATGACCAGACTCCGTGGGGGTACGTCGAACGCGGGGAGCGAGGAAGGCTGGCACTAAAGACGCCCGTGTAGGGACGGCCTCCTCGGCCGTCCAGCGGGGCGAAATCCCGCCGCAGGATTCACCGGCATCTGAGGCGCTTTGTGCACCTGGACGGACGAGGGCGTCCGTCCCTATGTGCTCAGTGTTGCCAGCCTCGCCGCGAAGAACTCGTCCACCCTTGCCAGTATCTCCGCTCCGCTCTTAGCCTCGTAGATCGCCTTCCTGAGCGCCGCGCCTCCGGGAACGCCGTGCGTGAACCACGACGCGAACTGCTTCATCTTGCCTTCCGATCCGGGCATTTCCTCTTCCAGCAGCATCTGAAAGTAGGTGCGGATCATCTGGTAGCGGTCGGCTTCGGTCGGTTCGTCGTAGGATTTGCCCCCGCTCGCGTAGGCCCGGACGCATTCGTCCGGGCCAGCGAGCGCAAGCCCGCCAGAGGCTGCGGAGCTCCGCTCCGCAGGGCGGACGAATGCGTCCGCCCCTACGTGGGACGAAGCTCGGCTGACATACTGCTCGATCTGGCGGAAAATCCACGGATTCGCCGGAGCCATCCTGCCGATCATCACCGCATCGCACCCGGTTTGCGCGACGATGGCGCAGGCATCTTCGGGCGAGCGGATGTCGCCATTGCCTATCACCGGAATCTTGACTGCCTGCTTGACGGAGGCGATCCATTCCCAACGCGCGTTTCCGCCGTAGCCTTGCTCGCGCGTGCGGGCATGCAGCGCAACTGCGCCGAGGCCGCAGCTTTCGGCCATGCGCGCCAGTTCGACGCAGACGATTTCGTCGTCGTTCCATCCCGCGCGGAATTTCACGGTGAAGGGAATCTTCACGGCGGCGCGCACCGCTTCGAAAATCTGCTGGATCAGCGGCAGATCGCGCAGCAGGCCGGAGCCGCCGTTGCACTTCACCACTTTCTTGGCGGGGCAACCGAGGTTCAGGTCGACTAGATCGAAGCCCAGGTCTTCAACGAGGCGCGCGGCATCGGCCAGCACACTGGGACTGCTGCCGAAGAGCTGGGCCGAGACCGGGTGTTCGTCTTCGTAGAAGTGAAGGTAGCGTCCACGGACCCGCTGGTCGCGCAGTACGCCATCGGCCGAAGTGAACTCGGTCATGATCAGGCCGCATCCGCCAAGGTTCTTAATGAAGCGGCGGAAGACGGTGTCGGTGACACCGGCCATGGGCGCGAGCACGGTCGCCGGAGCGATGCGGACGTTTCCTATCTTCAGGCTCGTAGGAAACACCCGAGCCGGTGTGGGGACAAGTCGTGTGGTGACGGGCGTCTCGCTCGCCCGATCCGCCACTGCATCCGTGTTGTCCCAGAACTTCTGCACACACTGATTTTACTTTCTTTTCTTGGCGAAGCTATAGCGAATCCAGAGTCGCCGTGAACACAGGCAGTCTGCCGAGCTGCGCCCGGCTTGGACGGGCGAGACGCCGTCCCCACACAAAAGTAAAGCCTCCCGCGTTAAGGGAGGCTTTTAAGAATGCGCGTTTCAGCGGGACTTATTGCTTCGCAGCGGCTTCCGCTTTGCCAGCGTCGCTCTTGGCGTACTTGCGACGGAAGCGCTCCACCCGGCCAGCGGTGTCCATAAGCTTCTGCTTGCCGGTAAAGAAGGGATGGCAGGCGGCACAGATTTCTACGCCGATGTCGCCCTTATGGGTGGAGCGAGTGATAAATGTGTTTCCGCAGGCGCAATGTACACGGATCTCGCTGTAATTGGGATGGATAGCTGCTTTCATGTCGATTCCTAGACCTCGATTCCAGACATTAGATTTTACAGGAGTTAGGAAAGATTCAGCAACCCAGGTGTCAGGTCTTAGGTCTCAGGGAACCTTTAGACCTGAAACCAGACAACCCGCGGCCTGATAACAAAACGGCAGGGCCGACCCCCTGCCGTCTCGCTCATATCCAAGAATTCTGGGGCCCTTACTTACCTTTATTGACTACTTTCTTGAGTTCGTTTCCCGGAGTGAATTTGGCGACTCTACGAGCAGCTATCTTGATGGTGGCACCCGTCTGCGGGTTTCGGCCATTGCGGGCCTTGCGCTGCGAGACGGAGAACGTGCCGAATCCGATCAAGGCTACCCGGTCCCCTTTGCGAAGGGCAGCGGTGACGCTGTCCACGGTGGTGTCGATCGCGGTCGTCGCCTGCGCCTTGGAAATCCCGCAGGCTCCGGCGATCCGGTCAACCAGATCAGCTTTGTTCATGCTCCTCCTGACCCTACTCATTTCGATGTCCGCGCATCAGCCAGGCCAGAAAGCTCAAGGCGCGAGCACCGATGGCAATTTTCCTCTCTACAACGAGAATGTCAAGCGGAAACACTTGCCAGTTGCCGGTCTTGACACCTTGTTTCTCCACAGCCCGCCTCTCGTCTCCACAGGATGTGCACAGAGAGGGACCGGTTTCGGCTTGCCGCGCAGGCGGATTCGGGTGCAGAGTTTAATTACACATCTAACGATTAGCTATGAAAACAGCAGCCGAAGTTTGCCCCCTGTGCGCGGGGTCAGGATGGAAACCAGTGCCGGGAGGCCCGGAGAGCGGGGTCACACGTTGCGATTGCCAGTTGCGGGCGCGCGGCGGAGCCATGATCGCGGCGGCGCGAATTCCGAAGAGATACGAGCATTGCGAGCTGTCGAACTTTACAACCGATTTCCCGGGAGCCGATCGCTCGGTTGAGCTCGCCCATATCAGCGCGTCGCGCTTCGTGCAGGAGTTTGATCCGCGAGACGGCAGAGGTCTACTGCTGGTCGGCGGCATCGGGACCGGCAAGACCCATCTCGCGGTGGGCATCCTTAAGGAACTCATTGCTTCCAGTGGAAGCGCCTGCCTTTTTTGCGACTACCGCGAACTGCTGAAACAGATTCAGAACTCCTACAACGATTCTGTTCAGGCGACCGAACTTCAGGTGCTGCGGCCGGTGTTTGAAGCCGAGGTGTTGTTGCTCGACGAACTCGGCGCCGTGAAGCCGAGCGAGTGGGTGTGGGACACGGTCAGCCTGATCCTCAACACGCGATACAACGACAATCGAACGACGATCATCACCACGAATTTTGCGGACGAGCCAGCTGCGAGTGTCGCTCGGTCATCATCGGTGTCGTTGTCGCCAGCGCGGGCAGCCGCTCGCGAAGAAACCTTGGGGGACCGTATCGGCGAGCGTATGCGTTCCCGCCTTCACGAAATGTGCCGCATCGTGGAGATGGACGGGCCGGACTTCCGGAAGAAGTTTAAGAGCGCGAGCTTCGGATGAGGCTCTGCCCTCATCTAAAATCACACCGTGCTGACCGAACGCCTCGAGTTCCGGCCGGAAGCTGACGCCGAAGTCTTCGCCGCCGTGGCCGCCGCTCCGGCCGTGTTTCTATTGCGTGGCGAGGACGCGAATTCCGAACCTTACGTCAGTAAGACAGCCAATCTTCGTCGGCGGCTGCAACGGCTACTGTCGCTTCCGGAAGAGCGCACGAAACGCCTCAACCTGCGCCATCGCGTCCGCTGGATCGAATACACGCTGACCGGCTCCGACTTCGAATCGGGATTCGTGCTCTACCAAGTGCTGCGCGCCGCGTTTTCCAAGACCTACTCGAATCGCCTACGGCTGCGCTTCGCACCCCTCGTCAAACTGCATCTGGAAAACGAATTTCCCCGCGCCTCGATCACGGCGCGGGTGGGACGGATTTCCGGAAAGAATGTCTACTACGGACCGTTCTCTTCGCGGGTGGCGGCGGAAAAGTTTATGAATGACGCGCTCGACTTTTTCAAGATGCGGCGCTGCGTGGAAGACCTGCATCCCGACCCGAAATTTCCCGGTTGCGTTTATTCCGAGATGAAAATGTGTTTGGCGCCCTGTTTTCGCGGCTGTACCGATGACGAGTACCGCACCGAGGTTGTGCGGGTCGAAGACTTTCTGGACTCTCGCGGCGAATCGCTAAAGCGGCAACTGACAGCGGAGCGCGATGACGCCTCGGCGAAAATGGAATTCGAGACGGCCGCCGCCATTCATGCCCGGATCGGCAAACTCATTCCCGTGCTGCAGCAATTGCCGGAGTTCGTCCACCGGATTGACCAGTTGCATGCCGTAATCGTGCAGCAGTCGCGGCAACCGGAGTGCGTCGCATTGTTCCGCGTCGACGCGGGCACGATCGCGGGGCCGCTGGAGTTTCCGATTTCGGGCGCGGAACACACCAAATCACACTCCATGGAAGCCCGCGTCCAGGCCGCGCTGGCCGCATTCCCTGCGGCTAAGCCAAACAGAGCGATCGAGCGCATGGAGCAATTGGCGATTTTGAAGCGCTGGTGCTACCGCGGAACTAGGGCGGGCGAGATTTTCTTTGCCGATGCCAGGGGAGAGTTGCCGATGCGGCGACTGGTGCGGGGTATCGGACGGGTTTACAAAGGCGAAGCGCCAGAGACTTCACCGGTTGCAACGCCGGCGGTTTCCGTCCAATCTAAGCAGGAAGGGGAACCATGAAGAAGAAAAGTTCCAGCAAAAAGCGCACTCTCAAGACGGTCAAGCCATCCGATCTGGGAGACAAATTACTCCGCGACCAGTTGCTCTACTTGCTGAAAGGCGGCGGCGCACACGTCAGCTTCGACGATGCCATGGGCGACTGGCCCGAGCAACTCGGCGGAGCCAAAGTCGCGAACTTCCCTCACACCGCTTGGATGCTCCTTGAGCACATGCGCCTCGCCCAGTGGGACATCCTGGAGTTCAGCCGCAACTCGAAGCATGTCTCCCCAGCATGGCCCGAAGGATACTGGCCTGCGTCGGAAGCGCCCGCAAATGAGAAGGCATGGAAGGCAAGTATCGCCGCATTCAAGAAGGACCTACGAACGATGGAGCGGCTCGTCGCCGACCGCAGAGTCGATCTCCATGCGCGAATCCCGTGGGGGGATGGGCAAACGATTCTACGCGAGGCGCTGCTGGTGGCCGACCACAATGCGTATCACCTCGGACAACTGGTAATGCTGCGGAAGAGCATCGGAATCTGAATTGGATGACCGGATCACGCCGGAATCGCTAAACCTGAATTCGTTAAAGCTGGCCCGCGTGCCGGCCTCTTGCGGAAAACAACCCTGATCTCGTCCCGCCAGCGCTCGTCAATTCCCAGTACTTCCCAATCGATCTCGGGCGAAAGATAACGCAGAATCGTGTCGGTGGTGGGATGCACGTGCAGAGCGGGCGCGACCAGCATGAGAAGAGGCGTTTGCGGCGAGATTTCTTGTCCGGGAAAATAACCGAATTGCGCAAACTCTCCGCGGCTCTGGTGCCAGGCGACCCGCGACCAGTAATCCTCGCCCTGCAGAGGAAGGTGAATATCCTCGTCGGCTTTGAGTTCGATGACGGCCAGTCTGGCCTCGCGAGTTGTGGCCAGAATGTCAATCATGGCTCGATCAGCCGCGGCGAACGCAGGCACTTGGGCATAGACAAATTCCGGCCGCAGCCGCCCGTCGAGCCCCGCGATGTTGCCGGCGACCAGCGATTCCAGCCAGCGCTCGGGATGCATTCGCCACAACGCGTGGTTCTTGGGACCGTCCTTGCGACGGACAACCGCCGCCAGCCGCACCAGGTCGGCAAACTGCGTTTCGTTTTCCGAGTTAAGAATGCGTTCTTCGGGGCCCACACCGAAAGCGATTTCCTCGTTGCTCTGAAAACTTCGCGGGTCGTGCGCAATCCGCGCCTGGGCAAATTCGAGGCCATGCCGCCGGAATGAAATCGACGCGGGCGAGAGCACTACGACTTCCGCTTGCGGCAGAATGCCCCGAATGCGTGCAATCGATCCGATAAAGCGTTCGCGCGCCAGGCATTCATCGATAGAATGCACCAGCCGGGTTGCCAGATTGCCGCGATCGCCGATATCCACCGGTGTGAGTGCATCCTCCCGCTGGTCGAATTCATACAGTTGCCATTTCGACGCCGTGGGATGCAGATGCGCCATACGCTGCCGGGTGAGAGTGGCCATGCTGTTCGGCACAACCATCGCCAGCCCTTCGACCACGCGACGTTCCTGCTGGGCCAGGCGACACGCTTCCAGCCAAAGAATTCCGCAGGTCAGCGCGCCATCGACGGTCGATTGTGTTTCCTGGTCGTTCACTCCCACGACGGCGCGCGCGCGCTGTCCCTGGCGCAGCCAGCCGCGAAGGTAGGCCGGACCGAAGGAATGTTCGAGATCCATGCTGGTGGTAAGCCGGACCACCGTCCAGCCGGGAAAACTTCTTTCGAGCGCCCGGCGCAGGCGAGGTTCGTAGGCGACGCGCGCCGCCCGTCGCGCGGCGGGTGAGCGCTGATCGCGATCGCGGCAGAAGTCAAGCCGGGTGGGACGGTTCTGACCCATGCGCTGCACTTGTAACCGGAGCGTGGTGGTCTTTACTTCCGCGTCCAGCACACGCCGCACAAAATTCCGCTCGCTCGACCACAAATGCAGCAGGCATTTGTTGTACTCGCCAGAAATCGAATACTTCGAGTCCGCCAGATCGAATGCGATGGCGCCGTCTTCCACCACCACGGCGGCGCGTGCGCCGTTGAGAAAGTCGGAGAGCATCTGGCTGAGCGAGTCTGGGGTCATATATCGGAAACTATGATCGGAACTATGATCAGAATTATTCGCCCCGCCAGAGCCGCCGTCAGTGATCGCTGGACCGAGAAATTGTTTGGTTTCGCTCCGCGCGGCGCGGCCTCACTTCCGTAATCTTGCTCCTGATCCTGATGGCCCTCAGCTCATGGGATAATGCAAGAAGCGGTTCATGCGGGTTCGTATCAGGGCATCGCTTTAGCGATGCCGCAAGTTTTTCGAAATCAGACACCCTTTAGAGGCTATCAGCTGCGAGTCGTTTGCAAAGTCAAGGGCATCAAAATATGGTGACTGCCAACCAGGAACGCTTCTTCTTCGAGCATTACGGACTTACGAACCGAGATCTTGAAACTTATCTGACCGCTGCGCTTTCGGCGGGCGGCGATTATGCCGACCTTTATTTCGAATATTTGACCTCCACCTCGCTGATGGTGGATGAGTCGCTGGTGAAATCGGCTTCGCAGGGGATTTCGGCGGGCTGCGGCGTGCGCGTCGTCTCTGGAGAGCGCACCGGCTATGCCTACACCGACGATCTTTCTCCGCAGCGAATTCTTCATGCCGCCCGCACCGCGGCTCTGATTGCAAGCGCGCCATCCAAAACGACGGTTGCCGGATTCCAACAGAAGCCTGCCCGCAGCTTGTATCCCGTGGCATTGCCTTCGGTCGACGCGGATATTACCGCCAAGGTTGAGCTACTGATGCGCGCCGACCAAACTGCTCGCGGATACGATCCGCGCATCAAGGAAGTACGAGCCAGCTATGCCGACGAACTGCGGACCATCCTGGTGGTAGGCTCCGACGGCACGTTCGCGGAAGACTCGCAGCCGCTGGCGCGCGTGAATGTCTCCTGCATCGCAAAGACCGATGTAAGTTCGGGCCGCGGCACTTCGGGCGGCGGCGGACGGGTTGCGCTCGACTTCTTTTTCGGCGACAAAACTCCCGAGTTTTTTGCGAAAGAAGCTGCGCGCCAAGCGATTCTGCAACTGGATGCGCGCGAGGCTCCGGCGGGAGACATGGAAGTTGTGCTCGGCCCGGGATGGCCTGGCGTTCTGCTGCACGAGGCCGTAGGCCACGGCTTGGAAGCCGACTTCAATCGCAAGAAGACCTCGGCATTCGCCGGCCTGATCGGTAAACGAGTAGCCAGCGAAAAGTGCACGGTGGTCGACAACGGCACGATGCCGTGGCGTCGCGGCTCCTTGAACGTGGACGACGAAGGCCAACCGACGCAGGAAACCGTGCTGATCGAGAACGGAATCCTGAAAGGATATCTCAGCGACAAACTTTCTTCGAAGCTCATGGGCCTGGCCGATACCGGCAACGGACGCCGCGAGAGCTACGAGCACATTCCCATGCCGCGCATGACGAACACTTACATGCTGGCGGGGCAAGACGATCCCGGCGACATTATTCGTTCCGTAAAGAATGGCGTATACGCGGTGAACTTCGGCGGCGGACAGGTCGACATCACCAACGGCAAATTTGTCTTCTCGGCATCGGAAGCGTATCTCATCGAAAACGGACAGATCACCGCCCCGATCAGAGGCGCAACCCTGATCGGCAACGGCCCCGATGTGCTGACGCGGGTTTCGATGGTAGGCAATGACTTAAAGCTTGATGAGGGCGTCGGGACGTGCGGAAAAGATGGGCAGGCGGTCCCGGTCGGCGTGGGGATCCCGACTATTAAGATTGACCGGATGACCGTCGGGGGGACTGCGAAGCGCGAGGGCGGGGGATTCATGCAGTAGTCAGAATGAATAAAGAAATGGGAACCTTTCTTTCTCCAGTTGAAAAACCGCGTGGCGTAATGATGAAGCTGGCCTATCACTTCACTGGCCGGCAATTTGGCAAAGTGTTGACGCCGCTGAAAGTTTTTTCCGTGCGCCTGCCCCTTGCATTCGGGATGTTCTATACAAAAATTGGCAAACTGGACGAAAAATTGTCATTGTCTCGAGAAATGGCGCTGCTTATTCGTGAGCACGTGGCACGTATGAATGTCTGCTCTTTCTGCGTGGATATTGGCCGATCATTGGCCATCAAAGCATCGCTGAATCAGGCTAAATTCAACGCAATGGAACAGTACCGCACCAGCCCTCTTTTTAGCGAGGCTGAACGTGCGGCGCTGGATTATGTATCGGAACTGACAAAAGACAAAAAAGTAAATCAGGAGACCTTTACCCTCATGGCTCGTCATTATTCCGAACGTCAGATTTGTGAGATCGTCTGGCTGGTTGCGAGTGAGCACTTATACAACATGACCAACCTGGGTCTCAATATACATTCGGATATGCTTTGCGATATGAGCCGGCAATTGCCGAAATCGGCCTGAAGAACAACACAAAAAAATCTCCGAATCAATCCATTAAAGTGATGACAACAACACTAGAAACCAGCGAAACACAATCTGCAATCGACCTTAGACAATTGGCCACCGACGTGGTCCGCCGCGCGATGAAGGGCGGCGCTACGGCGGCCGAGTGTGTCGTCCGCGAAGGCGACGAATTTTCTACCGTGGTGCGTCTCGGCCAGGTCGAGACCCTGAAGGAGTCGGGATCGAGGGCGATAGGCGTTCGCGTCTTCTTCGGACAGCGCGCGGCCAGCACGCATTCGAGCGATTTTTCCGCTGCCGGCATCGAGCGCATGTTGAAGTCGGCGCTCGAACTGGCGAAGATCTGTTCTGAAGACCCATACGCCGGAATTCCCGAAGGCGCCAAACTCGGTTCGCTTTCTGGAGATCTCCAGCTTTATCACGAAGACGTTTACTCGTTGCCCGGCCCCGAGCGCATCGAGTACGCGCGTCGCGCCGAAAAGGCCGCGCTCGACGCCGATCCCCGCATCAAGAACTCCGAGGGCGGATCCTTCGACGCCGCGACCGGCAAGAAGGTGCTGGCGAATTCTCACGGCTTTGTTGGCGAATACCGGCGCTCGTACTGTTCGGTCGCGGTTGTGCCCATCGCGCAGGACGAGCAGGGGGGCATGCAGCGCGATTACTGGTATTCAGTGGGGCGCAGCCTCGCGAAGCTCGACTCGGCGGAGCAGGTCGGAAAAGAAGCGGCGCGCCGCACGCTGCGACGCCTCGGCGCCCGCAAGGTGAAGACTGCGCATGTGCCGGTCGTACTCGATCCGATGGTCGCAAGCTCCATGCTCGAACACATCTTCGAGGGTGTGAATGGCGACTCGATCTATCGCGGAGCCTCGTTCCTGGCGGGCAAACTCGGAGAAAAAATTGCCGGAGCGAACGTCACCGTCATCGACGACGGCACCATGCTCGGCGGTTTCGGCACCACTCCCTTCGATGGTGAAGGCATTCCGACGCGCCGCACAGTAGTGATTGAGAACGGAATTCTGAAATCGTATCTCCTGAACACCTACACGGCGAAAAAGTTGGGTCTCGAGAGCACCGCCAACGCATCTCGCGGACTCGCTGGGACGCCCGGCATCGGGCCGGGAAATTACTTCCTCGAACCGGGGACGAAAACGCCAAAGCAGATTATCGCGGATATCAAAGACGGCCTCTATGTAACGGAGTTTCTCGGTCACGGCGCAAACTTGGTGACCGGCGACTACTCCCGTGGAGCCTCCGGCCTGTGGATCGTCAACGGCGAACTGGCCTATCCCGTAGAAGAGATCACAGTAGCCGGCAACCTCAAAGACATGTTCTGCAACATTTCCGAGATAGCTAGCGACCTGGAATTCCGCGGCAGCGTAGCCTCGCCGACGATCCGCATCGACGGATTAACCGTAGGCGGAGAGTAAAGGCTGGTGTGGGGACGGGCGCCTCGCCCGTCCACCGGGCGAAGCCCGGCAACTGCTCAACCGCTTTTGCTAAGGTTTATCCAATTGACCAGTTGCCGAATATTGAGGAGTTGCTGGGGGCGTTGCGAAGGCTTGCTTAGGACATCGGACCGCGCAAGCGATCCAGGCAAGAATTGTAATTGAGTCTACCGTTGCCAGGCCCGAGCCCCGGGAATTAACCTGTTTTTAACATTCGCCGGGTCATTCGCCGTTAACATTTCTCGCATGGCTGAGCAGCCGTTGCACATCGAAGATCTTCCCGGGTCGCAGGAGGGAATCCGCATTCTGCGCCTTTCTGGACCGTTGACGCTTCTCAATTTATTCGGCTTTCAATCCAAGTTGCGCGCCGACAACTCGCGCGCTCTCATCCTGGACTTCACCGCTGTCCCGCTGGCGGATTCCGCCGGTATTGGAGCGCTGGTCGGAGCCTATGTCACGCGGCAGAAAGATGGACGTAGCCTGGGGCTGGTGGGCGTGAATCAGCGGATCCACAACGCTCTGGAAGTCACGCGGGTGGAAAACTTCTTTCGTTTCTACGGAACGGTCGCCGAGGCGGAGCAGGCCAGTAATCCAGCGCAGTAATCCAGTTTGATCGCCAAATTGATCGGCAAAAAGAAAAGCGGCCTTGCCGGCCGCCTTTCTTTTTCCGAATTTTGGTTGTGGCCTAGACGCCTTTGACGTTCTCTGCCTGCCAGCCCTTGGGGCCCTTTACCACGTCGAACTGAACTTGTTGACCTTCCTGCAGGCTGCGAAACCCGTTTGCCTGGATGGCGGAGAAGTGCACGAAAACGTCCTCGCCATTCTGGCGGCTGATAAAACCATAGCCCTTGGCATCGTTAAACCACTTTACTGTTCCTGTTTCCATGATGTTGCCGTGTTCCTTTTGTGTTGAAATGTGCGCTGGAACTCGCAGGATAGTGCAGGCAGGTCACGCTTTAGAGCGGGGTACTGCTGAACAGCCGCAAAGATCAAACGCACCTAGATTGTACATATTCGGGTGCAAATGGCTAGAAAATTCTGTCATTACCCCGGTAATCCGTCGCGGCTCTCTCCACGGGCAGATCCCGCCGATACAGCGCTCCCTGTAGGAATAGATTGCTCGTGGCCTCCCGAAAATTCCCGTTTAGCACTCTTTTGCAGTTTCGCATCAAACTGAAAAATAAGGCCCTTTGCCTTTTGGCAGGGTTCTTGCTTTCAAGATGAGCGTGGAGGATTTTATGCTGGCCATACACGTCGAAAACCTGAGCGATTTGGCGGTGGTTGAGTGCAAAGGCAGGATCTTCCGAAGCGAGGCGGTGTTCAAGCTGCGTGATGTTGTGCAAGCGCAGGCAACGGCCCGCATCATTGCACTGAATCTTTCCGAAGTAGAAGCGATTGGCGGCGGCGGCCTGGGGATGCTCGCTTTTCTCGAGCGCTGGGCACGCGAACACGATATTCAATTCAAGCTGTTTAGTCCCTCCCGCGCAGTAGTGGAAGGCCTGGTGCGCAACCGCTCAATTCTGAACTTCGAGATTGCGACCTTCCACGAAATGATGGGTATTCTGGCCGACGCCGACAGCCACTACAGCCTCGCTGCCTGAGCGCCCTGGGAAAAGGGTCTGTTTTAAAACGTCTTCTTGCTGGCTCGATCCCAGGAGGCTGCGGCCGCTAAGTGGTTTCGTGCAGTTTCGAGGCGCGACTTCTCGGCCAGCAGGCGACCTTGTACGTCCGGCAGAAAGTGCCTGAGTTTTTCAAGGTTGCTGCGGTATTCAAGCGATTCCTGTTCCAGCGCCGTAGCTGCTTCGGAATGTGACGGCAAGCGCCGCAGACATTCTGCAGCCCGCCGCAGCTGGCTGAGTATGTCAGAGAAGTCTTGCGCTTTGATTGTCGAACAGTGCATTCGTTCCGGACGGAGACGAATCAGCGCGGAACGCAGGTTGCCGTTCACCTGCCGCAAGGTCTCGAGCGCGTCCGGCGGCATCGTCATCCCTGCCAGTCCATGTGCACCGGATCGGAGTCGGAGTCGGCGGCACGGGAAGGAAACCGGGGGGGCGCGGCGATGATTGCCGAAGCAGCGCCGGATGGCCTCTCCGCCCGTTCGACCTTAGTCCACGCTTCTCGTAACACCAGCAAGTCCGTAATCAGCTGGGTGACCGTGCGTTTCGAAGGATGAAATTGGACCCACACTACATTTTGGCGCAGAGCATTATAAAAATGATTGAGATCCTGGGCGACCTTGCCTCCCTGGGCAAAGTCCAAAGGCGACTGCAGATGCACGATGATCAGAATCGCGTGTTTGATGCGATTGCTGCGCCGCTCAATATCGTTCTGCTCAATGGCCATTGACGCTTGCCGCAGATCTTCGATCAGCTGCTCGTAAAGCCGCACCACCAGTCCGACGGGGCTCGCGCCTCGAACCGTGCCTTCTCGATACGACTGTTGGATATTGATATTCATGACCGTACACCTCTCGATTAGCTGCCGCTCGTGCTGCCACTGCCGCTCGTACTTTCCCCGGTTGCCGGGGCTGTGTTCGTGCTCGTGGTCGGGGTCGTGGAGCTGGACGAAATCGACGCCAGCTCTTGGGTGACTTCATCCAGCAGGAACGGATACTCTTCGAGAGTTGCGTTGACTGTGTCGAATACCTGATCCAACTGTGTGGTTTGGGCCGCCAACTGAGTCTGAAAGTTGGTTATTTCGGTCCCCAAGTCCGTCTGTTGGCTCTGGTTCGAGGCAAGATCCTCTTTCAGAACACCTGTCGACGGGTCCGTCAGATTGGTCAGGGCGGTGGTTAAGTTGTCGGCGAACCCGGTCGCGTCGGAATTCTGGAAGAAATTCAGCACCGCCCCGGGGTTTTTGGCGAGCACATCGCTGAAAGAAGGGTGGGTATCGGTCGCGACCTGGTTCACTGTCAGAGTTCCGTCATTGTTCAAGTCGATGCCCAGCGCAGCTAGGTTGGTTAGGCCACTACTCACGGAAGTCGGGTCGGTCGTGGCGTAGGTTATGTCGGCCAACAGGCTGGATTGCAAGATGCGCAAGGCAGAGTCCGAGCCGACCGGTCCTTCCTGATTGGTGGCGGCATTGACGGTGAACTGGGTGTTGAGGTCGCTGACGACGGTATTGTATTCCGTAACAAAATTGTTGATTGAATTGGTGATTTGGTTTGTGTCCGGGCCCACCGAGATCTCCACGGGCGTGGCCGAATCGGCGCTGGTCAGGGTGAGAGTCACGTCCGGGATCGCCCCGGTCACGGTGTTGGTTGTGCTCGCATACGGGATGCCATTGATCGTGATGACGGCGTTGGTTCCGCCCACCGGCGGCTCAAATGTAAGATTGGTGGTGTTGGTGTTAGTTGCCAGCGCCCCCGCACTGCCCGTCGACTGGCTGTAGATTGCCAGGCGCGCGCCGCTCGCGTCGGTCACCACACTGGCCGTGATGCCCCATTTGTTGGTGGCGCTCAGCGAATCGATCGAGGCGGCGAGCTTGGTAAGCGTGTCATTGCTGCCCGCCGTAATCGGAATGTCCGCTGCCGTGCCGCCCGCTCCTCCGATCTGCAAATTAAGGTCCCCGGTGGTTTGGCCGGTCGGCAGAATCGAGGTGTTCGCGTTGGCCAGCGAAGCCGTGTAGAGCGTCCCCGTTGTCGCCAGGACGCTGACCACTACCGTGTAGTTGGCGGCAGTCGCCCCAGTCTGCGCCGTGGCGGTCACGATCGCCGACTCCGATGAGCTGGCCGTCACTGCCGTCAGCGCTCCGTTCGAAAGCCCAGCCACGGCGCTCGCCAAATTGGACAAATCGGTATTAATACTGGTCAGGGCGGTCGCCTGGGTTTGCAGATTGGTTACGTCTCCCTTCCAGGCGGTCAATTGTCCGCTTTGGGCGGATTGGATCTCGGAGACGACGGCATTAACATCGATGCTGTTTCCATTCAACAGACTCGCGGCGTTAAAGCTAATCCCCATGAGTTCTTTCTCCTTCGTTTCCGGCTGCTGGCGGGTTGTCGTTGGCGCGCAGTTTCGCCGCTTGCTGGAATTCCCGGACAATTCCGCGCTCCACGCCAAGTTCCTGGTTGCTCGGCACTTGCAGGACCACGTTCTTGGCTTTGTCCAGATACTGAATGATTACCTGGCTCTTAATCGCAGGATCCTGATGCACTTCGACAACATCCTGTGACAATTCGTCGGCTGAGGGGACATTTTTTGCGACGGAACTTTCTTGTTTTGGCAGAGACCCCGAAACGGGCGGCGTCGCTCTTTGTACCGGGCCGGATGCGGGACTTGCTTCGGAGAGGCCCGAACCTGCATTTGGGTTCGCTGACGGCTCACTCCTGTCGGGTGGAAAGCTGCTGACCGGTGCGATGCTCATAGCACTACTCCGGATTTGCACAAAGGAGGCGGTTGTCCGCCTCCTTTGCAGAAAAGCGCTTTAATTTATTGCAACAGTTTCAGAACAAGTTGCTGCTGCTGGTTGGCCTGGGCCAGAGCCGAAATGCCGGTCTGCTCCAGAATCGAGTACCCGGTCAGCTTGGCCACCGTCGTCGGAATGTCCGCCGCGGTGACGTTGTTTTCCGCCGAAGTCAGGTTCTGTACCTGGTTGTTGATGACGGTGGAAGCGCTTTGCAAGCGGTTGACGGTTGAGCCAATATTACCGCGCAGGGCGGCAACGGTGGCGACAGCGCCGTCGATGAGCGATAGGGCAGCGGTCGCGTCGGATTGGGTTAACAGGTCGTTGATCGATCCCGCCGCGCCGCCAGACAAGAACGTGGCACCGAAGGTGTTGGCCCCCGACCCCGTTGTCGCCAGAGCGATACTGTTGCCGACGGTACCCTTGGTGATTGCAGTGAGTGCGACTGAGGTTTGCCCAGCAATTGCCGTCGCCGAGGTATTGGCGGTGGCACTGCTTCCGTAGACATAGTTAATGCCCGCGCCGCTCCCGCCATTGATGGCATTCGCCAGATTCTGCAGGCTGCTAGCATCCGTAGATCCCACCAGGACCTCGACCGCATTTGCTGTGGGGCTGCCGAGGGCGCTCACGAAGTTGTAGGTTTGCGTGCCCACCGTTACAGAGTCGCCAGCGGCTGCGGATGCAGCGGCTCCGGCAGCGGTGCCTCCGAGGAAATCTACAGAACCCCAGGTACCGTGCACTGTGCCCACTGATCCCGTAGTAATGAAGTTGCCACTGGTACCTGCGGTATCGGCTGTGAAAATGACCTGAGTTCCCGAAGATGCTCCCGCCGTGACTTGAGTATTGGCCACGGTATTGGCGCTATAATTCCCGCCGCCCGTACCGTTGACCGCGGCCACTAGATTCGTCAGACCGGTAGCTTCACTGGAGGAAACCACCTCATTCGCCGTCTCGGTCAAGCTGAGGGCGGTCACGAAGGTGTAGGTTTGGCCGCCAACCGTAGCGGTGGCACCATTGAGGCCGTTGGCTAATACCCCGGCAGTGAAGGTTGCGAATCCCGCTGTCCCCGCACTTGTAGAAACGATGGAGTTTCCGGCGAGTCCATTGACGTTTGCCGAGAAGGTGAGCGTGCCTGCCGGAGATACTCCCGCAGCCACGAGAGCGGTGACGTTGGCATTGGCGACGGTTCCGGCTCCATAGGCAACTCCTGCCCCACCAGGCGCGGCATTGACTGCAGCCTTCAGGTTCAAGATGGTGGCAGCGGTAGTACCTCCGATGAGAACCTGATCTGCGGCTCCCGTGAGGGCTCCCACAAATGTGTAGGTCGTACCGCCGATCGTCGCAGTGTCGGCGGCAGTGGCATTCTGCGTAAAGGTTAACGTGGTGTTGGCAGCGACCGCTTGGGTGAAAATAGCTCCGGTCAAGGTGTCGGTGGCAGCAACGGCCGCCGCGCCCGCCGCCTGGCTCAGGGTGCCGGTGGCAGCGATCGCTCCCCCTAAGTTAAGGCCGGTAGAGGACAACAGACCGGTGGTTACACCGATGGTGCTGCTGCCGGTGGCGCTGCCGTCACCCAAGAAGACATTTAGAGTATTCGCCGTGAACACCTGCCCGCCGTTGTAGTTTGTGGTAGAGCCGATGCTGTCAATTTCCGATTTGATGGACTGATATTCGGCGTCCAGCGCAGTACGTTGCGAATTGGAAACCGTGGCAGTGGCGGATTCGGTGGCCAGCGTAACCGCGCGGTCCAGCAGCGTGGTGACCTGAGACAGCGCTCCGTCTGCTACCTGCAGTTCGCCGACACCGCCCGTGGCGTTGCTCGCCGATTGAGTGAGGGCGGCAATGTTGGCCGATAAGCCGTTGGCGATGGCCAGACCAGCAGGATCGTCAGCGCCGCTATTGATGCGCGATCCTGAAGACAACTGCTCCAGAGTTGAGGTGAGATTGCTACTGGTGATGTTGAGCTGGTTTTCCGCAGCGATCGCAGCAATGTTATTTAAAATGGTAAGTGCCATTGAATTGCTCCTTGTTGGTTCCGATTCTGGGAGCCGTCCCCGAAACCTTCCCGGAGCTCGTTCCGTTTGTCCTGCGGAACCCAATTGCTTTCACTCAGGATTATCGGCTGGACACGTGCAGGCTTTATTTTCACAAGTGCCGAACGGCATAGCTCCTAGGTAACGCGCCCCCTTTCTGGTCATCTCTCCCCGCCCACGCCGTTTCTGCCGATCTTTATTGATGAAGCTTTATAAGAGGCGGGCGTTGTGCAGTCGAAGATCTAAGCGCCAGGAGACAAACATGATCCAGCTCACCCGCCTCAACAGCCACCCGCTGGTGGTCAATTCTGATCTGATCAAGTTCGTCGAGCAGGCCCCCGATACCGTCATCACGCTGGTGAATGGCGACAAGATTGTCGTCCGCGAAAGTGCTCAGGACGTTCTCGACCGGGTGGTCCAGTTCCGCCGGTCGGTTCTGCAAGGGATGACGCCGTGGTCGGACAACCGTTCCGCCCTGCCACCCGTCGTTCAAGCCAATGCCAATGGCAATGCCGAGGACAAGGCTCATCCGGCTGGCGAGGAATAGGAGCCCTCGTGGATAAGGCAACCCTCGGCGGTCTGGTGCTGGCCATCGGCGGCATCCTGCTGGGCTTGATGCTGGAGGGTGGAAATATCGGCCAGGTGCTCCAGCCTACCGCAGCCATGATCGTTTTTGGGGGCACGCTGGGCGCGGTCCTGATTCAGTATCCATTGCCAGTGGCGCTCAGTGCGTTTCGGCGGCTGGCGGAAGTGTTCGTCGAGCCTGCGAACACTGCGCAATCGACCATCGAACTCCTGGTCAAATACGCCAACCAGGCGCGGCGGGAAGGCATCATTTCCCTCGACAAAGAACTGGACGCCATCCGCCAACCCTTCCTGCGCCGCGCCCTGATGTTGGCAGTGGACGGGACTGAACCGCAGGAACTCCGCAAGATCATGGAGCTCGAACTGGACAACAAAGAAGAACAAGAAGAGAAGATTCCCCAGCTCTTCGAATCGGCCGGCGGATTCTCTCCCACCATCGGCATCATCGGGGCGGTGCTCGGTCTGATCCAGGTCATGCAACACCTCGACAAAATCGACGAAGTCGGCAAAGGCATTGCCGTCGCCTTCGTGGCTACCCTCTACGGAGTTGGCGCCGCCAATCTCATCTTGCTGCCGGCATCTGGAAAATTAAAAATCCGCATCCGCGACGAACAGATCATCCGCGAAATGACCATCGAGGGTGTCGTTTCCATCCTCGAGGGGATGAACCCCCGCATACTGGAAGCGAAGCTGCTGGGGTTCGTCACCAAAGCTCGCGAACCCGCCGTCGTCCCTGAGGAGTCCAGGGTATGAGCCGCCGCAAGCGAGCCGCCAGTCACGCCAATCACGAACGCTGGCTGGTTTCCTATGCGGACTTCATCACGCTCCTGTTTGCCTTCTTTGTCGTGCTCTACGCCTCGTCGCAAGTCGACAAACGAAAAGTTGGAAAACTGGCGATGGCGATTCAAGTCGCTTTCCAGGAGATGGGAGTCTTTCAGGCTTCCACGACAGAAGTGCCGATCGATGTCGCAGCGCCCATGCCCTTCAGCACGGTTCAGGCCATCGAAAATACGGACCGCACCGCAAGCCTTGGCCGGATCGCCTCTCACCCCGATGGCTCGCTGGGCACAAGCATAGAGAATGGCGATCTGGCTCAGTTGCAGAAAGAACTGGAAACCGCGCTCACTGCGGAAATCAAGCGTAAGGAAATCGCCATGCGCCGCGATCCCGACGGGCTGGTCATCAGTTTGCGTGAGGTCGGTTTTTTCGAGAGCGGGTCAGCCCAGATGAAGGCTACATCGCAGGCCGCCTTCGACCGCATCGCCGATATGCTCTGCCAGCGCGACTATCGCTTGCGAATCGAAGGCCACACCGATAACGCCCCCATTCACACCGCACAATTTCCTTCGAACTGGGAGCTTTCCACATCCCGGGCAACCGAAATTGTGCGCCTCCTCATCGTCCGGGACGGGTTCGGTCCCGATCGTCTGAGCGCCGCCGGATTCGCCGAGTATCATCCAGTCGCAACCAATCTGACGGCTGAAGGCCGCGGCATGAACCGCCGCGTGGATATCGTCATCCTCGGTCACGCCCCGACCGAGGGTTCCCTGACCTCAGCCGCGGTCCCAGTCGCGAAGAACACGGCGCAACCCTCTCCGTCCGCGGTGGAGTAAGCCTGTGTGGTGACGGAGCTCTGCCCCGTTCCAGCAGAGTGCTCCACTGCTTTACACCGCCGGTCGCCAGCGAACATGGCAATAACTACAGCAGTAGCTCCATCCAGAGCGCGCTTTCGATGGGAATCGAGGAATATGGCGCAATTTCCCGGAAGCCCATCCGGCGATAGAGTGCGACCGCATCCTTCATTGCCGATTCAACCGTATCCAGACGCATGCGCTCATAGCCGATCATACGCGCATCGGCAATTAGCCGTTCCACCAGCATCCGTCCCAGACCCCTGCCGCGATCGGCAGGTCGAACGTACAGCCGCTTCATCTCGCAGATGCCGACTTCAAGCTTGCGCAAAGCAATGCATCCGGCAGCGTGGTCCGCGCAACGGGCAAGCAGCAATATGCCATTCGGCGGACCGTAGGCGCCCGGAAGGTTTTTCATCTCATCATCGAAACTCTGAAAACACAAGCTGAAGCCTAGCGAGCTGCCATATTCCAGGAACAGAGCGCGAACTTGTTCGATGTGTTCGGGGAGCGTGGCTCGAATCAATTCGATGGGGTCCCGAACCTCCTGAATAAGTTCGCGGTTGCCGTCAGCGGAGATCGTCACGGGAGGATCCTGCAGTTGTGTAAGTAACCTCCTGCCGATTCTATCCCTCGTCCGTTCAATTGCGCACGAGGCACCGGACGATTAAGATTTCTACCAGTCCCATGTCTGAAGTAATTTCAACCGAGCCCGCGACGACGCATTCCGTTTCCACCCCAGCCTCCGAACCTTCCGTCGAGGTATTCGCCGTTTACGGAGTTGAGCCCGAGATCCAGGCCTACGCTATGGCGAAGTATTCGCGCTCGGCGCTCTCGATGAAGGAGTCCCTGAAGGAAATTACAGCGCAGAAGGCCGAAAAATTTCTCAACACTTTCTACTTCCAGTATGGGCACCGCTCCATCGCCGACCTCGCCCACATCGCGCTGGCTATCGAGCGCCTCTCCATACTCGCCGCCATTGTTGTTGCCGACGAGCAGCGCTGGGATGGCCAGGAGCGTTCGACCCGCTATCAGGACTTCAGGAAGAGCGGTTACTATACGCCTGCTTTCCAGAATGACGATTTCCCGAAAGACAGTGCCGCCACGGGCGCTTCTGCCCGGACTCTGTATCGCGAAACCATCGAGTCCTTGTTCACAGCCTACGAAAAAGTTTCGCAGCGAACGTTCGAATATCTCGTCAGCATCACCCCGCGTCCCGCCGAAATGAAGCCGGAGGCATACGAGCGCACTCTGCGCGCCCGCGCTTTCGACATCTCGCGCTATCTGTTGCCTCTCGCCACCAACACTTCGCTCGGGGAAATCGTCAACGCCCGCACGCTGGAAAGCCAGGTCGCCCACCTGCTTTCGCAACCGCATAAAGAAGTCCGCAATCTGGGAGCGCTGCTGAAACAAGCCGCCATTTCTCCGGCCTACAACGCGAACGAAGAGTCGCTGCGCGCCCTGGTGGCCGAGATCCGCGCCGTGTCACCCGAAATCGCCAATCGCGCCGAACGCGAACTCTTGCGCGAAGTGCGGGTCGCGCCCACGCTCGTCAAGTACGCCGATCCGAATCCCTACCAAATCGAGACGCGCCGCGAACTTGAGCAGGCCGCCGCCGAGTTGATGCGCGGCGCCGCCATCGAACCCGCGCCGTTGGTTGATCTGGTTGATGATGACGCGTTCGAGATCGAACTCGCCACCACGCTCCTCTACGACCACTGTCATTACTCCTACCGGCAGCTTCGCAGAACGATAGGAGCGGCTGGCGAAGCGCGCCGCCGCGAAATCATCGACCTTGGTCTGCGCCATCGCGGTCGCCATGACGAACTGCCGCGTGCCTTCTCCGCGGGCCAGCAGTTCCGCTTCGACATCCTCATGGACATCGGCGGCTTCCGCGACATGCACCGTCACCGCCGCTGCATCCAGATCATGCAGGATTTCACAACCGCCCACGGCTTCGACACGCCTCCCGAAGTCGAAGCTGGGGGCGTCCGCTCCGACTATGAACTCGCAATGAAACGCGCCGCTGCCGCTGTGCAGAAGCTGTCCGTGTCCGGAAGTGAAGAAGCCCGGCAAAACGCGCAGTATGCGATCCCACTCGCCTTCCGCAAACGCACACTATTCAAGATGGACTTCGCCGAGGCCGTCTACATTTCCGAACTGCGCACCACGCCCGCCGGACACTCGTCCTACCGCAACGTGGCCTACGCCATGTACGAAGCCGTCGCCGCAAAATATCCAGCGCTGACGAAGTATTTCCGGGTGCACGACGTCCGCGAACCAGTGGATCTGTTGAAACGCTGAGTGGGTGTGGCGCGGGCGCGGAAATTGACGCCGATGAATCCCCGCCTCTAAAATCAGCTCACCAATGCCCAACTACGAATACCTGTGCAAGAAGTGTGGACACCGCTTTGAACAAATCCGCAAATTTTCAGATAAGCAGCTGCGAAAGTGCCCGGAGTGCGGGGGCCTTATCGAACAAGTGATCTCGGCTCCCGCCGTGCAGTTCAAAGGCTCGGGCTGGTATGTGACCGACTATCCGAAGAAGGGCGCCGGTTCTGCGTCATCGTCTTCTTCTTCCGACAGTGATAGCGGCACGAAGGAGACAAAAGACAGCAAAGACGCGAAAGACGCCAAGAAAGACGACAAGCCCAAGTCCGACACCTCGCCCAAGAAACACAAGAAAGACTGATGATCGGGTGATCGGGTCATCCGGCGATCAACAACCGACGCCGATTTTTCTATTACCCGGTCTTCCGATGACCCAATGACCCAATAACGCTGCTCCGCTCCGGCATGCCGACAACCAAGGTTCGCCGGCGAGGCAGTTCGTCATCGGAAATCTCCGCCAGGAATTGCAGGTTGAGGCCCAAGCGCTCGCATTCCTGACATGCCGCGTCGTTGAGAAAGTAAACAATGTCGCCCCCAAATCGGTCCTTGGCCCGGCGGCGTTCATCGAGGTCGAATGGGCTCACCGAATACACTTTGATGTCGGCATGTTCGCGCAGGGCAGCGCCCAGTTGGCGTTGGAACCCAAGCGCTCCTTGCCGCACTTGCGCCATGGTGAACGAAATGACCCGATAAGGCATAGCTATATTCGAGGGAAGGGTGACGGGCGAAGGCGCCCGTCGCTCCACCGAAAGACGAAGCATAGCAGCCTTTGCCAGTTGACGAACCGCGAACGACCAAAGACCGGCGATCAACGACCGCCGACCAACGACCGCTCCACCCCCTGAATCCTTCCCGCTCTCCAGACATCTAAACGGATTGAGATAGTCGTTACAACGACTAAACAGGAGCGAGGATCATGATTACCATCCGACGCAGTAATGAACGTGGCGGCGGCGACTACGGCTGGCTGAAGACCCGGCATACTTTCAGTTTCAACGACTACTCCGATCCCAAGTGGATGGGTTTTCGCTCGTTGCGCGTGATCAACGAAGATTGGGTCGCGCCCAGCGGCGGTTTCCCCACTCATCCCCATCGCGACATGGAGATCATCACCTACGTCCTGTCAGGCAAGCTCGAGCACAAAGACAGCCTGGGCACCGGCTCGGTGATTCTCCCGGGCGACGGGCAGCGCATGACCGCAGGGCGCGGCATCCGCCACAGCGAGGCGAATCCGTCGAAGACCGAGTCCGTGCATCTGCTGCAGATCTGGATTTTCCCCGACAAGCAGGGTCTCGAGCCTGGCTACGAGCAGAAAGCTTTCCCGGAAGGCGAGAAGCGCGGCAAGCTTCGACTGATCGCCTCGAACGACGGCGTCGAGGGTTCGGTAAAGATTAATCAGGACGCAAAGCTGTTCGTCACTCTGCTTGCACCAGGAGAACAAGTCACGCAGACACTCGGCGGCAAGCGTCACGCCTGGCTGCAGGTTGCCAAGGGCGAAGTCGAACTGAACGGCCAGAAGTTGCACCAGGGAGACGGCGTAGCGGCAAGCGAAGAAACAAAACTGACCATCAAAGCAACCGAAGACGCTGAAGTTCTACTGTTCGACCTGGCGTAAGCAGATCGCGCAGGGGCGGACGCATTCGTCCGCCCGGTCGCGCGAAAGCGCGATACTTTATTCCGTCCCGATCCCTGCTGCCGCCATCATTCTCCCGGTGATGCCCTTCTCCGCCCGAAAGCTGAACAGCAGGTCCGTATGGCACGCGGTGCATGGTGCCGCCGCGTCAATGTTCTTCGCCATCACGCCAGCATCCAGCAGCTGTCGCCGGTTCGCCTCTACCAGATTAAGAAAAAGTTTCACTGGCAATTGACTATGTCCCGGCGCGCGCGCCGTCAGAAACAGCAGCGGGTACTTCTCCCGCACCGGGTCCGAGTCCTTCACCTCGCGGAACAAGCGGCCGGCGTAGGCAAACTGAGCTTCGAATTTGACGCGCACTTCTTCGCCGACTTCGTAGCAGCATTCCCGCACACCCGGCCCAATCGCCGCCACCAGGTTTCGCGGATCGCTCTTGAAATGTTTGCGCATCTCGCCGACACCCTTCTCAGCGATCCGCTTGACCGTACTGCGCCAGCCAGCGTGAAAAACGCCGACCGCGCGCCGTTTCCGATCCGCCAAAATGACAGGAAGACAATCGGCGGTCTGCACGGCTAAGAGCAGACCAGGCGTATCCGTGACCATCCCGTCGCCGGTCAGAGGCTGCAGCGGCACTCCGTCGACTTGATGGATCAAATCGGAATGAATCTGCCGCAGCGAAACCAGCGGCCAGGTCTTGCGTCCATTCGCAACGCCCAGTTCTTTGAGGAAAAGCTCGCGGTTGCGCTCGACGGCCGTGCGCGAGTCCTGTTGCGTGAACCCGAGATTCAGCGCATTTCCGCCGTATACGCGCGAAACCCCGCCGGGCCGTGTCGAAAACGCATGCACCAGCCAGGTCAGTTTGCCCAGCTTCTCGGAACGCAAAAGTTGTAGTTTGTTTTTCTCGACGCGAGTGCTAACCACAGTCCGATAATACAGCGCAGGCTGAGGTTGTGGGGGACGGGGCTTCGCCCGTCCCCTGCGGGGCAGAGCCCCGCCTCCACACACCTACTTCTTCTTCACCATTTCCGCGTCAATCTGGATCTTCACGTTATCTCCAACCACCGCTTCGCCGGTTTTGAGAAGGTTGTTGTATACCAGATTGAAATCTCTGCGATTAATGGCTGTCGTCGCGGAAATTCCACGGCGCGAATTGCCCCAAGGGTCGGTCATTTCAGGAGTAGGCCCATCAACGTCGAGCGTGACTTCGTGCGTGGTTCCGTGGATGGTCAGATCGCCGGTCACCTGCAGCTTCTCGCCGCTGCTTACAATCCGTTTGGACTTGAATTCGATGGTCGGGTATTTTTCGACGTCAAAGAAATTAGGGCTCCTGAGATCTTTGTCCCGCATCTCGACCCGGGTGTCGACCGAGGTCACGTCGATGCTGGCCGAGACCTGCGACTGCGTGAAGTCTTTCTCGTTCAGAACGACGCTTCCCGTCACCTTCGTAAAGCTGCCGGTGACATTCGAGATTCCCAGGTGACGCACGGTGAACTGCGCGGTCGAGTGCGCGGGGTCAATGGTCCAGTTTGCGGTCTGTGCGAGCGCCGACAGACTCGAGAGAAGAGCAATCGCAGAAACTAAGCCAATCCGTTGGGCTGTCTTCAGCATGTCTATTCAATGTCCTTTTGAGTGAGGTTTCGATCTTCTGAACGCAACAAACATTCCACCTGGGACAACTTTCCCAGGAATAATCAAGATAACGGTGAGATGTAGCGTGATCCGACAAAGATGCAATAAAAATCGCAAGCCGGGACAGGCCGAAGCGGGTGGATGGCCCCGCATCGGTCCTGCCGACGAGCCTCTGACAACCAGGCGGCCAAGCCAGCCGTCTAGTGCTCGACATCGAAATAAATCTTGGTGGTGGCGCGATACTGCAGAACTTTGGCTCCGTCCAGTTGCATGTCGAGCGAATCCACATGCGCCCACTTGATGCCCCGAACAGTTTTCGCCGCTTCCTTCACGGCGACTTCCGCCGCCTTCGCAAAACTTTCTTTCGAAGTTCCGATTACCTCGATAATTTTCTGGGTCATTCAACTCTCCTAGCTGCCTGGGGAATTGTACGCGATAGGGATACTATCCGGCATAGCCGGAAACACAAAGGCCACGCAAGATGTCCGCGCAGCCTTGTTTGTTTTCGCGCGCTACCGGTTTATTCCTTTCCGCCGACGATACCGCCTGCCTGTTCGGCGACACGCTCCTGTTCGACTGGAGCGATCTTCACGGTGGCCAGAATCTTCTCCAGCCGGGCGAAGACTTCGTCGAGGTTGACGCGCTCGATGCCGTCTTTGGTGCCGTATCCGGCAGTGCTCAACCCCAAGACGTATTCGTAGCACGCTCCATTTTCGTAGCTGTGGTAGTACTGCGTTTCGGCCTGCGTCATGGCACTGGCGGAAAAGTCCGAAGTCGTCTCCATGCCGGTCGATCCGATCTTGACTTCCTCGGCGTCGACCGGCTCACCGTCGGCATCGCGCGTGTCGACGAAAGCGAAGTGCTCACACTGTTGCTCGGAGAGGCTGCGATTGACGTTCACGTTGAAGAAGGCGGACGCGAAATCGGTGCCGGGATACGAACCGCTGGGCACTGAAACGGTTGCGACCGCAACTCCGCCGGGCTCGACAAAGTTCATCGGCACCTCGCCCATGCCGGCAAGCTGAGGCTGCGCCTTGTCGCCTGAGGTCAGCGCGAACTTCCGCGGATACAGGAATGAAACTCCGGAGTTGGGGTCGCTATAAACGACGTTCGCGGGACGCTTCTTGGCCGCCTTCTTCTTGGGTGCGGGTGAGGCTACGACCGTTGGGGTGGTTACAAGTGCTGTTACGGCCGGTGGCGTCGCCGGAGTTGACACTGGGCTGGAGACCCCGACCAACGCCGGTTTTGGGGATTGCTTCGAGCATGCGCTCACTGCGAGTAACAGCCCGACGATCGCGAAGCCTGCAGTCGTTGCCATCGCCAGTTTCTGTTGGCGCGACCAGGACGCAGGCGTCCCGTGTAGGGACGGACGCATTCGTCCGTCCGGCACTGCCGCTCTGTTCATTGCGTGATCGATGGATTTCTGGTTGGTCGTCTTGTGCTGGGTGGATTTCCAAATGGTTGCCATTTTGTCACCTCCTCTGCGGCTGGCGCAGTCGGAAGTGATATGGCAAGGGAGCGACCAACTGGGCGACTATTGATGCAGCGGGACTTATGGGCAAAGCCTGGCGTGGGACCGTGTCCGGCTCCATACACGCTGTGTGGCGGGCAACACGTTGCCCGTTTGCCGCAGCACTTCCCGCTAGAATGCTTCCGTGAGTCAAGCTTCGGCCAGCCTTTCTCCCGGTCTTTCTTCCGGTGATCGCGCAAGCTATCGCGGACGCCTCGCACCCTCCCCGACCGGGCTTCTGCATATTGGTCATGCGCGGACTTTCTGGATCGCGGCGCAACGGGCGATTGAAAATCACGGAACTCTGGTGCTGCGGAATGAGGATCTCGATCCCCAGCGCTCACGCCCCGAATTCGCTCGCGCCATGATTGAAGATTTGCGCTGGCTGGGAATTCGTTGGAGTGAGGGGCCGGATTGTGGCGGGGCGTATGGCCCTTACTCGCAAAGTGAGCGCCGGACGCACTACCTGGAAGCCTGGCGCCGGCTGCGCGCGGACGGGTTTCTCTATCCGTGTATTTGTTCGCGCAAGGATCTGGCGCAGGCGGCGAGCGCTCCAAATGATGATGATGAGCCGGTGTATCCCGGGACTTGTCGCGAGCGCAAGGATGTGGCCGGGTCCACGGAGCCTGCGGGCGTGAACTGGCGGTTTCGCGTTGCGCAGGGCGAGGCGGTCGAGTTTGCGGATCTGAATCTGGGCCGGCAGCGCTACATCGCCGGCAATAATTTCGACTTCGGCGATTTTCTAGTCTGGCGGCGCGACGATGTTCCCGCTTACCAGCTTGCAGTGGTAGTCGACGACGCGGCGATGCGGATCACGGAAGTTGTGCGGGGCGCCGATTTGCTGAAGTCGACCGCACGGCAATTGCTGCTGATGCGTGCGCTTGGGCATTCTCCTCCCGATTATTTTCATTGCGAACTGGTGCGGGACGCCGCCGGAGTGCGTCTGGCGAAACGGCACGATGCGCTGAGCATCCGGCATTTGCGGGAAAGCGGGATGACTCCGCAGAAGGTTCTGGAGATGGCCGTTTGGCCATGATGGTGTGACACTTTGGTTTCGCGCGCGAGTTACTTGGGTTGCTACAGACCGCAGCCAACGGAGCTACCATTAAAAGAACATCTGGTTATGACGAATGGGAGGGATATGCAGCGCAGAGTTATGCAGCGAATGTTCTTGAGGACTTTGGCAATCGCGTTCTTGCTGCACTCGGCCGGCTATGGGCAATCGCTTGGCGACGTTGCGCGCGAGAATCGTGATAAACAGAACGCCGAGGAGGCCACATCGTCGACGGTGAAGCCAAGAGTGATCACCAACAAAGACCTCCCGAAGGATCCGAATCCGTCCCCGGGGCCGAGTGAGACGCCGCCCGCAGCGAGTGCGGTAGCGGGCAAGGATGCTGATCCTTTTTCGGCCCATCATATGGCCGAACGACAGGTGGCCGACCAACGCCTGGCGGATCAACGGTTAGCGCAGCAACGTGCGGCCGACCAGTGGAAGAGACAGATCCTGGCGCAAAAAAACAAGATGGCGACTCTGCAGGCGCGGATCGACCAGCTCAAAGCATCGATGCACCCCGCAAATTCGACCGTGCAGTATGAGACGTTGCCCTACAACCGGTATCAGGCGCAGCAACTGCAGCGCGTAGCGCAAATCCAGCAACAACTCGATGAACAGAAGAGGAAACTTGACCGGATGCAGGAAGCTGCGCGCCATGCCGGCATGCACACCGCGGTGTACGATCCGTAGCTCAGACTTTTTGTGCCAAGGATCTAAAGAAGAAGTTCTAAAGAATCGCACGACCCGGTCCGACCATCCTTGATATGTGAGCGTCGACGGAGTTTTTCTCACCGCGGAATGGCAGCATCTGGCTATGCTGAACTACGAAGTGGACGCCCGTCTGCTTCTTCCGTTCGTCCCTGCCGGAACCGAACTCGATCGCTGGAGCGAGAAAGTATTCATCAGCCTCGTCGGATTTCGATTTCTGAAAACAAAGATGCTCGGGTTACTGCCGATTCCGATGCACTCGAATTTCGAAGAAGTGAACCTGCGATTTTACGTGCGCCGGCAAGCCGGGAACGAAGTCCGGCGCGGAGTGGTGTTCATCCGCGAAATGGTTCCCCGCCAGGCGATTGCGTTCGTTGCCCGCAGGTTTTACAACGAAAACTATGTCGCTCTGCCCATGGCGCATGAAGTTCGCTCCGTTGGAGACAATGGTCTGAGGGTGGCCTACCGCTGGCGAAGCGGGAAATTCTGGAGCGGCATCAACCTCGAAACCGACGGCAATTCTCAGCTTCCGGGCGAGGGATCAGTTGAACAGTTCATTACCGAGCATTACTGGGGATATGCGGCGCAGCCCCGCGGTGGCTGCGTGGAATACCAAGTGAAGCATCCGCCGTGGAGAGTTTGGCAGGTTCGGCAGTCGGCATTTGACGGCGATGCGGGAAAGTTCTACGGGAACGATATTGCGGCGGTGCTCCGGGGCAAGCCGCAATCAGCTTTTCTCGCGGAAGGATCTGCGGTTACCGTGATGCGCGGGCGAAGGCTGTGAGCGTGCCAGTGAGGCTTCCTGAGGCCTGGTTCTGCCCCCGAACTGGGCCATTTGGGCGCTTTTCGGAGGCCGGACCTCCAATTTATGCCGATTTTCAAGAGGTGGTCCTACCGGAAACCGCATAAAATCTGGATAAAATGCTACTTTTCCACAGCTGCTTGCGTTACTATGCGCTGGATACAAGCAAATTTGTAAGTTCCTGAAGGAGGAATTCATGGCTTCTGGTATGACCAAAACTCAACTCACTCGGCACTTGGCTGAGAAGCTCGAATCCAACAACAAGACTGCGGCGGCTTTTCTGGAGCACCTGGCAGACACCGCAATTAAAGAGACGAAGAAGAATGGTGTATTCGTTGTTCCCGGCCTCGGCCGCCTGGTGAAGGCGCATCGCAAGGCCCGCATGGGACGCAATCCGCAGACCGGCGAACCGATTCAGATCAAGGCGAAGACGGTCGTAAAGTTCCGCGTGGCGAAGGCCGCGAAGGACGCGATCGCGCCCAAAAAGTAATTTATGTAGCGCGGACACTCTTGTCCGCGAAAAGTTGGAATCAAGAAAAAGGCCGGCTCGCGAGCTGGCCTTTTTTGCTTCCAAAAGTTACGACTTCAACTCCACCAACTCTGCTCGCACTTTTCCTGCCGCGATCACTAGTCTCCCCACGCTTACCGGCAAGCGGAAACGTCGCGGCCCGGCACTGCCTGGATTGAAATAGAGCACGCCGTTCTTCTCCGCTATCTTCGGCTGATGGCTGTGGCCGTACACGACGGCGCAAAATCCCGCGGCTCCCGGCTTCAGGTCGAGTTGGCCGAGATCATGCAGCATATAGATGGATACGCCGCCTGCTTCGACGACTTCGGTTTCAGGCAGAACGCGCGCCCAGGGGGCGGTATCAACGTTGCCGCGGACCGCAGTTACCGGCGCGATTTGCGCGAGCGCTTCGAGGATTTCGGGAGCGCCGACGTCGCCAGCATGAAGGATGCGATCGGATCCGCGCAGCGCTTCGAGCGCTTCGGGCCGCAGCAGGCCGTGCGTGTCAGAGATCACGCCAAGGATTACTGGCTTCGCAGTCTGTAGTTTTTCAATCATGGTTCTCGATCTGCAATTAATGTGTGCTTCCAGACGGCCGGGAGCGGCTGTCCTTTCTTGGTTCTTGCCGATTCATCACAAATCCGGCGTCGAGCGCTCACAGACTTCTCCAACAGGCCTAAGGCTATACTGCCGAGAATGCCTGAAAGAAGAATGCCCGAAGATCCAAACCTGGGCGAAGCGCTGCGGCGCTACTGGGGATACCACGAGTTTCGCCCCAAACAGGAGAATGTTATCCGGAGTCTGCTGGCCGCGCGCGATACCTGTGTGGTGATGCCGACCGGAGGCGGGAAGTCGCTGTGCTACCAGCTTCCGGCGGTGATTTCGGGAAGGACGGCGGTGGTGGTTTCTCCGCTGATCGCCCTGATGCAGGACCAGGCGGCGCAACTGGCACAGATGGGCATTCCGGCCGCGGCGATCAATAGCTTTCAGAGTGCGGCGGAACGACGGCAGGTGATGGAGAAAGCGGCGCGTGGCGAATATCGGCTGCTTTATCTTTCGCCGGAGCGACTGGCCGCGGAAAGTACTTTCGATTGGCTGGCGAAAGTGCCGGTGGGCTTCTTCGCCGTGGACGAGGCGCATTGCATTTCCGAGTGGGGCCACGAATTTCGACCCGACTACCGGCAGCTGAGCCGGCTGCGCACGAGCTTTCCAGCGCTGCCGATTGCGGCGTTCACGGCCAGCGCGACGCGGCAGGTGCGGCACGACATTCTGAAGCAGTTGCAGATGCGCGATCCGCATCTTTACATTGCCAGCTTTCATCGCAAGAATCTGAGCTACGTGGTGCACGAGTGCGAAGCTCGGACTCAGTTGGAGTTGCTCAGCCGTGCTTTGCGGCACTATGCGGGGGAAAGCGTGATTGTGTATTCGCCCACGATTCGCCGTGTAGAGGAAACGGTCGAATATCTGGAGGAGAGCGGGATTGCAGCGATTCCTTATCACGCGAAGATGGAAGCGCCCATGCGACGGCAGAATCAGGAAAGATGGATGTCAGACGAAGTGCGGGTGCTGGTGGGGACGATCGCGTTCGGTCTCGGCATCAACAAGCCCGCGGTACGGGCGGTGATTCACCTGTCGCTGCCGAAGTCGATTGAACAGTATTACCAGGAGGCGGGGCGCGCGGGGCGCGATGGACGTCCCGCGGATTGCGTGCTGCTCTGGCAGAAGCGGGACCACGTTCTGCTGGATTATTTCATAAGCAAGATCTCGGACGACGCCGAGCGCGAGCGCTCATCCGAGCGGAAGCGCGTGATCAGCCGGTTCGCCGATTCGAAACGCTGCCGCCACCGGCAAATCTGCCTGCATTTTGGGGAGACTCCGCAATGGGATAGTTGCGGAAACTGCGACAATTGCGGCGCCAAGCCGGAGTGGCTGAGCAAGGAGATGGTGCACGTTAAATTGCCGGAGTTCGCGGCGCGGCCGGCATCGCTTCCGCCCACATCTTTTCCGCCATTTTATACCTTGCTGCGGTCTGAAAAACCGCGGGTGCGCGATTCGGCGCCGGCGGAAGCTGATCCGGTGCTGGCGGAGTATCTGCGCGAGTGGCGGCGCACCATGGCGCGGGAGAATAAAGTTCCCGCATACATCATTCTGCACGACAGCACTCTGGAGGAGCTGTGCCGCCGGCGTCCATCCAACTTTGCCGAGTTGAAGCAGGTGCCCGGAATTGGCGAAAAGAAGGCAGATGTGTACGGCGCGGAAATTCTCCAGGCCTTGCGGAACTTCAGCGATGGAGCGCGCGCTACACAGACGGTGACCAGGGAAGCGAGTCCGGCGGAACAGACGCTTCGGCTTCTGCACGAGGGGCGCAGCTTTGAGGAAATTGGCCGCATTCGGGCGCGCCAGGTTTCGACGATCGTGTGCACCGTGGCGAACTTGATCGAGACCGGGCAGGTAAAATTAGATCCGAAGTGGATTTCTCCTGACGCGCAGCCGCTGATTGAAGCCGCTTGCCTCAAGCAGGGGGTCGAGAAGCTGAAGGATATAAAAGAAGCAGTTCCGCCGTATGTCAGTTTCGACGACATAAGGCTAGTGGTGGCGCACTTGCGGGCGGAGAATCGGGTGCGGGCGAAGACGGCGTAGCTCTGTTTGTGCAGGATGGGTATATTGTTGTCCTATGCGCGTCTTGGCGTGCTCACTCCTGCTTTCCATTTGCCTCTTTGCGCAGAGTCAGGAGGCGCCACGCCTCTTCCCTATCCCGAAAATGGATAAGGTGTGGCCGGACGCCGTACTCAGCGACAGCGAGAAGAATCTGCTGAAAGAAGCGGTTGAACCTGATCTGCGCGACTTGGAAAAATACTGCGAGCAGAAATCCACGTTTGAGAGCCTCGACAAGACCAGCATTGCGCTAGGAACGCTGGGCAAAGGTGTCCTGGTTTCAACGCGTGGATCTTGATCCTGCGGAGGAACTGGGAACTGCACGATCTACGTGTACGCTCGCGAGAGCGACCGGTATCGGCGGGTCCTGAGTGAATTAAGCTCTGCATTCGCCGCGGTGAATTCCAAAGCCGATATTCCCGATATTGTGCTATCCACCCACTCGAGCGCCCGCCGGGTTTATCTCACAAAGTATCGGTACGTCGGCGACCGGTTCTCTGCGCAAGCATGTGAAACGCTCACGGCGAAGGACCCCGACTCTGGCCCGAAGAGCTGGTGGGATCCGAACGAAGTGCTGGTTCAGCCGTGCAAAACACACTAAGTCGGGTTGCTTTTCTACACGCCCTTGGCGGCGGGATCCCAGATCAGTTTGTGGATTTGCAGGCTGAGCCGCGCAGGAACGTTGTCGGCGAGCATCCATTGCGCCAGTTCTTGCGGGTCGAGCAGGCAGTGCGACGTGTCTCGCGCGCCGGAGGCAGTCTTTTCGAACGCGGGCGAAAATAAAATGGCATGAACGCGATTGGCCAGCCCGTAATGGAGGACGAAATCGCGGGCAAACTCGTAGTCGGTGCGGTCGGTCAGGACGAACTTGAGTTCATCGTGAGGCTGGAGCGCCTTCAAATTCTCGAGTGCGAAAGTGTTAGGTTCGCCGGAGTGTGGACACTTAACATCGACGATCTTGATGACTTGTTTCGGCACCCGCGCCAAAGGCCGTTCGCCGCTGGTTTCGAGCAGCACCTGGTAGTCAGCGTCCAGAAGTTGCTCCATCAGTGGAATGAGTTCACGCTCCTGCAACACGGGTTCGCCGCCGGTAATCTCGATCAATCCGCCGGTCGGACTTAGGCGGGCGACTTCGCAGAGCACTTCCTGCAGCGCCATCTTTTGTCCGCCGTGGAAGCTGAACTCGCTGTCGCACCAGGAGCAGCGCAGGTTGCATCCCGTCAGGCGCACGAAGACGCAGGGCAGGCCGGCATAGGTGGATTCACCCTGGAGCGACTTGTAGATTTCGGTAATCTGCATGGAAGTGAACCATCGGGTGGTCGCGTCATCTCGCCATCGGGTGACCTAAAGGCGCCGTTTTTGACTTTCGATGACCCGATGACCCGATTATCCGCTGCTACTCGGAGTAGCGAGCCGTGGTCGCGTCCGTTTCAAAAACGATGACGTCTTTCACCCTCACTCTGCCATTGGTCACGCTGCTTAAACGCGTGCTAGTTTCGTCGTAGAAATACTTCGCGAGATTCTCGGCGGAGGGATTGAGGACCGTGAAGGGCTCGATGTCGTTGATCATCTGGTGGTCGAGACGCTCAATGGCGTGCTTCATGACGTCTTTCAGGTCTTTGAAATCGAGCAGCAGTCCGGCCTTGTCGAGTTCAGCGCCGGCGAGGGTCACACGAATCTTGTAATTGTGGCCGTGCGGATTCTCGCACTTGCCCTTGTAGTTGCGCAGGTAGTGTCCTGCGGCGAATGTGTCTTCGACGGTGACTTCGTACATGAAATCTACTCATCCTCGGCTGTGTTTTATTGTACATTTTGAGAGCCTTGGAGACACGGCGGCGCGAACTTCGGGCGAACTGCCGATCCCTCGCTCCGCTCGGGATAACAATTCATGAATGGGATGCCAGCTGAGATCACGATACGACAGGCAGGGCCCAGCGAGTCGGCGATTATTCTTCATCACCGGCGGTCGATGTTTCGCGACATGGGCGAAGGTACTGTCGAGGAGCTCGATCGGATGGTGGAAGTTGCAAGCCCGTGGCTGGCGCGGGCTCTGGCCGATGGCTCGTATCGTCATTGGCTGGCGCTGGACGCCTCGGGCCGCGTCTGTGGCGGGGGTGGGGTGCTGTTGAGTCCGTGGCCGGCGAATCCCCAAGACCCGTGCACGCAGCGCGCGGTGATCCTGAATGTGTATACCGAGCCCGAGTTTCGGAAGCGAGGAATTGGGCGGCTGATCATGATGGCAATCATGGCCTGGGTGAAGGAACAGGGCTTGCGCTCTGTCAATCTGCACGCCAGCTCCGAGGGACGCCCCTTGTATGAAAAGCTGGGGTTTGAACCTACGAATGAAATGCGGCTGAAGTTTGACCTGCTGTAACGAGTCGTCGTGCCACAGGCGGCTGCCGAGCTGCTCCGCCCCGGCAAGCCGACACCGGGCTTGACGGCGGGCCCCGGTGTGCTCGCCTTGGACGGGCGGAATGGCGTCCCCACACTGGAGTTCACAGACAGACGTTGTTCGTACCGCTGTTTTCAACTGTCAAGCAAGCCAAGGGCCAACTCCTGATAATCTGCTAACGTTCGAGCTGCTGCTCCGTCTATTTCCTTGCAAGGCAGAGGTTGGACCACTTGTAGGGGACAGAGACAGACAATGCCGGCCGATTCTTACGCAGTAGCAATTCCGGTTGGCGACAATTACCGTCCGAGGCGGGCGGCACAGAATAGCGACAGCGGCATCCAGAACCCCACGTCCTATTGGAACATGAGGGGCTCTTTGGCAGCGCAAGGCAACCGCATTGACGACACGAGTCTGATCCGGGAGGCGCAGCAGGGAAACCGCGCAGCCTTCGAGGTTTTGGTACGCCATTACGATCAACCGGTGCTGCGGCTGGCGTTGCACCTGACGGGATCCGAGTCGGACGCCCAGGACGTTTATCAGGAGGCCTTCCTCAAGGCCTACAAGAATCTGGGCAGCTTCCGCTTCGAGTGCTCCTTCTACACCTGGATCTACCGGATCGTCACCAATCTCTGCCTCGACCATCTCCGCAAACGGAATGTGCGCAAGGAAGATGCTCCGGTGGCAGTGGACGCGTCGGGCGAGGAGTTCAACCGGTTGGAGCAGTTCGCCGACGCGCGCTCGGGCGCCAACCCGGAACGCGATTTAATGCGGCGGGAACTGGGACGGAAGATCGGCGTGGCATTGTCGGGGCTGACGCCTCGCGAGCGGATGGTGTTCGAGTTGAAGCACTATCACGGGCTGAAATTGCGCACGGTGGGCGAGATGCTGAATACGACGGAAGAGACGGCGAAGAATACATTATTTCGCGCGACGCAAAAACTGCGCAGCGCGCTGTCGGAGATGCGATGAGTTTCGAATTAATCCCCGAGAAGGGATACGAAAATGAAATGTGATTGGGTGCGGCAGAACATTCTGTTCTATGTGTACAACGAACTGGAAGACGACGCCCGGTACGAGGTAGAGCAGCACCTAGCGCGGTGTCCCGAATGCGCCACGGAGTTGAAAGCGACGCGCAAGTTCCACGCGACGCTTTCGGAAATGCCGGTGGCCGAGCCGACTCCGAACCTGCTGACGGCATCGCGGATGCGTCTGCAGGAAGCGCTGGAGACGACGCGGCAGGGAGGCTTCTGGCAGCGACTGGTTCTGGAGCCCGCAACGTGGCTGCGTCAGATTCGGATGTCGCCCGCTCTGGCTGCGGTGATTTTCATCGTGGGATTTGGTGGAGGCATTGGCGCGACTTACAACTTTCTTGCTTCTGGGCGTGTCGGGGATATCGCAGTGGTGAACCGGACGGACACCCCGCCGTTGGAGTCGTCTGCGATTGCTGGTATCCGGTCGGTGACGCAGGAGCCGGGATCGAATCAGGTAAGCATCAAGTACGACACGGTTTTGACCCAGGAAGCGCAGGGCTCACTGAACGACCAGCGCATCCAGCAGTTGCTGTTGTTTGCGGCACGCAACAATTACAACTCGGGCGTGCGGATGGACTCGGTAGATTTACTGACGCAGGCGCCCGACGACTCGCGCGTGCGGGAAGCGTTGATGTATGCCTTGCAGAACGATACCAATCCCGGCGTGCGTTTGAAGGCGCTGGATGGCCTGAGTGGCTTCGTGCGGCAGGATCCGCAAGTCCGGGACGGAGTTTTGCGGGCGTTGATCAGCGACACTAACTCCGGCGTGCGAATGCAAGCCCTGCGACTGGTGGAGCCGATGAAAAAGGACAGCAATGTGCGATCGGTGCTGACCAGGTTGTCGCAGACGGATCAGAACCTCTCGATTCGCTCGCAGGCGCGTACGATGCTGGCGCAGATGCCGGAGATGGACTAAAGAACGCCCGTTGGTCGATAGTCGTTCGGAGTTTGGACCGTAAGTATTTGCTAACGACTAACGACTAACGACAACGACCAGCGACTAACGACTTATTACTGAGGAGGACATTCATTGAAGCAAGCAATAAAACTCGCCAGCATTGGAGTATTGGTGGCTGCGCTGGCGTCTCTGGCTCTATGCCAGGAAACTCGGGTGTATCGCGACGGCAGCAACTGGGTCCAGGAAATGACCGGAGACCTGGGTGCGGCGAAAAATCTGCGGGTGAAGCTGGCTGCGGGTTCGGTACAGGTTCAGGGTGGATCGCAAACGGGGATCACATACGTCATTCATCGGAAGGCTTATACATCTTCAGAACAGCAGGCCCGCCGCGAATTTGAGTCGTACAGGATCAACACGTCGGTGAAGGGAGAAACGGTGTGGGTCGTAGCCGAGTCGAGCCGGCGGGATTCCAAGTGTGCTGATGAATTTGTCATTAATGTGCCGCGAAACCTGGAGTCCGCCAAGATCGAGACCGGGGGGGGCAACGTAAAAGCGACCGGGATTGCCGGACGTGTCGACCTCGAGAGCGGCGGTGGAAATATTCACCTGGATGATATCGGTGGCGAGGTGACAGTGGAAACCGGCGGGGGCACGATTGAAGTTGGCAGCGTCGAAGGCAACGTGAGTCTGCAAACGGGCGGAGGAAACATTAAGATTGCATCTGCCAAGGGCCAGATCAAGGCCGAAAGTGGAGGGGGAAGCGTCGTTGTTCTCTCCGGCCTGCAAGGTGCCGTGCTGGAGACGGGCGCGGGCAGTATCCGGGTAGATAAGTGCAGCGGAACGGTGAAAGCCACCACCGGTGGAGGGAGCGTCGATCTCGGAGAGATCGGAGGGCCGGCGCAGATTGAAACCGGCGCCGGCAACATTCGGCTGGCCTCCGCGAAAGGGCGTGTGCAGGCTGAGACCGGCGGTGGCAGCATCCAACTGGACGGCGCTACATCGGTACAGGCTGAAACTTCCGCAGGTGGAATCATTGTGAAACTGCTCTCCTCGGCGGGCGCGAGTGGTCGCAACAATTCCACGCTTGAAACCTCGGCCGGCGACATTACCGTCTATCTTGCGAGTGATCTGGCGATCTCCATACGGGCGGAGATCGAAATCGCCAATGGCCACACGATTCGCAGCGACTTCTCCGATATTCGCGTGTCCACTGAAGGCGGATCGTGGGGGCCGAAAACGGTGACGGCAGAGGGTCAGCTCAACGGTGGCGGGCCGGTGTTGAAGGTCCGGACGAATTCGGGGAATGTCAACTTCCGCCGTGTCAGTCGGTAGGAACGGTCGTTGGTCGTGAGTCGTTAGTCGTTCGCGATTCGCTGCGGAAGACGAGAGTTTGCTATCGACCGACTAACGACTAGCTTTTACTCGAGAGGGCCTATGATCCATCGCTTCCTGCTTTGCATGTTTCTTTTTTCGCTGGTCGTTCCGCTGGGAGTGAGCGCGCAACCAGCGGAGTCGAGCGCCCGGTCGAACTATGATCGGACGGGCCAGAGCTGGGACTGGAGTTACAGTTCGGAAGAAGGCGGCGGCGGATCGTCGTTTCTTGGAGTGGACATCGCCGACGTTTCCGCGGAGCGGCTGGGTGAATTGAAGCTCAAAGAAGAGCACGGAGCGGAGGTCATGATGGTCGACCAGGACGCTCCTGCCGGAAAAGCCGGGGTGCACGAGCATGACGTCATCGTAAGCCTGAACGGTACGGCGATAGAGAGCGCAGCCCAATTGCGCCGGATGATTAAGGAAACGCCGCCAGGCCGCGTGGTGACTCTCGGCATCAGCCGCGACGGTCAGCCAATGAGTATCAAGGTGCAACTTGCGGACCGGCACAAGTCGATGGCATGGGAGCCAAAATTGCCCGAGATGCCGGAGATACCGAAGATGCCCGCCATGCCGGACTTCGACATCCCCATCTCGGTGGTCATCGTCCACCAGTCGGCGCGCAGCGGGCTGATGGTGGAAAACATTACTGCGCAACTGGGGGATTTCTTTGGCGTCAAGGACGGCAAGGGCGTGCTGGTGCGCTCGGTGGAAAAAGGCAGTCGCGGGGAAAAGGCCGGGTTCCGCGCCGGGGATGTGATCGTCAAAGTTAACAACCAGCCGGTGCACGATACGTCTGATTTCGTGCATGCTCTGCGGTCATCGTCGGGCGGCGCGGCGGCCGTGACCGTGATGCGCGAGAAGAGAGAGCAGAATCTCACTCTCACTCTTCCCGAGAAGAAGGATTCCGGCAGCCTGCTGGAAGACAGCTTTGACTTTCACGAGTTCACCGCAGAGACAGAGCAGGCGATCAACCGTGCCGGAGAGGAAATTGCGCGCCTGGGCCCGGCCATCATGGAGAAGGGGCAGCAGCAGGCAATGTGCTGGAAGGACACGGAGAAGAGGCTGCAGGATTCGCAGCAGAAGCTGCAGGAACAACAGCAGGAGCTGCAGGAACGCCTGCAGGAACGGCAGCAGAAACTGCGCCACGAATTATCCGGAGAGTGGGCTGAAATCTGACATTGTCAGGGCGGGGTCCCGCACGGGGTTACGAAAGTCACCGCTGCTTTCAATTGGGGAAGCTTGCGTCTGCCAGAAGGTTGGCCGGATTCCACGGGCGTACTACCCACCGGTTACCTGTCGTGGTAACAAAAATCCCGATACGCTTGGATTGCGATGGCTTTCCGCGCCCTGTTGTTTTCAAAAAGCCCCGAGACGAACGCCGCCATGACGACGGCCTGCCAGAATACGGGGATCCGCGCCGAAGTCTGCTCGGACATCTTTTCGGCCATCGAAAAAGGGAAGAAGCAAGCCTTCTCGTGCGTGATCGCGGATTGGGCTGACCAGCCGGAGGCGAGCTTCCTGTTGAAGCGTGCTCGCGAGTCTGTCGCGAACCGAGGCACGGTGGCCATCGCCATCGTCGATCACGACCCTAGCCAAGCGGAGCTGCGCGACAACCGGCTCGATTTTCTCATCTATCGGCCGATTTCCGCCGAGGAAGCCGACGCGGTGCTGGCCAAAGCGCGCGAGCAGATGCAACCTGCGAGCCTGGAGGATGCCGCGGAGGCGACCAGAGAAGACCGCCACGCCCACAGCGCCGCTGCTTCCTCGGTCCCCTATCGACCGGAGCAGGTTCAGCCAGTTAGCTACCCGGAAGGGAATGCAGCAGAGGACGATGACGGAAACGCGAATTACAAGGAAGAACCTCGCCATGGCATCCATGCAATAGGGTTCCGCGGGGCTTGTGCGGCGGTGCTTGTGCTGGCGGCGGCATTTTCCCTGTGGAGATCGCACGAGATCCTCGAGTATCTGACGTGGACGCCGGAAGGTGGATTCCACGTTTTACGGGAATCGGTGGCGGCGCTTTTTCACACGAACCAAACTATTGCCTTGCCCGCCGGTTCCCCCGGGAGCGACACGCAACCGGATGCGTACTTCAGCAGAGATCCCGGCAGTTCCAATGCGCCGGCGCCGGCGCTCCGAGTGGTTGCAGGCGAGTCCACGCTGGCGGAAACGCGTATCCCCTTGCGGAAGGCTCCAGACTTTCCGTTGCCCGTGCCGATGCTTGAGCGCCGAGACGTGGCGCCAATTCGCAAGGAACGAGCCGCGATTCCTGAAAGCATGAGAAACTCGGCGCCCATTGCTCCTCCGGTTGTGGTGACGGTGAGCCCGGCGCAGATGATGCCGGTCTCCGCCCCGCAGTTACAGCCTGCAGGTCAAGAATTCAGCGAACCCGTCGCGATGAGCGAAGAAGCGGAGCGGGCGCTGCTGGTCCACACCGTCAATCCGGTCTATCCAGCCGAAGCGTTAGCGCAAAAACTTCACGGACCGGTCGTGCTACAGGCGCGCGTCGGGCGCGATGGCAGCGTCGAGGATCTGAAAATTGTCCGGGGATACTTCATTCTGGGCCGGGCGGCGATCGCCGCGGTCAAGCAGTGGCGGTTCCAACCCTACAGTATCAACGGCCACGCTGCGGCAACTCAAACCGTGATCACCATCAATTTCAGCTACCCGCCGGGGTAGTGTGGGGCCCCGCTGCCACACAACCCGCTACTTGTGGTCGTGTTCCTGTTCCTCGCCGGTAGGAGGGTTCACGCCGCTGGCTTTCTTCCAGTAGTCCTGCACTGCCGGCGGCAGTTTATCTATGCGCGTGAGAAACGCCGTAATCTTCCACATGTCCGGCTCCGAGAGCGCCTTATCCCAGGCGGGCATGCCGGTATAGCGGACGCCGGTGCGAATCACGTAAAAGACGTGCCATTCCGGATCATCCGGTGGGTGATGAATGAGGTTCGGCGGCGGGGGATACAACGATTTTCCAAGGGCCGAGGGCTGGCGGTCGATATCGCCATGGCAAAGCGCGCAATTCATGGTGTAGATCTTCAGGCCCGCAATCAGATTCTCGTCCGTGGGAGGCACGGGATTGTTCAAGCGGGGAGCATGGCGCTCCACCGAATTGTCGAGCGCGCTCATGGCGATCCGGCGTTCCATCTCCGGGGGAGCGCTGTTGGCCCGGGTCGGCAGAAAGCCGAGCAGGGCAAGGCCAAGACCGCCAATCAGCAGAACCAGAATGGTGACGATAATCCCCAGAATAAAATTGCGCATTTCAGATCCTTAAATTAATCGGCGGGAGAGTTTCAGTTCACGGGCGAACCGCAGCCCCGAGCCCACCCTTTGTCATTGTCATTCTATCTTCAAGGGCCCGGCAACCGAGCCGACGCGCCCGCTAAGGTCGTCACGGACAACGAAACGGACTGTGTATTCGCCAGGGGCAAGATCCAGGCCGCCGCCGTAGGCAAGGCCCTTCTGGCGAACCGCTGCCAACTTTTCCGAAGTCAGATGAGCGTCAACCTTCTGGCCAGTGGGACGATCGACCGCTGTGCCTTCGGGTGTCTTTACCACCACCATGAAGTCCAGCACAACATGATTATTTTCGGCATTGTCGATCAGCACAGAGTCTGGCGGCACGTGCATCTCATAATTCACATGCTTCTTGCCCGGCTCCTTGCCGGGTTCGATTTTGTCCCAGCGCGCCATCAGCGGAAGCGATGTGTAATCCAAGGGCGACTGTAGAGCCGACGAAAGGTCGCTGTTGCGGCTGTTCTCGGGGTCGATGGTGGCATTGGTCACAAAAAAGCCGCTGCGCGCACGTATCTCCACGTGATCGCGCTTCACTTTCACCGCCAGCTTGCGCCAGCCAGATTTGGTCTTCGACCGATCCAGATAGTAGCCAAGCATGTAGTATTCGGCAGAATCGTCCACCGCATTGCGAAAGCCCTTCACCAAATCGTTGGAATTGTAATAGGCGCGGCCTCCGGTCATAGACGCAAACGTCTGGAGAGTTGCCTGGGTATCCAAATTTCTCCAGCTCATATTGCGCCCATAATTGTTCCCCGGGTTGCGCACGGAAGCGCTGGGCATCACCACGACCTGCAGTCCTTTTACGTCCACGGGATAGAGCGCAATCTGCGCGTCATTCAGCAGTTGCCAGGTGTGTTCGTACATGGGCAGCACATCGGTCAGAGAATCGCGCCCGGCGGGCGCGAGCTGCATGGTATTGTCACTCACGCTGAAAGGGAATCCGCCGCTCGCCCAGATGAGCGACTTGCGCCCAGGGAACCCCGCCAGCGCTTGTGCTATCTGTTGCATCCCCTCCAAGGTGTAGGTAATGGCAAGGCGTTGCTGGAACGATTGAAAATTCAGTTCCGCATCCTCCATCATGGTCTGGAGTCTTTGCGCTTCGGTCTGCACGGCACCCGGATCGACCCCGGCGCTGCCGTCCGGGCTGGCGGTTCCGGTCGCGGCTTCTACAGCTTCCTCGCTATCCACCATCTGGAACGCGTCGCCTTTGACCTTATGCAATGCCGCTACCAGGACGCGAGGATCGGTGGTGAAGTCATGGATTACGTGAATGCCGCTGCGAGTGAGGGTGTAGAGGGCTGTCGGCTCACGCTGATCCACCGATTGCGTCAGATACTTGAGCAAATCCTGGCGAGCGTAAGCCTGATCCATAAAGCGCGTATTAAGGAGATCGAGCACCATGAGCGTAATGCGCCGGTTGGATGCTGCGCCCGCCAGGGAATTGCTGAATTCATTCGGATTCTTGGGACGCGAAACCCGGTGCGGGTCGCTGGCGATTTCCTCGAACGTGGCAATCTTCTGTTCGGCGCCGTTTTCCAGCACCGTAAAGTCCTCCTTCTTCAGTCCGGTGATGTGATTGCCGGACTTGTCGGTCACCAGCGCAGGGATCAGCACCAGTTCCGCGCGCGCCGTGAATTTGACTTCAGAATCGTTCTCTTTAGGTTGGTCTTTGGGTTTTGCAGAAACATAAAAGGAACAAGTGAAGGCGAAGACTATGCCGAGGTAGGAAAGCTTACGGCCCATCGTCATTCCCATACTCCGTGGGGCGGCCATTATATAACAGGGGTGCAGCGCGGGCTGAAAGTGCGAAGTTAGTAAGCGTGCAGGCGTCGAGCCTCACGCACCAGATCGGAAACTTTCGGCAGGAAAAATTCCTCCTGCGGCGGAGAAAACGGAACCGGCGTGTCGAGCGACGTTAGCCGGACGATGGGACCATCGAGATCGTCAAACGCTTGCTCGTTGATGATCGCGGAAATTTCTCCCGCCAGTCCTCCGGTGCGCGCGTGCTCGTGCAGAATGATGACTTTGTTGGTCTTCTTCACGGTGGCCGTAATCGCCGCGCGATCGAGCGGCGAGACCGTACGCAGGTCGAGGATTTCGATTTCGATTCCTTCTTTACTCAGAATTTCCGCCGCTTCGAGCGCGGTATATAGCATGGCGGCATAGGTGATCACGCTGAGATGATGCCCCTCGCGCGCGACCCGCGCCTTGCCAAGAGGAACTACGTAATCGTCGGTTGGGATTTCTTCCTTGATCCTTCTGTACAGATATTTGTGCTCGAAAAAGATCACCGGGTTGTGGTCGCGGATCGCCGCTTTGATGAGTCCCTTGGCATCGTAGGCGGTCGCCGGACAGACAACTTTCAGGCCGGGCGCGTGCACGAACCACATCTCCGGATTCTGCGAGTGGAATGGCCCGCCATGCACATTCCCGCCGCTTGGACCACGCAGCACCAGTGGAGCCGGCGCTCCCCAGCGGTAGTGCGCCTTCGCGGCCATGTTGACGATCTGATTGAAGGCGCAGCCGATGAAATCCATGAACTGGAACTCGGCCACGGGGCGTAATCCGGTAAGAGCAGCGCCGAAGGCAGCGCCCATGATGGCCGACTCCGCAATCGGCGTATCAATCACGCGCTCGGGTCCGAAGCGGTCGATGAAGCCGTCGGTGACTTTGAAAGCGCCGCCGTAGATGCCGATGTCCTCGCCCAGGCAAAAAACGGTGGGGTCGCGCTCCATTTCCTCCCAGATTCCCTGGCGGATAGCTTCGAGGTAGGTGACGACCGGCATGAATTGGAAGTGTAGCAAAGGTAGGCGGTGGGCTCTGGATGGAAACAGTGTGACCCCCCTGGTTGCCTCTTTTCGATTCAGTCCTCCCAAATCAGAGGCATACCGTGTTTCCGCCATATGTACCGATCTCGCCCGCTTTGGGATGTAATCGTGAGTGCTTCGTTAGAGGAAAAATCAAGCTTTTTGCCTCGGAACCAGGCCGCATTCTTACCCGCTAGCAGAACGGCCTTCGCTAGGCAACGGACAAGACCATCATCATCGCGGCCGTCTGACCCCGGTCGAACCAAGACGACCCCCGGATTCCTGTGGGGCGGAAATCGGTTGTTGTCCAGGAAATCGGCATCATGTGTGACGATGACCCGTCGGTCTTTCCATGCGGCGGCAAATACATCTTCATCGCTTCGTCCGCGAAGGCCGAGATCAGCGACAAACTTGGCGTTGTAGCCAGAGCCTTGCAGAATTTTCGCCACTTCGATGCCCGCGTTCTCGTCGACAAGAAATTGCACCTTGCCCCGATACTGCCGATCTAGCTCGCGCCTGTCATCGTCAGTAGGCTCGTCAAGTTCCTTCCAAGGCATGAAAACACCCTAAACGTCGGATTACCGATCCTTTCGCGCAGGTTGGGGAATGTGGGATATCGGGCGCGAGACGGGCCGTCGAGTGCCACCCTCTACAAAACGAGGTGCTGCACCGTGACAGCTGGGGAAGTCGGTCTGTTGGAGCTATTGGTTGAGGCGACTCCTCTCCTTTTCAGCGCTGTGCTTTCGCAGAAGAGCGTGCGCACCGAGGGCGATGAGCCCCAGAAGTGTGAAGCGCACAACAATTAAGTCTAGGACATCGAAGACGCGGTTTATTATCTCGGGAAGTTCGCTAAGCAGATTGTGCATGGCTTCTCACTTCTGCTCCGCAGGTTGAGCTTCCTCAAGCACCTTGCTCATCGCCGCAGCCAGCTCAAGCACGTCCGCAGTCTTGTCCTGTATCTTTTTTGTTGTATCCTCGGCCTGCCTTATCAACGCTTCCAGCAGATCGGGGATCTTTCCAACGGCTTCGATGCGCATCCAGCGGGGGGCATCGTTAAAGAGCCATTTCTCCACTGAATCCTGGTCCGGGTTGCCATAATTTCCGCTTGCCGTTTTGAGTGCAATGCCCCATTTGTCTCCGACTCTTGTGTAACCGATATCCCGGCTCCACCATTCTCCGTAATGATCTTCGTTGCCGCTCAGAGTAACCCAAGCGGTTATGCCTAGATTAAGTCGCTGGAGCGCGGCGTCGAGAACGGATATCGCCGACCCTAAGTCGTCAGAGGCGCTATTGAGGGTCGTTGCGGTGAGGGAAAGCTGCTTGTATGCGGCTTGAACTCTTTCGGCGGGTGGGACCTTCGGCGTTAATTTTAGGGACATAACTTCATCTCCTTAATCGACAACTAAGAAGTTCATCGCGACGGCGATGGTATCGATCCCCGAACCTAATCGGACGGTGCAAGCACCGATCAATACAAGGTGATTGTACTCCGACGCGCTTCGGACGCACAATCGGGTAAGGGTGTGCAAGTACAGCATGCGTCGCCTCTCCCACCCGCAAATCGCTTACAATTCCCCTTCCATGACAGTCGCGGTTCGTTCTTTTGCGAAGATCAATCTCGGGCTCTACATCGGCGCCGCGCGCGCGGACGGATACCACGATCTGCGCACGGTATACCAGACCATCGCGCTGCATGACGTGATCCGGGTGAGCGTCGGCCGTGGCCGCAGAATTGAAATCCTGTGCAAGAATAACGACCCGCGAGTTCCGCTGGATTCGTCGAACACCTGCTATCGCATGGCCGAGCGCGTGTTGGGCGAACTCGGCGCGCAGAGCCGAGTCCGCATTGAAATTGACAAGCGCCTGCCGGTGCAGGGAGGGTTGGGCGCGGCGTCTTCGAATGCTGTGGCTACGATGGTGGCGCTGGAGCGGGCTTTAAGAAAAAAATTATCCGGACCGGCCCGCCTGCGAATGGCCGCCGATGTTGGCTCCGACCTGCCGCTGTTTCTGGTGGGCGGAACAACTTTGGGAGTGGGTCGCGGCGAGGAGGTTTATCCTCTGCCCGATCTGCCCACGCTTCCGATGGTGATTGTCACGCCGGAGGTTGGGGTCTCGACGGCTCAGGCGTTTGCCGACTGGGATGCGCTGGTCCAGCGGGAGAAAGCTGCCGAGCTTCGCTCGGCTGGGACGGGGCAGAGCCCCGTCACCACACAGGCTCTTGTTTCCACGCGGAATCATCAATTGACGCGGCCTCTAGCGTCCGATAGACTATTTGAGGTTGGCTGCGTGCTGTCGGCGTGGCTTTGTAGTTTAACCAGTGGTTCACCCAACACCGGTGCTCCTGCAAAAGGCGGGAGCCGGGCCGGGAATTTGCTTTCCGACCTTGTCCGTACCGGGATTGAAAACGACTTCGAGAGAGTCGTCTTTCCTAAATATCCCGAATTGCGAGACATAAAAGGTGAGCTGGAGCGCGCTGGTTCGCGCTACGCTTCGCTCTCCGGATCAGGGTCGACCCTGTACGGGCTGTTCCGGTCGCCAGCCGACGCCGCAAAGGCGGCCAGCCGTCTGCGGAAGCAGGGCCTGAAGGCGGTGGCGACCAGTACGTTGACGCGCCAGAAGTATTGGAGAAGAATTCTGGATTGATTCGATTGTTGCCGGGTAAAAGACAGTTGTTAAACGACAATTGTTGAACGACAATTGAACTGCAATCAGCCAGTCCGATCGTTTCACTGGGCCGTCGACTAATGGTAGGTCAAGTGCCTTTGGAGCACTTTGTCTAGGTTCGAATCCTAGCGGCCCAGCCAGATAACCCAGTTCTCAGTTGCCAGTTCTCAGTCGTAAACTGGAGCCCTAACCTGAGCACTGAAAACCGAAGACTGAGAACTGAAACTATGGCCACAGTTGCAACCACGACTGCCGAAAAGACGACCGCCGAAAAAACGGCTGCGGAAAAAAAGCCGATCGCGGACGAGAAAACGGAACGCAAGCAGCAGCGCGCCCGGGTCGACGACCGGTTCAAGGTTTTCTGTGGGACCGCCAACGAGGCGCTCTGCGATGAGGTTTGCCACTTTCTTGGCTTGACGCGCGGACAGGCTCTGGTCACCCGCTTCCGGGACGGCGAAGCGTATGTACAGATTCAGGAGAACGTGCGCGGGGCCGATGTCTTCGTGATGCAGCCCACCTGCCAGCCGGTGGACATGCACCTGATGGAACTGTTGTTGATGATGGACGCGCTGAAACGGGCTTCGGCGCGGCGCATCACGGCCGTAATTCCGTACTTCGGCTACGCGCGCCAGGATCGCAAGGACAAGCCGCGGGTGCCGATTTCGTCGAAGCTGGTGGCCGACTTGCTGACCACCGCAGGCGCCGATCGCGCGCTGGTGGTGGACTTGCATGCGCCGCAGTTGCAAGGATTTTTTAATATTCCGGTGGACCATTTGTTCGCGTCACCGGTGCTGGTGGATTACTTCAAGAAGCTGAACCTGCCGGATCTGACCGTGGTTTCGCCGGACGCGGGTGGCGTGGAACGCGCGCGCTTCTTCGCCAAGAAGATGGACGCGGCGCTGGCCATAGTGGATAAACGGCGCGTCGAGATGAACGTGGCGGAAGTGATGAACGTGATCGGCGAGGTCAATGGCCGTACCTGTCTCATCATTGACGATCTTATCGACACGGCGGGAACGCTGGTCAAGGTGGCGCAGGCTCTGATTGAAAATGGCGCGGGGACCGTGTATGCGTGCTGCTCGCACCCGGTGCTTTCGGGGCCGGCGGTGGAAAATCTTGTGAACTCTCCGATCACCGAGGTGGTCGTGACCAACACCATTCCGCTGGCCGAAGCGGCCAGACAGGTCTCAAAGATCAAAGTGCTTTCGATCGCGGGACTGATTGGACGGGCAATACAGTCGATTCACGAGGAAACTTCGGTCAGCAGACTTTTTAACTGATTTTCGACATACGATTTTCGATATTGGACTTTCGGTAGAGAAGGACGGAAACGGAATTATGGCGACTGCAACGGACATCAGCATTCTGGAAGCGCAGAAGCGCGAGCCAGGCACCAAGAACGCCGCCCGGCGCGTGCGCGTCGGCGGAAAAATTCCGGCCGTGGTATACGGCGCGGGCAAAGACGCGGCTGCGGTCGCGGTCGATCCGCGGCAGGTTCTGCGCATCCTGAAGTCGGAGAGCGGGCACAACACGATTTTTGACTTGGCGCTGGACAGCGATCGCGTCAAGGCCATGATCGTGGACTGGCAGTTCGAACCCATCAAGGGAACCCTGCTCCACGTGGATCTGCAGCGCATTGCCATGGACAAGAAGCTGACGGTCACGGTTCCGGTTGTGCTCAAGGGCGAGGCCGCGGGCGTGAAGACGGAGGGCGGCATTCTCGAACAATTGCTGCGTGAGATCGAGATTGAGTGCCTTCCTTCGGACATTCCGAAGTCCATCGAAGCGGACATCAGCCACCTCGTGTTCGGGGTCGAAGTGCGCGTGAAAGATTTGCCGCACAGCGAAAAGCTGAAGTTCCTGACCGATGAGAACCACATGATCGCGCACATCACCACGGTGAAGGAGGAAGTGGTTGCGGCTCCGGAGGTGGTGGCGGAAGCGACAGCAGCCCCGGCTGAACCCGAGGTCATTAAGAAGGGCAAGCAGGAAGTCGAGGGTGAAGGCGAGGCCGAGGGCGATGCCAAGGCCAAAGCCAAGCCGGAGAAGGCCGAAAAGGCCGAGAAGAAAGAGAAGAAATAGCTGCTGGCTGCTGGCTTCTAGCTTTTAGCTGAGAGCCAGTAGCTAAAAGCCAAGAGCGAATCTGCGTGAAACTGATCGTCGGTTTGGGCAACCCTGGAATCGAGTACCAGTTCACGTGGCACAATCTCGGGTTTTTGACGATCGATCGGATCGCCAACGGCCTTGGGATCGAAGTCAGGAATCGCCAATGCCGGGCACTGACTGCGCGGGCAACGATCGCCGGGGAGCCGGCGGTCCTGGCCAAGCCGGAAACCTACATGAACCTGAGTGGGCTTTCGGTGCGGGAACTGGCGGTGGAACATCAGGTTGATGTAACGCGCGACCTGATAGTGATTTACGACGAGCTTGACTTGCCGCTGGGCACGATTCGTATCCGGCAGCGGGGAAGTTCGGCGGGGCACAACGGGATGGAGTCTGTCCTCGCCGCCCTGGGTACTGACGAATTATTGCGGATTCGGCTGGGAATTGCGCCCGACCGCAAGGTCGCGGACAGCGTGAAATATGTGCTGACGCCGTTCCGCAAGGCGCAGGAAAAAGTTGTGGACGAAGTCCTCGACATGGCAGTGCAGGCGGTTGAGGTGATTATAAAGGATGGTCCGGATGAAGCGATGAATCGTTTCAATCGCAGACCCGAGTGAGTCTCGACTGTTCTTTGAGCTTTTGGAGATAACGAATGAATCGTAACTATGAATTGATGTTCATCGTCCGGCCTGACATGGTGGACGAGGATCTGAACAAGCTGATTTCCACGCTCGAATCTTCGGTGACCTCTGCAGGCGGAACGGCCAAGAGCGAGGTCTGGGGCAAGCGCCGTCTCGCGTACAGGGTAGGTAAGTTCAACGACGGCATCTTCGTGCTGATGATGATTGAAGCCACCGGCGCCGTCGTGCACGAAGTCGAACGCCGCCTGCGCGTGACCGAGCCGGTGATCAAGTTCCTCACCGTGCGCACCGACGAAGAACTGAAGCGGCTCGACAAGATCAAGAAGATCCGCGACTCGAAGAAGAAAGCCAGCGCACAACCGGCCGCAGCCGTCACGCCGGTAACACCAGCGACAGCGGTAACGCCGGAGGCGGGCGCAGAAACTCCGGCCTCGGCGCCAGTTTAAGCGGCATCCGCTTGGTCGCGTGATGATTAGTGGAGCGACGGGCGTTTCGCCCGTCCCTTAACGAATTCCTAGAAAGCAGGAGCACTATGGCAGAAGAAACAAAAGCACCAACCGCGTCGGCGGGATCGAGCCACGGCGAGAGTCGTCCGGAGCGTACTGGCGGCGATCGTCCCGACCGCGGCGGGCCACGCGGTCCACGTCCCGGCGGAGGCGCTGGCGGTCCCCGCGAAGGTGGCCGCAAATTCTTCCGGCGCAAGAAGGTTTGCAAGTTCTGCGTCGAGAAGATCGAAGCCGTGAATTACAAAGATGTGCGTCTGCTGGCGCAGTTCGTAGCGGAGAGCGGCAAGATCACTCCGCGACGCCTGACCGGAGTGTGCACGCCGCACCAGCGCCGTCTGTCCAGAGCGATCAAGCAGGCGCGCAACATCGCCCTGCTGCCCTTCGCTGGACGCGCGCAGTAGTTCAAGATCGTCGGTGGTCATTAGTCGTTAGTCGTTCGCAGCCAGCGACCTTGGGAAAGCATGTTGACTGTTTGAGAGTTTGCAAACGACTAACGACAAGCGACTAACGACCGGGTTAATTACGAAACGGAGTCATTCATGGAAGTCATCCTGAAAGAAGACGTGCACAAGCTGGGCAACCGCGGTGAAGTGGTCAAAGTCGCCGAGGGATACGGGCGGAACTTTCTGCTGCCCAAGAAACTGGCGATTGAAGCCACTGTTGCCAACAAGACGGTCATCGAGCAGATGAAGGCTGCCGCCGTGCGCCGCTCCGCCAAAGAAAAGACGGAAGCCGAAGCGCTGGCCAAGCAGTTTGACGGGCTCGAAGTAAAATTCCTGCGCAAATCGGGCGAGGGCGATCAGTTATTCGGATCGGTCACGGCCGGCGATATTGCCGAGGCGCTTGAGAAGAAGAGCTTCCACATCGATCGCCGGAAGATCCAGTTGCATGAATCTCTCAAGAGCATCGGAGAGTTCATCATCCCCATCAAGTTGCACAAGGACGTGACCACGCACTTGAAGGTCGTGGTCGATAAAGAAGCAGCCGCAGAATAATCCTTGCTCGTGTGGTGACGGGGTCCGGCCCGTTCCGGCGGGGCAAAGCCCCGCCACCACACAACCATCACTCCTCACGGACCGTGCCAAAGAATTCCTCCACTTTTCTCAGATCCGTTGTTCTGCTGTAGGGCGGCAGACTCTCCACAAACACGCGCCCGTACTGCTTCTTCAAAATCCGGTTGTCGAGCAGCGCCAGCAAACCGCGATCGTGCAGTGATCGAATCAGTCTCCCAAACCCCTGCTTCAGTGTGATGACGGCGCTCGGCACCTGGTACTCGAAGAAGGCGTTGCCGCCGCCTGCGTCGATGGCCTTTACCCGCGCCGCCACTACGGGATCGCTTGGCACGGCAAACGGCAGGCGATCGATAATCACACAGCTCAATTGTTCCCCTTGCACGTCCACGCCCTGCCAGAACGAAGATGTCCCGAATAACACGGCGTGGGGCGTGACCCGAAACTCCTCGAGCAGCGTCGATTTCGGAGCATCGCCCTGCTTGAGCATCGGAAAATCCAACCGGCCTAGGAGCCGGTCGTAAATTTCGTTCATCTGCGCATAGCTGGTAAAGAGCACGAACGCGCGTCCGCGCGTAATCTCGAGCAACCGCCGAATAAGGCCAGCAGCCTCTCCGGCAAATTGTGGCGTGCGCGGATCGGGCAGGTCGGGCGGCACGTAAAGAATTGCCTGGCTTTCATAATCGAAGTGCGATGCGACGATCAATTCGCGGGCGTGGTCTAGCCCAAGCCGTTGCCGTATATACTCGAACCCGCCCCCGACAGCCAGCGTTGCCGAGGTCAGCACCGACGTTTCCAGCTTCGACCACAGGCACTCGCGCAGAATTTGTCCGACTTCGATCGGAGTCGCCTGTAGAAAAACATTCGTGCGCCCGCTTGCGTGTTTTTCGTCGGGTGACTTCCTCCGGGAGGGGACGCCTGGCGCTCCACGAAAGCCGCGCCGCTCGATCCAGAAGACCGTGTTCGGATCTTCGTTTTCCATCACGAAGCGAAGTTGCACCTGCAATTGCTGCGCGCGGCGCACAAGCGTGAAGACTTCTTCCGCCTTTTGCGGCAGCTGCTCCAGTTCCGCGCCAAGCCGGTAAAGCGATTGATTGAGAGCGAGGAATTCTTCGCCGTTCTCCTCCAGAAACTCGGGGCGAGAGTCGAAGGCAAACCGTCCTTCGTTCGCGGGCAGCAACGAAAAGAAAAGCTGCGAGCGCTCCCGCACCGAGTGAATCGCCCCCGACATCTGTGGTGTGTAGAGTTTCTCGCGCTGCAGCAGGTGCTCGACGTCGCGCGTCAACTCGTCCATCCGCAGGTTGCTGACCGAAATCCCAAAGTAATTGCCGGCGACTTCTTCCAATTCGTGCGCTTCGTCGAAAATCACAGCCCCGCACTCGGGAAGGACTCCGGCGTCGGGCGCGCCCTCGGCTTCGAGCTTGATGGAGAGGTCGGCAAAGAACAGATGGTGGTTGACAATGATGATGTCGCTCTCCGCCGCGCGCCGCCGCATCTCGGTGATGAAGCAACGCTCCCATTCCTTACATTTCTGGCCGAGACAGGTATCGGCTCGCGCGTCGAGCTTGTACCAGAGGGCGCTAGCCTCGGGCAGTTCTGCGAGTTCCGAGCGGTCGCCGGTCTGCGTCGTTTTCTCCCACGCGGCGATGGCGCGGTAGTGTTCGATCTCATCCAGTCCGCTGAGCACCGGCTGGTCGGTGAGGTCATAGAGCTTCTTGCGGCACAGATAATTGTTGCGCCCTTTCATGTAGCAGACGCTCAGCTTTCGATCTTCTCCGGGAAACAGCGCTCGCTCCAGCGCCGGGACATCTTTAAAGAAAAGCTGCTCCTGCAGGTTTTTTGTGCCGGTTGAGATGACGACGCGCCTGCCCGAGCGGATTACCGGCAGCAGATAAGCCAGCGTCTTGCCGGTGCCAGTGCCGGCCTCGACGATCAAGTGCCGCTTTTCTTCGAGCGCCTCTTCTACGGCCTGGGCCATCTGCAACTGCCCGCGACGAAACTCGTAGGCGGGATGTGTCTTCGAGAGCAGGCCTCCCGGCGCGAAGAACTGGTACAGCGAAAATCCCGCAGGCCCCGCCACGGGATGGGATGAGGAAGGCACGGAGTCTCTATAATAACGGTATGGACTTGGTAACTCATCCACTCCTTTGAGCAAGAAAAAGCCATTCCCACTAGTCGCCATCGTTGGACGTCCTAACGTCGGCAAATCGACGCTGTTCAATCATCTGACCGGATCGCGGCGCGCCATCGTCGGAGACGAGCCCGGCATCACCCGTGACCGCCTCTATGGTGAAGTCGAATGGCGCGGCCACGAGTTTCGCGTGGTGGATACAGGCGGCATCGTCCCCGAAGACAAAGAGTTCATACCCTCGGAGATCTTCCGTCAGGCCAAGGTTGCGTTCGAAGAGGCGGCGGCCATCGTCATGGTCGTCGATGCCCGTACCGAGATCGCTGGTCCCGATCGCGAGTTGGCGAGACTCCTGGCGCGCACCGGCAAGCCGCTCTTTCTCGCCGTCAAAAAGATGGACTCGGACAAGCAAGATTCGCTGATCGGAGAATTTCATTCGCTGGGAATGCGGAATGTGTTTCCGGTCTCGGCTGAGCATGGACGCGGCATCGACGATCTGCTTGACGCCATCTTGCTCGTGCTGCCGGCGAGTGCAAAGGCAACCACAGAGGGCACTGAGGTCACGGAAGAAAGCACAGAGGAAAGCTCGCCAACTCCTGAAGAGCCGCATGAAATCAGGGTGGCCATCATCGGGCATCCCAACGTCGGCAAATCCACGCTGTTGAATCAGCTCACTGGAACTGATCGCGCCATCGTCTCGCCCATCGCCGGCACCACGCGAGATTCGATCGACGAGGTCATCCAGTACAAAGGCCGCAAGATTCGCTTCATCGATACGGCCGGCATCCGCCGTAAGGGCAAGACGAAGCTGATGGCCGAAAAGCTTTCAGTGGTTATGGCGCGCAAGAACATAGAAGACGCTGACATCGTGCTCTTCATGGTCGATGCAACCGAAGGCGCCAGCGGGCTTGACGCCAACATCGCAGGTTATGCCCATGAGAGCGGACGCTCGGTGATTATCCTGGTGAATAAATGGGATCTCGTGGCAAGCGGCGAGAAGCGCGCCATCAGCCAGTCGAAAACGGCCCGCATCCAGGACGCCAAGCGCCCGCAAGACCGTGCTCTCTACGAAGAGCGATTGCGCTACGGGCTCAAATTCCTGGCCTACGCTCCGGTGCTCTTTCTCTCTGCGCACACCGGCAAGGGCACGGAAAAAATTCTTCCGCTGATCGAAAAGGTGGCGGCCGAGCGCCGCAAGCGCATCACCACCGGAGAGATGAACCGCTTCCTGAAAACGGTTGACTTTGATCGCGCTTCCGTTCCCGTGAGCAAACGCGTGAAAATCTATTACATGACGCAGGCGGGAGTAGCGCCGCCCACGTTCGTGCTCTTCACCGACCGCGCCGTGAAGCTGCACTTTTCCTATCAGCGTTTCCTCGAAAACCAGATCCGCGCTGCATTCGGATTCATGGGATCACCCATCTGGATCAAGAACCGGTCAAGGGACTAGAAACTCATCCCACCAACTCGCTGTTTGGCGGCGAAACCTGAAAATTGATTCTGCGCTCGGCCATTAGGTCGCTGATCACCTTCACCGGGGACGGCAACCGCGTGCCGCCAACTGTTCTTAACCTGTGCACCCCTTGTGCAAATTCCGCCCGCCGAGCACAAAAGAGTCCAGCGCAATTTCCCGCCCGCTGTTCAAACCCCGCTCCTTGTGCGCTAAGCGCTGTTCCGCCCGACCCAAGCTTGATCCAGATTCATCACACCCAATTCGGGAATCGAATTCCACCGTTGCACCATTCTTATGGAATTGACCCGCCTTCGGTCTGCGCGTAGAGTCGCTCCACCTGAAAACAAATATCCGCCGAGCGGCGACCGTGCTCGGTCAAAATCTGGAGAAAAGAACGCCCTGCCGTATGGGTGAAAGAAGTAGCTATGAATTTAGAAAGTCAATGGACCGTCTATCGCACCCGTTTCCTGGTGCGCGCTCGTCAACTCACCGAACCACTCGTTTTTACCGACGCTCTCGGCCGCGAACAATCCGGCCGCCCCGGCGACTATCTCGTCGAGTCCTCCGGCGGCATAAGAAGGATAACCAGCAAAGCCCTCTTCGAAGATATCTACGTGGCTCTCGCACAAGCTCATGGAGCGGGCGTCCTCGTCCCGCCCGTATCCCGCGCGCCGTACCAGAGGACCGCGCAGGCGCCACCGCTTAGGACCTGCAACCCTTGAAACTCTCGATACCCTTAACACTTTCGGGCCACAATCTATGGTGTTTCTCTCTTGACAGGCACCATATATGGGAGTACGTTAAGCATCCCAGAGCACTTTTTGCAGACCTCCTTGAGTAGTCAAGGAGGCTACGACCAGTAAACACCAGGGGCGAGACTCAAAGTTGAGGTGACTTAGCGTTTTCCCCTTCACGGAGAACCATCCCTCCAGAGTGGATGGAAAAGGCCAATGGAAAGTGGCCGGAAACCAGCGGTGACTTCCCCCGGTCTGGCTCTGCCAGGCATCCCCTCGGGGGGATTCATCACGGGAATTGGGTTTTGGATCGTGCTTTGAACGGACACGGCTTCAACCGCGCTGTAGTGTAAGAAAGTCAGCGGCGGATTGAGCCGCTGAGGTGAGAATTTCGCGGCTGAAGCTGCTTCCCCGACCGACTCAGCTTCCGCCGCACTTTAGGAGCCCCCGATGGAAGGTTTGAAAGAACTCGTTGCGGCATCCTTTGCCCGTCATGGCATTGAATGCCCAGCCGGCGATTCAAAGCTCGTGTGGGGACGCGCGCCCTCGCCCGTCCACGTAGGGACAGCCGCCCTCGGCGGTCCAGCCGAGCGAAGCTCGCCAGTTGCCGGCGGCCACAGCAACTCTGAATTCGCTGTAGCCCAGACGGCGCGGTCTGCTGAGCCCACCGCGCTCCCAGAGCACAATTACCGAAAAAGCCTGCAAGGCGATCCGGCTCCGTAGAATAGAGATGGGATTGCCCTGTCTCCGCATCTTGTCAGGCTGCGGAAGACTCAGGCCTTGTATCAGGGTATCGCTTTAGCGATACCGCAGGTTCCTGTCGTCTAGATCAACTGCTCTTTGCCATCATCTAATCAGGAGAAGGAAATGCCCGAAGTGCGCGACCAGATGAAAACTCAATCCGCCATCAGCGATACCGCCGTCAATAAGAAGACGAAGGCCCAAGGCCTAACTTTCCGCCGCTTCTTCACCAAGGCCGGCGTCTCCCCGTACAACGAGGTCGAGTGGGAACTCCGCAACGCTCAGATCACCGACTCCCAGGGAGGCGTGATCTTCGAGCAGAAAAATGTCGAAGTCCCCAAAGACTGGTCGATGACCGCGACCAACATAGTAGCCTCGAAGTACCTCCACGGACAGATCGGCACCGATGAGCGCGAAACCGGAGTGCGTCAACTGGTAGCCCGTGTAGCTGAAACTATCCGCGACTGGGGCATGAAAGACGGATATTTCCGCTCCGCTGAAGACGCCGCCACTTTCCACGACGAACTCGTGCACCTGCTAATCCGCCAGCACGTGGCCTTCAACTCGCCCGTCTGGTTCAACGTAGGCTGCGAACGAGTCGAGCCGAAATCCGACGCCACCAACTGGCACTGGAATGCAACCACCAATCAAGTAGAATTCGGAGTCACCGGATACACGCGTCCGCAGTGCTCCGCCTGCTTCATCAATTCCGTAAAGGATTCGCTCGATTCCATCCTGACGCTGGCCAAGACCGAAGGCATGCTCTTCAAGTGGGGATCCGGCACCGGCACCAATCTCTCCCCGCTGCGCTCGTCCACCGAAGTTCTAAGCGGAGGCGGCACCGCCAGCGGCCCGCTAAGCTTCATGAAGGGTTTCGACGCCTTCGCCGGAGTAATCAAGTCCGGAGGCAAGACAAGACGAGCCGCCAAGATGGTCATCCTCAACATAGACCATCCCGACATCGTCGACTTCATAGACTGCAAAAGCAAAGAAGAAGCCAAAGCCCACGCGCTGGTAGCGCAGGGATACGACGGATCGCATCCCGACTCCGACGCCTACAGTTCCATCTTCTTCCAGAACGCCAATAACTCCGTCCGAGTTACCGACGACTTCATGGTAGCCGTAATGCGAGATACCGATTTCTCCACTCGCGCCATAGTCGACGGCCGAGTAGTAAACACCTACAAAGCCAAAGACCTGCTGCAGAAGATTTCCGAAGCAACGTGGCATTGCGGCGATCCCGGAATGCAGTACGATACGACCGTCAACCGCTGGCACACATCCAAAAACACGGCACGCATCAACGCCTCGAACCCCTGCAGCGAGTACATGTTCCTCGACGACTCAGCCTGCAACTTGGCCAGCCTGAACCTGCTGAAGTTCGCGCCCAACGGCACCTTCGACGTGGAAGCTTACCGGCAAGCCGTGGACGTAGTAATCACCGCGCAAGAAATTCTGGTAGACAACGCCGGATACCCCACAGAAATCATAGGCAAGAACTCGCACGACTATCGCCCGCTGGGATTAGGCTACGCCAACTTAGGGGCATTACTAATGGCCGCAGGCCTACCCTACGACAGCGACGCCGGAAGAGATTACGCTGCCTGCGTAACCGCCATAATGTGCGGCGAAGCCTATCTGCAATCCTCAAGAATAGCCGAGCAATGCGAACCGCTAACCCCAATAACCGACACAGTACGAACTCGGCTGGGAGTAACAAGCGCGGAAAACATGCCCGGAGCAGCCTGTCCCGGCTGGTACATAAATCGTGAACCGTTCTTAGACGTAATAAGAATGCATCGAGCCAGCGTAAACAACATAGGCAGTGCACGCGTAGCGGCGGACGCATTCGTCCGCCAAGCGGAGCGAAGCTCCGCCGCGACCCAACTGCCAGAACTAATAGAGTCCTCCAAGGCCTGCTGGGACGATGCCCTATCCCACGGAGAAAAGCACGGCTACCGCAATTCCCAAGTAACCGTCCTCGCTCCCACCGGCACCATAGGCTTCATGATGGACTGCGACACCACTGGCATCGAGCCCGACCTGGCGCTAATCAAGTACAAGAAGTTAGTCGGCGGCGGCATGATCAAGATCGTGAATAACACCGTCCCCGCGGCTCTCTTCAAGCTCGGTTACACCCACGAGCAAACCGACGCCATCGTGAGTTACATCGACGCGACCGGCACGATCGAAGGCGCGCCGCACGTGAAGGACGAGCATCTGGCTGTGTTCGATTGTTCATTCAAGCCGGCAAAGGGCACTCGGTCCATTCATTACATGGGACATCTGAAGATGATGGCCGCCGCGCAGCCCTTCATTTCCGGAGCGATCTCGAAGACCGTCAACCTGCCAAACGCAGCCACGGTAGACGATATTTCCGAAGCCTACATCCAGGCGTGGAAGCTGGGCCTGAAAGCGGTAGCGGTGTATCGCGATGGATGCAAGCAGTCGCAGCCGCTGTCCGCGGCCGGAACCAAGACGGCGCAAAGTGGTGGTGTGGAGCGAGCGCCCTCGCCCGCTGCCGTTGAACTTGACGACAATCTAGACGCTCCGCCGCGAGCCGTCCGTCACAAGCTGCAACAAGAGCGCATGTCGGTGACGCACAAGTTCAACGTCGGAGGCCACGAGGGCTACATCATTGTTGGCCTCTATCCCGACGGCGAACCGGGCGAGATCTTCATCAAGATGGCGAAGGAAGGCTCGACCGTTTCGGGCCTCATGGACAGCTTTGCTTTGGCGGTCTCGATCTCGCTGCAGCATGGAGTGCCGCTGAAACTTTTCTGCGAGAAGTTTGCGCACACGCGCTTCGAGCCCAGCGGATGGTCGAGCAATCCCGACATCGGCTTTGCCAAGTCGATCATGGACTACATTTTCCGCTGGCTGCAAATGCGCTTCCTCAGCGGACAGCAGCAGTTCCTGTTCGAGAACCTGCGCCCCAAGCCGCAAGCTGCACCGGAAGGAATCGGCGATCTCAACGGCTCTGGCCCAACAACCAACGACCAGCGACCCGACCAGCGAATAACGGCCGGCTCGATTCACGCTGCCGACGCGCTCGCCAGCATGGTCGACATGGGAGACGCTCCGAGTTGCCACGTCTGCGGTTCGATCATGGTGAGAAACGGCAGTTGCTATAAGTGCATGAGTTGCGGATCAACCAGCGGCTGCAGCTAAGGTAGGGTCTTGACCCCCCTGACTGCGGTCTTTAAAAATCAAAGACTTAGCGGGGACTTAGCGGGCATGATGCGCTAGGTCTTTGGAAATAAAGGGATTGCTGGTAAAGTATTTATAAATCAATACTTTAGCTGGCGATGCGAAGCTCGGCAGAGATTTTGGGAAGGGCACGGCTTTAGCCGTGCCGAAACAGGAACCAAACTTCGACGGCTTTAGCCGCTGAGGTCAACAAGTCGTGGCAGTTGAGTAGACGTAAGCTGTGAGACACGGGGCACGGCAGACGCCGCGCCTCATTTTATTTGGAGGAACGAATATGGGGAAGAATTGCAACACAGGATTGGACAATCGGTGCCGGGACGAGAACGGCGAAATTCGCCGCAAACGAAGTGACACTCTCGTCAGCACATTGAGGAGAGAATATGGCGACGATTTCGCGGACGACTTTCGCAGCGATGCTACCCTCGGCAGGGTATTGCAGGAGACAAACTCGACATCGCTGAGCGATTACCTGAAAAATCGTCGATAGATTGTGCAGGGGACCCGCTTTAGCCGAACTTAGTCAGCGATTCGCACTTCGCCGGCCCTAGTGGCGGTGCCGGAAACTTACTTGTCGGGGGCGGGACGCCGATTATCGGCAATGCGGGATTTCAGAATTCTCTACGTAGGTCTAGGATTGAGTTTGTGACGTTGTCCGGCCCAAACTCGGAGGCGTTGAAAGTCGGTTCTCAGACCCTTGTGGCGCTCGGGTCGGAGTTTGACTGGGGCGGAGCCGGACAGATCGTTGCGTGCCCTCCGCTCGATAGCGAGCCCGGATTTCAGGGCTTGCAAATGGACTACAGCGGTCTCAGACGAGCGAATGGTACACCCTTCCCGCCGGTCGGGTCCTCTCAGCTGATTTTTGCGCCAGAATCCAATTTTGTGATTGCCAACGGCTGGCTCAACGATGGCGGGGTATTGTTCAACGCCAGTGGCGTGTGCTGGCCCAAGCTCGACAAGGTAAATCTTTACGTCAGCCAAGCCGAACAGCAATTGGTCAGCTTTCAATCCGATCTGTCAAAGCTTTACGGGTATCTGGACGCACCTTTCCCGGATTACATTTCCAGCTATTGGCCTTACGAACTTGAGAACCTCTACACCCAGGCCAATCAGCTCGGCGTTGCCACCTCGCGGCTAAAACGTGCTCGCAGGCTGGCCACGTGGAATGCGGCTCAAGCGTGCCGATTTCTGGCCAACGAAATCCGCGTTGCAATCACTGAGAAAATTGCCCACCTACGTCGACGACTCCGAATAGCGAAGGCGTTGAAGTCGAAGCTCCTTCGGCTCGTCGCAAGTGTGTACCGGTTTCGCAACCAAATCGTCCTCCAACGACGCTACTACCTCGCTCACGGCTCGCACCCGATCGTGAACTCCACCTGCCAAGAAACGCGGCGGAGTCTGGATCAAAGAGGGTGCGTGCCAGCCTTCCAGCAATAGCCCCCAAGAACGCGCCCTCCATTCGTTTATTAGGAGGGTTTATGCATTTTCAATTCGACACGGAGGCGATGGCCTCCTTCGAGTCGGCGGGTCTTTCCGGATACGTATACACGTACGCTGCCGCCCGAATCACGCGTCTTTCAATGCGCACGATGCGCCATCACGCGCAAAACGGTGTTATCCCTGCGATTCGGCGGGGCAGACGTTGTTGGATGTTCAAAGTGGTCGATCTCTACGATTTCAACGAACGGCGTGCCGCCGAACGAGAACTTGCTTTGACGGCGCCGCCACAAGATCCCATGCGGGTCGCAGTACCCGGCAGGGAAAATTAACGAAGGGTTATCCCCCCTGTTGGAGGGCCCGTGACAATGGGCGTAGTACAGACATGGTTTTCTGAACCCAGATGAACAACAAATGGTTGTTGACTTTGGACGGAACTACCGCCGATGCTGGAGGTGTTGTGAAGGCCGGAGCGAGGAAGTAAACGTTAGCGAAGCGCTCTTCCTCGCCCGACCCGTGGGGGCGTAGCTCAGTTGGATAGAGCACCGGATTCGTAATCCGGAGGTCGTGGGTTCGAGTCCCACCGTCTCTACCAAATTTTGCCAGCCCTACCAATTGGCCGCTGGTCGTGAGACTGGCGGCCAATCTTTTTAACTTTTCAAAATTCTGGATAGCCAATTTCCTTTGGCCCGAGGCGATTCAAGGAAAGTGCAAGCAAGACGGGAATCCTATCAGTTAATAACTGATCCCGCAAACGCAAGTATAGCCCTTCCTTGTGCGCCCTGAAAACACGCCCGTAACCACCTAAACGGTGCATAATTACGTCTTGACGTTACGACGTTACGACGTTTTTACGTCAAAACGTGGAATTCGGTCAATAGGAATCTTGGTTCCATGTCACCGCCCAAGCCTCACACCGACGCTGATGCAAAGCACACGACCGTGCGTTTGACGCCGTTAGATCACGAGGCAATTCACGAAATCAGCAAGTTTCAGCGGGCGAAGGGCAGTGATAGGACACGCAAGAACGATATCCTCGTAGACGCTCTCCGGCATTTCTTGAAGCACATAACCGGAAAGACCATGGACGATATTAAGGCGATGCAGCCGCAGCCGGAGAAAAGGAAGTCTAAAGAAATACCCAAGATTACAGAGATCACCTCTTCACGCCAAAAACGTTAGGCGGTTTGTGAAGGTGATAATTCCGCAACCTGCCCCACCCTTCGCGACTTTCGAAAGCCGGGATTCCACGGCTCAGTCCCTCTGGGGATTCGAACCTTGTTCCGGGCAGATTAGGGTGACGCGGCGGTGGAATCCCACGTCTCGAAAACCGCGAGACGTGGGGCACCCGACGGTAGGGTACGTGTTTCCAGGGATGAACTATGAACAACCGTCTGCAGGAACTTCTTGGCGAAGCCAGAAAGGACGCTCCCACGTCGCAGGATAAAGAGGGGCAGCGGCGGAGTTTTGCGTACGGGAATACGAAGATTGAGAATCCTCGCATTACGCGGGAAATGGTCGATCAGGAAGCTGAATGGCTCAATAAGGGAAATGCGGATCCCTCGCTTCGCTCGGGATGACAAGTCCTTGTGGGGAGCGGGTATGACAAATCTTGGCGGAGACCCTAGCTCTGTTGGGATTTTGGGTGGTGTCGGCACGCGGACAGGAGTGTCCGCGCCACGCGGGCTCTTCTTCTGTTTGGACGCGGTTCATTCCACCGTGGAAGAGCGGCCCTTCAGGGCCGCGTTGCGGGGTTGGAAATGAGGCCTTTAGGCCCGGTGGTCGTCTGCCACGGGGGCTAAAGCCCTCCTCATTGCCTGCGTGAACGCCGGCCTAAAGGCCGGCTCTTCCACTCCTGTAACGCCGACTGTGCCAGCCCTGCAACGCCGGCCTAAAGGGCGGCTCTTCCACTCCTGTAACGCCGACTGTCCCAGCCCTGCAACGCCGGCCTAAAGGCTGGCTCTTCCACTATTGTAACGCCGACTGTTTCACTCCTGCGACACTGGCCTAAAGGGCGGCTCTTCCGCTCCTGTAACGCCGACTGTCCCAGCCCTGGGACGCTGGCCTAAAGGCCGGCTCTTCCACTCCTGTAACGCCGACTGTGCCAGCCCTGCAACACTGGCCTAAAGGGCGGCTCTTCCACTCCTGTAACGCCGACTGTGCCAGCCCTGCAACGCCGGCCTAAAGGGCGGCTCTTCCACTCCTGTAACGCCGACTGTGCCAGCCGTGCAACGCTGGCCTAAAGGGCGGCTCTTCCACTCTTGTAACGCCGACTGTTTCACTCCTGCGACGCTGGCCTAAAGGGCGGCTCCACGGGAGCTATCCTGATCCGGGGCCTACCTAGGCTGCCCGATAAATTGAACAATTTCGAGGTGACTGTTCTCACATCTTTTTCCATCATGAAATGACTACGCTCGTGAATGGATCGCACATTCTTCATTACTTCCGTGACCGCGCGACGGAGAACACTATTCCAGCGCACCGCTGCCGCCGAGTTGCTTGTCGATGTTTTCCTCCGTTACCGCGACCAGGGCAAGTACCTGCTTCATGACTTTGTGATCATGCCCGACCACTTCCATGGGCTGATCACGCCTGCGCCCGGGATATCGCTGGAGCGGGCGGTGCAATTCATCAAGGGAGGATTTTCGTTTCGATTGAAGTCGAATCTGCCGGTCTGGCAAGCTAGTTTTACGAATCATCGGGTTCGGGATGATATGGATTTTGAGCAGCATCGCGAATACATCCGAATGAATCCGGTACGCGCCGGTCTGGCGCGGAGAGTGGAGGACTATCCATATTCGTCGGCGACGGGGCAATTCGCGCTCGATCCCATGCCACAGGGGCTAAAGCCCTCTTTTGATTGCCATCAAACGCCGGCCTAAAGGCCGGCTCTTCCACTAAAACCGCCCCGGCCTGGTCGCCCTGGGAATAAGAAACCTTCCGGACAAAGCAAAACAGAAGGCCTTTGTAGCCATCAACGGGCGTGACCCTGAGCGCAGTCGAAGGGGTGATCCCGCTGCCGAAATCCTGGTGGGATTCGATTTGTGAACCTTGGAGCTTTCGGGTGGTGTCGACACGCGGGCGGGGGCGCCCGCGCCACATGAGTTTTTTTCTGCGGCTTATTCTTCTTTCGCGACGCCTGATCAGAGGCCTAAGGGACCGCTTATGAAACTTGGTTTCGAGGTCTTGGCTGGGTCGCCCTTGAGGCCAAAGAACTTCGAAATGCGGGCAAAAAAATCTTTCTGTGCATTCGCCATCATCTGGAGCCGCGCGTCGGCGTCCAGGTTCTCCCGCACCGCATCCAGTTCCACTTTGCGGCGGGCCAGTATATGCGAAATGTGTTCCGCGATCTCCGGCCGGCTCTGCAGGAGTTCGTTCACGCCTTCCTGATCCAAGCGATAGCAATCGGTATCCTCGAGGGCGAGCACGGTGGCGGTGCGCCGCGCTCCGGTCAGGAGCGCAATCTCTCCGAAAAAATCGCCACTGTGCAAAGTGGCCACGGTGCGCCGCATGCCATCTTCGGTAATGAACACTTCGCCTGAGCCCCGGGTGATCACGTAGAGCGAGTGCGCGATGGCGCCCTGCCGCGTCATCGCTTCTCCGTGGACGAATGGCGCGTAGCGCAAGCGTTCGGCGAGCATGCGCAGTTCGTCTTGATCCAGGGTATGGAACAGTTCCACGCCCTGCAGCGCCTTTACCCTGAGGCTGATCTCCTTCTCCTGGTGCTGACCCTTGTGCTCTTCTGTCTCCTCGGTCATAAAGATTGCGTGAGCGGGGATCGAGGGCGCAATTCCAGCCCGCTTCAGGGCAAAGAGAATGCGCTGGCGAACGCGCGAGTTGGTGGGATCGTCCTGCGCCAGGTCGGTCAACCAATAGCGGGCCGCGTACTGGATATAACTTTCCTTGAAGTCGGTCGTGATGCAATGCGGCTTGGGCTCGGTGGCGATGCCCTCGATTTCGACGGACTGCAGAGCATCGTTGACGGCGGAGATCACGTCCGGGGGCGGTATTCGGAAATCGACGTTAAAGTAGACCCATTGGCGATGTTGCAGCGGCTGATCGGTCCGCCTTCCCAGTACGGTGACTTCCCCTTTCATGAGCAAGCTGTTGGGGATCACCACGGTATCCCAGTTGCGGGTCTCGATGGCGGTGTGCCGCCAGCGCAGTTCCTTTACCTTGCCCTCGGTCTTATCCACACGGATCCAATCTCCGACGCGGATGGTGCCTTCCAGTTGCAGGGCCAGGCCGCCCATGATGTTACCCAGGGTGTCCTGAAGCGCGAACGCGATCACTGCCGTAATAACGGCGGAAGTCGTGACAATGCTGGAAAGGGTCACACCCGCGCGGGAAAGGAGCCAGAAGACCACTCCAATGTAGCCGGCGGCCACACACAGGTCGCGCACAATCCGGGGCGTCTGCGGCCGGAACAGGTCCAGTCCCACGCCAAACACAAGGGCTGCGAGCAGGTTGACGATCGCTACGCCGCCGAACAGTAACGCCAACACGTGGAAAGCTGTGCCAGCCGACGGCACAGCGAACCAATAGCACGCGTTGGATGCCAGCAGGAGGAGGAGAGAGAAACCGAACAGGCTCCCGGCAGTGCGCACTTCGCCGCGTTCTCTGGGACGGGCGATCATGACGATCGCCGCCAGCACGATGAAGCCTGCGAGGATTGGCAAAACTTCGTCCAGCTTAGACGGGAGCCTGATTTGCTGCCAGAACTTCAGGTCTGGAATTCGGTTCACGATGATCCCAAGAAAAAGTGCACGGCGGAATTCGCCTTTATTGACTTCAAGAACGGAAGCCATTATATCCGCAAGCGAATACAAAACGCCGGACTCCCGCCTTCGCGGGCACATTGCTCATGCAATCTTTACGGGAACGGTTGTGCTGGGGTCCAGCAAGGCGGCGGCGGATTTGTCCACCAACCAGAGCAGCGTTCCATGCGCCGGGCGGATCAACTGCGATGGCAGTTGTGCTGGTTCATGGGGCCCTTCCAGAACTGCTTTTAGAGGTTGAGCCTTATCCTGGCCGCCCGCCATGAACATCACGCAGGCGGCGTTGTTCAGGACGGGCGCCGTCATGGTAATCCGGTGAGTGTAGAATTTCCCCACCCAATTGGAGGTGACGAGCCGGTTGTGTTCATTCAGGGCCTTGGTGCCCGGAAACAGCGAGGCCGTGTGCCCGTCCGGTCCCATGCCGAGCATGATCAGGTCAAAGCGGGGAAGCTGTCCGGCCGAGAGATGGAAGAATTCGCGCAGCACCTGCTCGTATTCGGCGGCGGCTTTGTCCGTTTCCTGGTATTCGCCCTTCATGCGAAACACCCGCTCTGGACTGACGGGCACCTTGGATAGCATGCCTTCCTGTGCCGAGCGGTAGTTGCTGTCAGGGTGGTCGGGTGGGACGTGGCGTTCGTCACCAAAAAAGAAATCGATCTTCTGCCAGGGGACGCGCGCGTTCAGATCGCGGTCCGTCGTGAGCAGTGAGTAGAGCGCCTTGGGAGTAGAACCTCCCGACAAAGCCACCGTGAACCCACCCTTTTTCTCCACGGCTTGATTAGCGGTGGCGATGAACACGTCGGCTACGGCCCGGGAGAGGGCGGCCGCGTCGGAAACGATTTGTAAGTTGAATTCCATGATTGGTGTCCCAGTTAATCGCCTACAGCAGCCAGCGACTTGCGCTGCTTCTCCGACTGCCAGAGGCGGAATCCGCCTTCGCGCGCATGGGTGTTATCTCCGGCGAATGTTTCCGGCGGCAGAGTGGTGAGCCGTTTGGCGTTCCCACCGCCAAGCACGACGTAGTCGGCCTGCAACGCATTCTTCAACTGGGCGACAACGTCATGGACGGACTTGATCCACTTCTTTTTCCCCAAGCGCTCCAGGGCGGCAGCTCCGACGTGCTCCTCGAATGACTTCCCGTGCTTGTAGGGCAGGTGGGCGAGTTCCATGGGTTCGACGACGCCGTCGACAATGAACGCGGAGCCCAAGCCGGTGCCCAAGCCGAGAAACAGCATACGGCCGCCGCGGTAGCTGCCGAGCGCCTGCATGGCAGCATCGTTGATGATCCTGACCGGACAGCCAAGAGCTTTCGCGAAATCGAAATCGACCCAGCCGGCGCCGAGGTTGGCCGGGTTGTGCACCGGCTTGCCGTGCAGGACGGGGCCGGGATAGCCAATGGAGACGCACGAATAAGCCCATCCCGCAGTCGCTTCCTGCACCGCCTTCACGCATTTCTTGGGCGTGAAGGTAGGACCGGATGGCACCTTGATCGCCTCCAGATGCCCGGTGGCATAGATTTTGAGGTTGGTACCGCCGATATCAAGCACAAGGATTTTCATCGGGAATTTCCTTTTCGACCCCCAAAGACAGCGGACATTGTCCCCCCAATCCCGGTTCGCGTCAACGTGAAACAATTTTCATCCGGATCGCCCCCAACGGTACGTTGGAAAGGTGGGATTCCGGGGCTCCGTCCCCTTTAGGCCTTCGCGAACTCCGTACTCCAGTGTTGGTGCGGGAGCTGGTCTGTTGTTAAGCTTGGTGGGCTATGAAAACCAGAGCCTTGTTTCGTGGGATAGAACTCTTCTTTGTGTTCTTCTTTTTGTTCGTCGCGGTCGTGACCATCGGGCTGGAGTTTGCTTCGGCGCAGAAGAAGGAAGTTGTGTGGAGCGCGGAGGAGAAGCCGCTCGCCGACGAGATCCATGGACTGCGCGGCCTCGCCGATGACGTCCGGGCGGGGACGACGAAGGATCTCGCCCTGAAGATTCGCAAGCTGCCAGCGTCGGAGAACAAGCTGCGGCTGGCGGTGGGTTTGGCGGGACTCTCCACCGAGGGCGATTTTGGACACTCCACTTTGCAAGAAGTGGCTACTACTCTGGCCGACACCTTGCGCGAGCGGCCTGTGGCTTGGGCGGAACCGGACGCGGGCGGGGGCGCCCGCGCCACACGGGCACCGGCTTATCCTTATATTGAGCTGGCCTCGCTGGTGCGGTATGAGCATGTCGAGGCGTCGCTGGATGAGGAACAATTTCGCGCGGCTATGGGCCGACTCGAGGCCGATGACCGGAAGCGGGAGCATCCGGAGTTTGTGCTGAAAGATCTTTCGGGCAAGACCTGGACGTTTTCGGAACTGCGGGGCAAAGTTGTGCTGGTGAATTTCTGGGCGACCTGGTGTCCACCATGCCGCAAGGAGATGCCGGATCTGGAGACGCTTTACGGGCGCTTCGGATCGAAGGGGCTGGTGGTGTTGGGCATCTCCGATGAAGAAGCGGCTAAGGTGGAGCCGTTTATCCGCGAGCGCAAGGTCTCATTTCCTGTGTTGCTCGATCCCGGGCGGAAGGTGAATGAGATGTTTGTGGTGGAAGGGATTCCGAAGAGTTTTGTCTACGACCGGGAAGGGAAGCTGGTGGCGCAGTCGATCGATATGCGGACGCAGAAACAGTTTCTGGAGATGCTGGGGAAAGCAGGATTGGAATAGAGACGGGGCTTGCTCTGTCTTCAGGGTCAGAGACGCGGCAAGCCACGTCTCTACGGAAAATCAGAGGGGAATGACAAAATGAAAAAACGAATCTTTAGTGTGGTTCTTGCCGTGGGGATTCTTACGGCGCTTGCAATCGCGCAAGACACGATGAAGAAAGATGCTCCGCCGAAGCCGGCGGCTGGGCCGTCCCAGGTTTTGCTGGAGAACTGGAACGATGTTGGCCGCAAGCTGATCGCGATGGCGGAGGATTTCCCCGAGGACAAGTACGACTTCAAGCCGGTGCCCGCCGAGCGTAGCTTTGCCGAGCAACTGCTGCACGCGGCGAATGCGAATTATTTCTTTACGAACCCGGCGATGGGGCTGGAGCCGCCAGCCGAAGAAGATCCCAAGCGCGACCAGTACAAAACGAAAGCGGCGGTGGTCGAGTTTGTGAAGAAAGCGTTTGCCGACGGCGCGGCTGCGATCAAGCAGAAGGGCGACAAGGGGATGAGCGATTTGATCGTCGATCCGTTCGCGCATCAGCAGGTGCGAGTCTCCGATATGGCATGGGGGCTGCTCGAACATTCCGGAGAGCACTACGGACAACTGGTTGTGTATTACCGGGTTGCCGGGTTGGTGCCGCCGGAATCGCGGCCAAAAAAGTAGTCTTGGCGCTGGTACCATAGCCTTCGTGAGTCCGCTGCTTGAGGTTCGCGATCTGACCATCGAGTTCCGGCAATCCGGTGCCGGGCAGGCGCTTTCGTCCACTCGTCCGTACGACCATCCGTACGACCATCCGTCCGACCATGCGGCGAGAGCGGCTGTGCCCGCGGCCGCCGTTCGCAGTCTTTCGTTCTCCATCGCAGCGGGCGAAGTGCTTGGCTTGGTCGGCGAATCGGGCTCGGGAAAATCCATTACCTCGCTCGCCATCATGGGCTTGCTTCCGCCGGCCGCCATCGTAACGGGGGAAATCACCTTTCAGAATGGCGACGGCGTCCCCACGCATCTCGCCGCTCTGCATCCCGATCAGCTGCGTCAACTCCGGGGCTCGCGCATTGCCATGATCTTCCAGGAGCCCATGACCGCGCTCAATCCGGTCATGCGTGTCGGTGAGCAGATCGCGGAAGCTGTGCTTGCTCACCAACGCGTCTCCAAAGCCGAAGCCTGGCGTCGAGCGGTCGAGGGAATGCGCGAGGTTGCCATCCCCGACCCCGAACAGCGCGCCAGCAGTTATCCACACCAACTCTCGGGAGGCATGCGGCAGCGCGTCATGATCGCCATGGCTATTGTCAACCGTCCGCAACTGCTCATCGCCGACGAGCCTACTACGGCGCTCGATGTCACCATCCAGCAGCAAATTCTCGACCTGCTCAACGATCTCCGCCACAAATTTGGATTGGCGATGCTCTTTATCTCGCACGATCTCGCCGTTGTTTCGCACGTTGCCGATCGCGTTGCCGTCATGTACGCCGGGAACCTAGTCGAGCTGGGCACGAAGGCCGATATCTTTGGCGCGCCCGCTCATCCGTATACTCGAGGGCTGCTGCGCGCTATTCCTACGCTTTCGACCGACCGCTCCGTTCCGCTCGCGACCATCGAAGGCACAGTCCCAACCATCGCTCAGCTTTCCGCTGGATGCCGCTTCGAGCCGCGTTGCGCGCACCGGGTTGCCGCTTGCGCGGTCGAGTTCCCTCCGCTGGTCGAAGTCAGCGGCGGACATTGGGCGCGTTGCCCGGTCGTGAATCCACCGCGAATCTGATAAACATATTCTTCCAGCCATCTCATAATGAACCGAAGGAGTAAACTGTCCAGGCCCTCAGGGGCTAAAGCCCGCGTCTTTATTGGCTCCGGACGGCACGGCTGAAGCCGTGCCCTACCCAAACCGATTTATGAGATAACTTGATAGCTTCTAAATATATGAACGGCATGGGCACCAACCGCTTGGAAGCTTTCAGTGACGGCGTCATCGCCGTGATCATCACCATTATGGTGCTCGAACTGAAGGTTCCGCGCGATACTACGCTAGTCTCGCTGCGCGGCATTCTCCCGCAGTTTCTCAGTTACCTCCTGAGCTTTCTGGTCGTCGCCATCATGTGGGTGAATCATCATCACATGCTGCACTCCGCCCGCCGCGCTGACGCTCGCCTGCTCTGGTCGAACAACACGCTTCTTTTCTGGATGTCGCTCGTCCCCTTCGTTACCGCCTACATGGGCGACCATTTTCGCGATCCCCGCGCCGTCGCTCTCTACGGTGTCGTGCTGTCACTGTGCTCGGTGTCTTTCGCTGTGCTGCGCTCGGCGATTGTTCAGCACCATCGCGACAATCCTGACATGGTCCGCTACCATCGCCGCGTCCAGTCCAAGAATCTTTACTCGATGCTTCTCTACATGGCCTCGGTGCCACTGGCGTTCGTCGATGTTCGCATCTCATTTTTCATCTTTGTGTTTGTCACGCTCTCCTATTTCCTACCCGAACGGAAGCTGGCGGAGCCGGAGTCGCCACCTGCTAGCCAGCCCTAGCAACCGGGGAAAGGCCGGATGTCGATGGCAGCCCCTAAAGGGGCATCGGTTTTCGAAGAATCTGCGGCATCGCTAAAGCGATGCCCTGATACGTAACCAAGTTTTTCTGCAACCGCTGCCCCGCGCTCGTCGTTTCCCCTCCAGAGAAGCTATAATCCTCCCTCTGTGCGCATCCTTGTTCTAAGTGACATCCATAGCAACCTCGAAGCGCTGGACTCCTGTCTGGCGGCCGCGCCCTCGCACGACCTCGTCATCAATCTCGGAGACACGGTCGGCTATGGCGGCAATCCCAACGAGGTGATTGCCAAAGCGCAATCTCTGGGACACGTATTCGTCCGCGGCAATCACGACAAAGCCGTCAGCGGGCTCATGAACCTTGAGGAATTCAATCCCGTCGCCGGCTTGGCAACGCTCTGGACGCGGGACCAGCTCACGCCCGAAAATCTCGAATGGCTGCGCGCGCTTCCCCACGGCCCGATCCATCTCGACGAACTCCCCGGCGTCCAGTTCGTGCACGGCTCGTCGCTCGACGAAGATGAATACATGGTCAGCGCCCGCGACGCCATCGAACCGCTCATCACCGATCCCGTCCCAGTCACGTTCTTCGGACACACGCACCTGCAGGGCGGCTTCGTGCTCACGGGCGAAATCAGCGAAGGCTACCGTCCTGGATATCGCACGGTGGGACAGCCCGAGTCCTCCGACTGGCCGTTGCGCAAGGATTGCCGCTATCTCATCAACCCCGGCTCCGTCGGACAGCCGCGCGATGGCGATTGGCGGGCGGCCTTTGCCATGTTTGACTCCGACGCGTGGATTGTTACTTTCTATCGCGTGCCTTACAACCTGCGGGTGGCGCAGGAGAAAATTCTTGCTGCCAATTTGCCGCAGCGGCTGGCTACGCGGCTGGCCACCGGAAGATAGGACACGGGAAACCCGAACCGTGCCGTTGTAAACTCGCTCTATGCCCTCGCGCTCTTCCGGCTCCGGCAATCTTTTTTCTAGTTCGAAATCCGCGCCGAAATCTGCGCTGGCCGCTCATACCGCCCACGTCGATGGCGGAGCGCGCGGCAATCCTGGGCCTGCGGGTTACGGGGTTGCCATTCAGGATGCTTCCGGGCATCCGGTTGCCGAGCTTAGCGAATACCTTGGACACCAGACCAACAACTACGCCGAGTATCAGGGGCTGCTCGCGGCGCTGCGCTACGCCACCGAAAACCAAATCAAAGCGCTTAAGGTGATTAGCGATTCCGAGCTGATGGTGCGGCAGATGAAAGGCATCTACAAGGTGCGCCATCCGGAACTGCGCAAGCTGTATAAACAGGCACAACAACTGGTTCGGCGGCTTGAGCACTTTGAAATCCGCCATGCTTTGCGGGAACACAACCGGACTGCGGATCGGCTGGCCAATGAGGCCATGGATCGGGGTCGATAGCGTGATGCCCCGCGAGTTCGCGGCCTAAATTCAAATTGTCATACTGAGCGAAGCTAAGGAACTGCTGTCTCTATGCGCTGGCAAAAAGCAGGTCCTTCGCTTCGCTCAGGATGACAATCATGCTGAGGCTGGATTTTCCCCTTCCCTGCACCCGCCCTGCCGGATTACCATTGCGCCCTCATCGCCACCCTGAGGAGGACGACACGATGATTGGAGCTTACTCATTCGTTGGAATCAATTTCTGGGCCGTTCTGGTCTGCGCCGTTGCGACCATGGCGATCGGATTTCTCTGGTATTCCCCGATCCTTTTCGCTGGTCCATGGATGCGGTTGATGGGAATCGACTGCAACGACAAAGCCAAGCTCGCTGAGATGCAGAAAGGCGCCGGCAAACTGTACGGCATCTCGTTGGTCGCCAGCATCGTGTCGGCGGTAGTGCTGGCGAAGATCATCGACGTTACCAGCGTAAACACCATCCCCTACGGAATGAAAATCGGCTTTGCCGTGTGGCTGGGATTCGTAACCATAGTCCAATTGACGGGCGCACTATTCAGCAAGCAGCCGACAAAGCTCTACCTGATCAACACCGGATACCAACTAGTCTGCTACCTGGCCATGGGAGCGATCCTGGCGAAGTGGCCGCACTGAGGCCAGGGTACGGCCGGGTTTTCGAGGTTCCATGGTTTCAGACCTTGCGACTTTGCAATTCTGAAACCTTGAAATTGGCTTGCCTCACTCTGCCGCCGAGTGATCGTGGATAATCTTCCATCCTTCGGGGAACTTGCGGAAGACTAGTGTGAACAGGCCGTGCGGCGTCTTGCCATCCGACATCGTCAGATGAAACTCTCCCCGCACAAATGCCGCCTCCGGCCCCAGCATTTCGATGCGCAGGTTCGCGAATTCGAGCTTCCCCATTTCGTGTCCCGCGCCCTGATAGTTTTTCTTGTAGCGATCGAGCGCCGCCTGCGAGCCCTTGGACTCATGCGCTCCGGAAAAAAACGTCAGCTCGGGCGAGTTCCAGTACCCGGCCATGAAACCTTCCAGATCCTGCCGGTTCCAGGCCGCCTGCTGCTCTTCGATCACTGTCCGAATCGCCACGTGCCCGGCGTCCACGTTCTGCCCCAAACCAGAGACAGCCAACGTAGCAAGCAACCCCAGTAGCAAAACCATTTCTCGCATGGGGCCTCCATGGACTTCAGTTTTACATGATTGTGTTCTGGACGTTGCGGAGGGAATAAAGAAAGTTAAAAGAAGGGCAGAATGGATTTACGTTGTGTCCCTAAAGAGTGTGCGTGAGAACTGGGTCGTCCCGCCGGGACTTGAATCGTTTTTTCCACTTTTCCCAGCGCTGAAGCGCTGGGCTAGCTCGTCCCTCCGGGACTGGAATGTCGAAGGGGCATTCATTTCGAAGATGTATGGCATCGCTGGAGCGATGCCCTGATACGAAACCTGGCTGCTGGCTGAGAGCTGACTGCTGCGGAGGAAATGCCCTAGCTACGCCCGGCTTTTCTTTGCGGCTGCCACAACTTTCACCTTGACCGTGTCCCACGGCCGCTTCGGACGCTCCACCTCGGGCTCGTCCCGATCCTTGATGCGATCGTAATGGTAAGACTCGCTTACCGTTCCGAGCGATTCGTTGTACAGGCTCGGCAGCCCCAGCGCTTCTTTCATTTCTTCGGAGAACTGCTGCAGCGCTTTCAGGTGGTCGGCGGTGGCCGGGACTTCGGTCTTCGTGGTCTTCATAAACTGCTGATAGCCGCGATTGACCAGCTTCGAAATCTCGCTGCCGATCAGGTATCCGGGATACGCGAAGATTTTCACGCCGCCGTCGTCCGTCTTCTGGATTGCCGCCGAGCAGTTGTACTTCTTCAGGAACACGCGGGTTTGCGCGCCCGGAGCTTCAATCAGGTCAAAGCCATGATCGCGCAGCCACGCGACCGCGTCTTCGTAGGTTCGTTGTTCGACTTTCGCTGCCATCAATACACTCAATTCTCGTTCCATCAGGTTAGATGCGGCTTTCGCAAATTCGATGGAACCAAAGTTATTCACCGCAAATCTAAATCTTAATGACGTTGGAATACTGTAACGCTAGTATAGATATACCTTTTTAAGCTTGCGGGCACATTACTCTAGTCACGAGGCATCACACCGAATGATACGACCAGCTTCTGAAGTGTCGCAGTGGCCTGCCGAGGCGAAAGCTTTGCCCAGTCGTGGCGAAGCTGTGCTCGCTCAAATCGGCAACACGCCCCTGCTGTCGCTTGACGCGCTTACCCGCGATCTTCCGAGCGTCAAACTTCTGGGCAAGGCCGAATGGCATAACCCCGGCGGATCCGTCAAGGATCGGGCCGCCGCCGGCATTGTGGCCGAAGCGCGCCGCTCGGGCAAACTCGCTCCCGGGAAAATTTTGCTCGATTCCACCAGCGGCAACACGGGTATCGCCTATGCTATGCTCGGCGCCGCTCTCGGATTCCCGGTCACGCTCTGCGTGCCGGAGAATGTTTCTCCCGAGCGAAAACGCATTCTACAGGCATACGGCGCAAATATCATCTACACCGATCCCGCTGAAGGCTCCGACGGCGCCCTCAAAATCGCGCGCCAGCTCGCCGAGCGCCATCCCGATCTTTATTATTACGCCGATCAATATTCGAACGATGCGAATTGGCGCGCGCATTATGAAACCACCGCCAACGAAATCTGGCAACAAACCGAAGGACGTATCACGCACTTCGTCGCCATGCTCGGCACCACCGGAACCTTTGTCGGCACCACGCGGCGTTTGCGAGAGCTGAACCCGCGCATCCGATGCATCTCGCTGCAACCGGACTCGGCTTTCCACGGCATCGAAGGCGCGAAGCACTTGCCCTCGGCGATCGTGCCGCGCATTTACGATGCGTCGCTCGCCGACCAGAATCTGGAGATCGTAACCGAAGATGCGCACGCCATGGCCCGGAGACTGGCGCGCGAGCAAGGACTGCTGGTCGGAGTCTCCTCCGCCGCGGCCGTGGTTGGCAGCCTGCAAGTCATCGAGAGTCTGAAAATAGATCAGCGGGCCACCATCGTCACCATCCTCTGCGACTCGGGTGAAAAATATCTGAGCGAGAAATTTTGGCACGAAGGCTGAGATCGATTTCACCACGGAGACACGGAGAAGACCATTTGCTTGATTTTCTCCGTGACTCGTGACTCCGTGTCTCCGTGGTGAAATGTTCTGATGCTCAAGCTCTCTGAGTCCAACTACCTCTCCCTTCGTCAGCACGGAGAAGAAACCTATCCCCACGAGTGCTGCGGCGTGCTGCTCGGGCAATTCGAAGACAAGGGCGCGAAGAGCGTCTCGCGCATCGCACGCTGCGGCAACACGCGCGAGGATTCGCCACACAACCGCTATAACATCGATCCCAGGGAACTCATCCGCATTCAGCGCGAAGGCCGCGAGCGCGGCGAGGATATCGTCGGTTTCTATCACTCTCATCCTGATCACCCCGCGCAGTGGTCGGTCACCGACCTTGCGGAGGCCCACTGGTTCGGCTGTTCCTACGTGATTACGAGCGTGGAGAAGGGTGTGGCGACGGTGACGAATTCGTTCGAGCTTGCGGGTGGCGACGAGGCCGACAAGAAATTCGTGGACGAGAAGACTGAAGTGTCATGACACCGAGGTGAAAAGAGAGCGGGCTAGGGCAGCACCTTCAGGACCACGGCGGTAATATCATCGTGCGGCGCAATGCCAGCGGAGAAGGCCATCTGGTGATCGAAGACGAAATTCACCGATTCGTCGGCCGATTTACGTTCGCATTGTGCCCAAACCTGCGCCATTTGAGTGGTGCAGAACTCGATTCCCTCCCCGTTGCGCAACTCATGAAGACCGTCGCTCGCGAACAGAACGCAATCTCCCGGGCCGAGCTGCACGACGTGCCGTTCGTATGCGGCGCCTGGAAACATTCCCGAGGGTAATCCTCCCTCGCCGAGTTGGCGACATCCGGTTCCGGAGACGAGCAAGGGCAAGGGCATCCCGGCATTGGAGAAGATGAGTTCTCGCGTGGCCGGGATGAATAGAGCGTACAAGGTCGAGCAAAAGCGGCCCTGGATGGGCCGTTGCACCAGGCGCTCGTTCAGCAGGACGAGAACGCGGGCGGTATCAGTCCCGGTCTTGTGAATCCCGCGCAAGGTTCCCATCACGAGCGCGCCATACATGGCCGCCGGCAACCCCTTCCCGACGACGTCCCCGAGGTAGATGCCAACGGAACCGTCGGGTAAACGGAAGACATCGGCAAAGTCTCCCCCAACTTCGGAGAAGGGTATGCAGCGGAATGCGATCTCGACCGACTCGTGGTAGAGCCCATTTGTGGGCAACAGCGAGGCCTGGATGAGTTTTGCTTCCCGTACATGTTCGCTGCAATCGGCGCAAATGCTTCTGGACGCGAAATCTTCTTTCACTGGCCTCGGTTCCACCAAGCTAGGCAGTTCAAACATGCGCGCCCTTCCTGTTGGTCAGATCGGCAAAATGCCGGTTCCGCATTAGTGCCCCGCATTAGTGCCCCGAATTCTGAACCCTGCCAACGAAGGCGAAAGCACTTTACTATTTCATCTTCATTCCTGTGCTGAAGTAATTTCGTACCGCCGGCCGAATCATGTAGATGAGCAGCAGGCCTGCAATCGTAACTCCCACCGCACCTTTCAGATGCTCTGCGATCAGGAGATTCACAAGATCGCCCGCCGCGTTGATGGCAATGATCGTCGTTCCCAGAACCCATCCCCAGTAGCGACGCCGGAACCAGCCGACGGACGCGGCACACAACAACGCCGAGAGCACAACCAAACCAACCCCGGCGCCCTTGCCCAGCGACGCGAGATGAGCATGGCCGGTTTTGTTCAATACCCACAATTTGTCGAGGACGGTCCCAGGTTGGAGCAGAGTCACGGCAGCATAGGCGGCCATGGTTGCGCCAAACAGGAAAAATGCGCCAATCGCGGTGAAGCCTCGCGGGCGTTGATATTCGTCAGCGGCCACTTTTTAGCTGCTCGGTGAGTGGTGGACGGGCGGGGACGCCCGTCGCTCCATTTTCGTACTTGCATCTTTGGCCAGTACCATAGCATCTTTATCTACATGCCCCAGATCCAGATTCCGTCTCCACTTCGCCAATACTCGGGGAAACAGGCCTCGGTCGATGTCCCGGCAAAAACCGTGGGCGAGGCCCTCGCTGGCCTGGTCTTGCGGCATCCCGAGCTGAAGCGCCATCTCTACACAGACGACGGCAAACTGCGCGCGTTCGTCAACGTTTACGTCAATGACGAGGACATGCGCTACCTGCAGAAAGAAGCCACCGCGCTTAAAGACGGTGATACCATTTCGATTGTGCCGTCGATTGCGGGCGGCTGCTGCGTTTTGATTTTGGCATGATTTGCCGAGTTGTGACCTGCGAACCGACACATGGCCGAATATCCCGCCCCGCGTCCTGTCGCCGCTGTCTTTATTTCGCAATCTAGTTTGCCGTCGTCCTGATTACAGTTTGAAGAGGAACCTATGGCTACGCTTTCCGATATCAAACCCGCCGATGCTCAACGCGAAGCCGTTTTAAGCAACGACGAAATCCTGCGGTACTCGCGCCATCTGATCATGCCCGAGGTGGGCATGGAAGGGCAACAGAAGCTGAAGGCCGCGAAAGTTCTGTGCATCGGCGCGGGCGGACTCGGGTCGCCGCTTGCGCTTTACCTGACGGCTGCGGGCGTCGGCACGCTCGGCATTGTGGACTTCGACGTGGTGGATTATACGAACCTGCAGCGGCAGATCATCCACACCACCGCTGACGTCGGCCGCAAGAAACTCGACTCCGCCGCCGACAAGCTGAAGGCGATCAATCCCTACCTCAACCTGCGGACGTTCGACACGAAACTGACCAGCGCCAACGCGCTGGAGTTGTTTCGCGAGTTCGACATCGTGGCCGACGGCACGGACAATTTTCCCACGCGCTACCTGGTCAACGACGCCTGCGTGCTTACGGGCAAGCCCAACGTTTACGGCTCGATCTTCCGCTTTGAGGGGCAAGCTAGCGTGTTCGCAACCGAAGAGGGACCATGCTATCGCTGTCTCTATCCCGAGCCGCCACCGCCGGGCCTGGTGCCTTCGTGCGCCGAAGGTGGGGTGCTCGGCATTCTTCCCGGGCTGATCGGCGTGATCCAGGCGACCGAAACCATCAAGCTGATTTTGGGGCAAGGCGATTCGCTCGCCGGACGATTGCTGCTGGTCGATGCGCTCGGCATGAAGTTCCGCGAACTGAAGCTGCGCAAGAATCCCGATTGCCCGGCCTGCGGCACGCACCGGACGATCACCCAGCTCATTGACTACGATCAGTTCTGCGGCATCCGCGGCGAAGAGGCGCCCGTATATGGTGGCGACTTACCGGTGATTTCGGTGGAAGAATTGAAAAAGAAGCTTGACGCCAAGGCTGACATTTTTATTCTCGACGTGCGCGAGCCGCACGAATACCAGATATGCAACCTCAAGGGATATCTCATTCCGCTTGGCGATCTGCCGAAGCGCGTGAGCGAACTGGACAGCAGCCGCGAGATCGTAGCTCATTGTAAGATGGGCGGACGCAGCGCGAAAGCGGTGGCATTTCTGAAGCAAGCGGGCTTCAGTAAGGTGCATAACTTGACTGGCGGAATCACGGCATGGGCGGAACGGATTGATACGAAGATGCCCAAGTACTGAGGGCAGTTCCCAGTTCTCGGTTGTCAGTTGGGGAAGCGCGAAAGCGTCACTTCCGGTTAGTGTTGCTGAGACACTGCAGTGATGGGCGCGTTCGTTCATTGATTCTCGATTGCATCCTTCAGGTGTTTAGCGCAGGCCTCTGCCGAACTTTTCTTCCCGTGAGTAGAGGCCTCCTCGTGGACGGAATATGCCCAAACCACTTCGGAGCTCTTGATGTTACTCACTGAAATGCTGGCCTCCTCGCGCGAGTGCCAATTTCCCAGGATGATCTTCTTGGCAGTGCTTGCCTTTTGGCTTTCAGACGTACCCGTAATCTCGTAATCCGCCTGATCGCGACTGGCAACGATCTCCACCGGAACCTTTTTCTTCGCGATGGCGTCCTTCAAGTAAGTGTCGTAGCCGCCCTCCATGGGCGCCACAAAAACTTTGGATCCCTTCGGGATTTTCTGCGAAGGGGGTGCGTTCTTATCGCCTGCAAGCGCAGTAGAAACAACCGCAACAACCAACAGCGCGAGAATGCTCGCGACGTTTCTCTTGTTCGACATGGGTCACTCCTTCCGGAGCCCGTAACCGACCCCACTAATCAAGCACAATTTTCCTGATATGCTTGGCGCAGGCCTCTCCGGCGCTTTGCTTGCCGCGCACAGAGTTGGTCTTATGGACGGAGTAGCCGAAAATGACCGCTCCGGTCTTCAGGTCGGAAATCTTGATGCTGGCCTGTTCATTGGAATTCTGCGATCCGATAAACAGCATCTTCGCCCACCCAGCCTTCTCGCTATCCGAGACACCGCTGATTTCGTAGTCCGCCTTGCTGCGGTCAATCACCACGGTCAGCGGCACCTTCTTATTTCGCAATCCGGCAATGATGTAATTCTCGAAGCCGCCCGCAATCGGGGCGACATAGACTTTGGAATACGAAGGAATCTTCGCGTTGTTTACGGTAGCGAGTTGTCCCTCGTCCGTCGGAGCCGACTTGATATCGGAAGCAGGTTCTTTCGCCTGGTCGGCGGAAGCCGATTGTCCCGAGTCAGCGGCTTTGTTCTGATCATCTTTATTCTGATCCTGGGTCGAATTGTTTGCCTGAGAGGTCGATGCCCGCGCAGTCAGCGGAAATATCGCAAGAGATAGAATGAGCGCGGCCAGGGCCGGAGACATTAGCAGTTTTCCACTATGCATGATGCACTCCCGGCTGCCCATTATGCTCCCAAATTAGGGAAACGGGTATTCTTTCTGGCTAGACCCTCAACTTTAGCTCACGTGTATCACGGATGATATTCGTCACAGCCGGATTTCCTTGGATGTGGTAACCTGCCAACGAATTGAAGGAGATGGGTGGACTGGACCCCTGGGCTGAGACAATCAGTTAAGCGACATTTCGCCGTTCGCTGCCGAAGCATTGTCGGGCGAGATTGATAGTTGGCAGTATAGCTCCGGCTGGTGAAGCGGAAGCGGGCTCTGCTGCAGAGCAACCTG
>DATEQN010000005.1:0-262843 GCA_035272625.1 Terriglobales bacterium | reverse complement strand
TTTTCTGGACCACGATGCGTGGAGTTATGCGCTGATCGCGCGCGTCTTTGACGGGCAGACCGAAGGTCTCTCACGAGACGATGTCCTCGATAACATTACGATCACCTGGCTGACGAACACGGCGCTTTCCGGAGCACGGCTCTACTGGGAAAATAAATTTGCCTATTTCAGCGTCAAGGGCGTGTCTGTCCCGGTTGCTGTGAGCGCGTTCCCTGACGAGCTTTATCAATGTCCGCGGAATTGGGCAGAAAGCGCGTATCCAAAACTGATCCATTACAACAAGCTCCCCAAGGGCGGGCACTTTGCTGCCTGGGAACAGCCAAAACTTCTTTCAGAAGAGGTTCGGGCGGGCTTCAGATCATTACGATCGGGCGTGGCAGCGGCTGCAGCATAACTTGATCGCGGCGAAGACTAGCCTTGTGTGCACATTGCCACAGGAGAGTGCGGATGACCGGGCTCTCCTGTCTTCGCCTCAACTAGATAGCGAAAAACGAATGCGAAACGCAAAAGGAGGCAAGAACATGGCAAATCCGACGTATGACGTCCACGCCAACGACGCCGCCAGCGAGGCCAGCGTGGCGCAGTTCAACATCGACCGCACCTATCCGGGGCGGTGGACGATCAGCTTCAACAACCCGCCGATCAACATGTTTGTTCCCTCAACGATCGTCGAATTGGGAGCGCTAATGACCGACCTCGAGGCGGACCCGTCCGTGAAGGTCGTGGTGTTCCAGTCGGCGAATCCCGATTTTTTCATCGCCCATCTCGACGTAGCCAAAGCAGCTGAACGGCCAGAGGTGCTGGGCCTTTGCCGCGACTTTGTGCTGCGCCTCTCGTCCACGCCAGTCGTGAGCATCGCCAAGATTCGCGGCCGCACGCGTGGCATCGGGAACGAGTTCGTGCTGGCGGCCTGCGACATGCGCTTCGCCAGCCGGCAAAGCGCCCTGTTCGGCAACCCCGAGGTCGGCGTCGGACTGGTCCCGGGCGGCGGAGCGCTGGAATGGCTCCCGCGTTTGGTCGGCCGCTCGCGGGCACTTGAGATCGTGCTTAGCGGGGACGACTTCGATGCTGATATCGCCGAGCGCTATGGCTGGGTGAACCGCACGCTGGATGGTGACGACCTCGACTCGTTTGTTGATACTCTCGTCCGGCGTCTGGCCTCGTTCGACCGTGAAACGCTGGCCGCGGCGAAGGCCCAAGTCAATCGGTTCGGGACGCCGACAGCTGCCGAGCTTCAGTCGAGCACCGACCTGTTCTTCCCACTGCTGGCCTTGCCAGGTGCGCAGGCGCGTCGTGCCAAGATTCGCAATATGGGTTACGGCGTTCCGAGCGACTTCGAATTGAACTTCGGTCGGCACCTGCCTACGCTCGGGCGGGCGGACGACTATGACACGGAGGCGCAGGCGAGCTGATCGTCGCCCTGGATTTCTGAACTCGGCACCGGCGTTGGGCGTCCGCCAGCGCCCCGTCAGGATTTCTTGAGGCGCAGCGAGTCGGCCATCATTGAGCAGAATTCCAAGTTCTGCAAAAATCAATAGCAGATGGGAGTATCACAATGAATCAGACATTCAGCCATGACCTCGATCAGCTTTGCATCAATACAGCCCGGATTCTCTCGGTCGACATGAGCGAGAAAGCCCATTCGGGTCACCCCGGATTGCCGCTCGGGGCGGCCCCGATGGCCTACACCCTGTGGGACAGGTTCTTGCGACATAATCCCGCAAACCCTCGGTGGGCTAATCGCGACCGTTTCGTCCTCTCCGCTGGTCATGGATGTGAGCTCCTTTACTCTTTGCTTCATCTCACCGGATACAACATCAGCCTGGATGATCTTCAGAATTTCCGCCAGTGGGGCAGCAAGACAAGCGGCCATCCGGAATATGACCCGGATCTTGGGATCGAGGCAACCACAGGTCCTCTTGGACAAGGCATCGCCATGGCAGTCGGGATGGCCGTGGCGGAAGCGCATCTCGCCGCTCGGTTTAACCGGGATGGGTTCCCGGTGGTTGATCACTTTACGTTCGTGCTGGCCGGCGATGGCGATCTCATGGAAGGAATCTCCTCTGAAGCAGCATCTCTGGCAGGGACGCTGCAGTTGGGAAAACTTATTTGTCTTTACGACAACAATCACGTGTCGCTCGACGCGACCACCGACCACGTTTTCACCGAAGACAGATGCGCACGCTTCCAGTCATTCGGATGGCAGGTGATTTCTGTTCCGGACGGAAATGACCTCGAAGCAATTGAAGCTGCCATTCGGGAGGCGATGGCTGAGGAGCAGAGGCCGTCCCTGATCGCCGTACGAACTCACATCGGATATGGCAGCCCGCTGCACGACTCGCCGAAAGTTCATGGCGAACCCATGGGACCTGAGAACGCACGCGCGACGAGAAAAAACCTTGGATGGCCGGACTTGCCGCCTTTCAGCGTTCCCGCTGAGGTCCAGACTCATTATCGGCAAGCCATCCCGCGCGGAACTGCGCTTGAAAAAGAATGGAACGGCATGTTCGGACGTTACTCTGAGAAGTACCCCGATTTGAGTCATCAACTCAAGAACATGACGGAAGGAGTCCTCCCCAAGAACTGGGATTCCGGCCTTCCATCCTTCTCTCCCAATGAAGGAGCAATATCGACCCGCGAGGCTTCGGGCAAAGTAATGAATGCGATCGCCTCGGCACTGCCGGGGTTTGTTGGCGGCTCTGCCGACCTTGCCGGATCCAACCGCACGACACTGAAGGGTCTAGGGGATCTGGGTTTCGGCGACAATCAGGGCAGAAACATTCACTTCGGAGTTCGCGAGCATGCAATGGCAGCAATGGTGAATGGAATGGCGTTGCACGGTGGCCTGATCCCCTTCGGCGCAACATTTTTCAACTTCTCCGATTACATGCGGCCTTCTCTGCGTCTTGCGGCCCTAATGGGGGTTCACAGCATTTTCGTCTTTACCCACGACAGCATAGGTCTCGGCCAAGATGGACCGACACATCAACCCATCGAGCAGTTGACCAGTTTACGAGCAATGCCGCACTTGACGGTCTTCCGTCCCGCAGACGCCAACGAGACAACGGCAGCCTGGCGCCTCGCGATCGGGCTTCCCGGCCCGGTCGCACTCGTCTTGACTCGTCAAGCCTTGCCTGTGCTGGATACGAAACAGTTCTCGGTGAGCGCCGGGGTCGCGAAAGGTGCTTATGTTCTGCTCGATGAGCCCGACCCCGACCTTATACTGGTCGCGACTGGGTCGGAAGTCCAACTGGCGCTTCAGGCCGCACCGGCCCTTGCCAAATCAGGCACAAGAGTCCGTGTCGTATCTATGCCATCGTGGGAGCTGTTTGCAAAACAGCCCGCCGAGTACCGAGATGCACTTCTGCCGCTCAACATCCCCACGCTGGCCATTGAGGCTGGCGCGACTCTTGGCTGGTACAAATGGGTTGGTCGAACCGGCGATATCATCGGACTGGATCATTTCGGGGCGTCTGCGCCTGGCGAAATAGTTATGGCGAAGATGGGATTCAACGTCGACAACGTGGTCGACCGGGCGCGGCGACTTCTACATCGGGAAAACGCTCCGGTCATTGCGGTAGCGTGAACCCAGTGGTTTTACCCTCGAATTTCCGCGGTTCCTGGTTACTCGGCGCCGCACCTATCAATCGGAGGAAATCTATGAAACGGGAAATCATTCGCGTCGAGCCGCTGGCGACCTACCTGGAAAAATACAAGGCCCCAGCTTCAACTGTGACGAAGCACGGCGACACAATCTACGTCTCAGGTAGTCCGCCGTTCGACCCCAAAACAGGAGAAATCTTCAAGGGACCGATTGAGCGTCAGACAGAGATCGTATTGGATCAACTCAAGCTCTGTGTCGAAACGGCAGGCTCTTCTCTGGAAAACATTCTGAAGCTGAATGTCTACGTCACTTCAGTAGACATGTTCCCTGCGGTGAATACCGTCTACAGGCGTTATTTCCCGGAAAATCCGCCCGCGCGCATCTTTATTAATGTTCCTGCCTGGAACGGCGGGTTTGATATTGAAGTGGATTGTATCGCCGCCACTTTATAAGACTGCTCTTTAGTTCGGTATCTTTGGTCGTGCCGGCACGGGACAGGAGAGGTAGGCATGAAACCCTGGAAAGCAGTTTTGCTGATTCTGTTTGCTCTTGCGGTTGCAGCCGCGGGATACGGGCTGATTCTCGTGCGACGAGGCTTCAGCGCACTCGCGACACCATCGGCAATTGAGGAGTTCGCGGCCACTACGGCACGCAAATTGGCCGTGCCATCCTCGTACCGTGAGCTTCGCAATCCCATCACGCCTTCAACGGAGAACATTCGGGGAGGCATGGAGCATTTCGCCTATCATTGCTCCCCGTGCCATGCCAATGACGGAGGGGGCCACACGGTATACGGTAAGGGCCTCTATCCGAAACCGCCCGACTTGCGCGCAGCCGGGACGCAGAACAAGAGCGATGGCGAGCTCTATTACACAATTGAAAATGGAGTTCGTTTGAGCGGCATGCCGGCCTTCAGCGGAACGCACACTGTCCCGCAAACCTGGCGCCTGGTTTTGTTCATCCGGCACTTGCCTCAGATCACGCCCGAGGAACTCAATGAGATGAAGGGGTGGAATTCGAAGATGGAGGCAGATCCAGCGCATTTCTGAAGGGCGGGGAGCCGCCCCAGAATCCCGCGCCCCGCCGCATCACAAAGGTTTCGATTGAGAAACTGAGAGCCGACAGCTGAAGATTAGCCCTAAGTCTCACGCGCTCAAGATTTTGGCCTGAGTGGAGCAGAACCCAGGGACAGACGGGACGTTCCCCGATTCTTTCGGACCGTGCTCCACCGTTCCCTCCTTGCCATCATGCGAACCTCTAACCTCTGACCTCTAACCTCCGCCTTCCCTCCTCCACCCCCTGCCGCCGCCCCTCCACCTCCACCCCATCCCGCGCAACACTCCCCAAGCTCCGGCTGCGCAATACTGCACTCGGCACTCCCGTTCAATCAACTCCCCCACCCGCCGCACCGTCCACTTCTTCGACCGCATCACCTGCGGACCACGCTCCAACTGTTTCTCCACTCGCTTCAACTGCTCCGCGTGGAGCTTCCGTGGTCTTCCCAGCCGCCCCGCCTTCAGCGCCCATACCCCTCCCAGCCGAATCTTCTTCGCCCAGTCGCCCACCGACTGCCGGCGTACCCCCAGCCGCCGCGCCACTTCCGCCTGCCTCACGCCCTCCCGAAGCAACCGTGCTGCCTCCATCCGCCGCCGCTCCAACCCAGAGAAGTTTCGCCGAACCGCTCGCATCCCGCTCATAGATTCACTCTCTCACAGTTTCGAGAATATGTCAGTTATTTATTGATCAAACAACCCAAGTCTTTGACGAATAAATACTCTACAAGTAAGTCCTTATTCGTCAATGACTTGGGAAGAACGAGCCGCCAAGTCTATGATTCCAAAAGACCGGCGGAGAGGGGATCCCAAAGGCTGAGTTCCCAGAATCACCAGACCCTGTTCCAGAAGTCCTCGATGTCACGCTTTGCGCCGGGAAGAAACTGACCCTATCCCATTGCTCACCGTCGGCGGTGATTTTTCGCACTGACAAAAGTGTTGTGGGCATCTATGTTTCCCTTGTCTGGAAAACGGAATTTGGTTCCGTCTTGAGATTGCGAGAACCACGTTCATACGAGGAGTCGTGCCATCATGAAGACTAGATTTGTGATCGTAGCTTTGATGTCGCTTGTGCTTGCTGCGCCAGCGTTCTGCAAGACCTCCAAGAATACTTATCCGGTTTCCTGCAGCGAGATGTGGGGCGCGGTCAGGGACGTCCTTAGCGTTGCCGAGAACTACGAGGTCCAGGAAAGTAACGACACCTTAATGACTGCTACCTACAAGGTGAAGCACGCCGCTCATGTCACCGTCAGCGGAGCGGTCCTCCAGCGCGCCAACCACGTCGCCTTGGTATCGAAGGGGACAGAGTGTGAGATGCAAGTCAAGTCGAACTATAGCGGATTTGAGCACGACGATAGTGGCGACTTCCGGAAGCGCGTGGAGGAGTCCTTTGCCAAGCAGAAAGCCGCGACACCATCCCAGCCCGCTCAACCGGAGGCTCCAGCCAAGTGATTCTGGTCGGCTGACTCGATCCAAATAGGGCGGTTGTCGCGGTGCCCCAGATGAAGAAGTCCTACCAGACAACTTTGTAAATGTTGCCCTTATTGTCTACCGCCGCGCCATGTTGCCCGTCCAGCAGCAACTCCACCTCGAGAACGGTACCCTGATTTCCGGTAAAGATGCCCTGCCAAATTTCCCCGCCAAGAATGTGGGCGGCAAAGTATCCCTGCCCCTAGACGGTATCCCAGGCGAATGCGAGATTAGTCTGCGGCGGGTAACCGTGGTTTGCGCCGGTTGCTGTGAAAGGGCGCTATAATCGAGTGAGTTTTCTCCCCCTCCAACGTGTATCCATGGACAAAGCCCCTGGGGTTTTGATCGCCAACCAGAGAGTTCCGCGCTCACGGCCCGCACCTCGTCTCCGGCTGCTGGTCGAACTGGAACCGCGCCATCGTGTGTTCTTCAGCAATCTGGCGGACCTGCTCCTGTCGCGGCGAGTCCCGCAGGTCCCTATCACCTCACGGCCTGCCCGTTTCTGGAACGACGTTTTCGTCCCCTCCGGCGTCCCCTGGTCCTCGTTCATGGAGTCAATGCTGTTGCATTTGCTGCTAACTGTTTTGTTCGTATGGGGCCAATCCAGAGTGTGGGTATCGGTAAAGCTGTTCCCGCAGCGCGATGCGTTCCAGAGGTCTATTACTTACTACCCGCCTGCTCGGACCTTTCCAGCAGCTGGCAGCAGAGCGCCGAACATTCGGCCGCGGTCGCGAGTGACGCATGCATCGGCGCGACCACCGGCACATCAACCGGCGATGCCAGTGACGCCGGAGCACAAACCGAGCATCGTCACACCACCTGACATCAAGCAGGCCACAGCCAAGCTGCCGAATCTCCTGGGCTCCCATGCGGTTGCACCTATGGTGCCGTTCGCAGCCACCGTGGGCCCGCAGCGGAACGCGCTGCCGGGACCGTCTGGGGTGGTGGCCCCGCAGCCCCAGGTTGACCAAGCTACAGCTCGCCGGCCGGCGCTGCCTCAAGCTTCTGCGGTTGTTCCTGCGCCCGAGCTTGGAGGGCCTTCCGCAGGACGGCCTATAAAGGCGCCCAATACGAGTTCGAGAGTTGTGCCGCCTCCTCCATCGGTGCAGAACGCAGGCAACTCGGCTAGAGCTGGACGGTTAAGTTCGTTGTCCGGCACCGGGACAAATGTCGTGCCCCCTTCCCCGTCGGTTCAGGGTGCGGGCAATGCTGCTGGAGATGCACGATTGAGTTCGATGGCTGGCCCGGGTTCGCAAGTGGTACCGCCGCCTCCTTCGGTTCAGGGCGCAGGCACCCCTGCTGGAACCGGGCGCTTGAGTTCGTTGCCCGGCACACGGCCAAATGTCGTACCCCCTCCCCCGTCGGTTCAGACTGCGCGCAATGCTAGTGGCGACGGACGATTGGGTGCGATGGGTAGTGCCAGCTCACAAGTGGTAGCCCCGCCTCCTTCTGTTCAAGGTTCAGGCCTTGCTGGAGGTGCGAGGTTGGGCTCGATTTCCGGCACGGGGCCAAATGTCGTGCCCCCTCCCCCGTCGGTTCATGGTGCGGGCAGTGCTGCCGGAGATGCACGGCTCGGTACGATGGCTGGCGCAGGTTCGCAAGTAGTGCCGCCACCTCCATCTGTTCGAGGTTCAGGCTCTGCCGGAGGAACGCGGTTGGGCTCGCTTTCCGATGCGGATCCAGGAGTCGTCCCTCCTCCTACGTCAGTTGCGGGTACGGGCAACTCTGGTGCGAGTGGGCCGGGAAAGCTCTTGGATCCGATGGATCCCCTTCCGGCCGACGCTTCGGCCACACCCGCCGGCAACAACGAAAACAAAGCTACCGTCGAAGAGTTGCCTGTCGGTTTGCTGGGCATTGTGTTTGCCGCGCCGGGTACCTCCTTCTTTTCTAATTTCGAAGTCTTCATTGCCAAGAGGCGGGTCGGCAAGGACCAACTGCAACTCATTAAGCTGGTTTATGAATTTCTTCCCTATCAACGGCGTCTGTCTGAATATAATCTCAACAACCTGCCGCCGCGGGTAATCAAGCTGCGCGTAACACCAGATCCGAGCTGTGACGAGTCATTGTGGCAGATGATACAGTCTGACACCGATCCAACTCGTGCAGCCACAGAGTACGCAAAACTTCCAGCAGCGTTGCGTAACTCGGACCTAAGCGCAGTCCTGCCCTGTTATCGCACCACCGCAGAGGATTTCCAGAAGGCGATGTCCGGACCCCGCTAAGCTGAGGCAGGAGAATTCTGAGAAGGTTGAAGGATAAATTTGCGGAGCAGTCATATCTGGTGTGTCGAGGTTGTCAGATCGACTTCACCGGAATCGCCAGCACATCATCCACCAGCCCGACTTCCTTCTGCACGAATGGCTCGGCGTAGGTGACGCCGCCCATCATGCCGTAAAAGCGGGACATGGATTCAATCCGTGCCCGAATCTCTTTTTGCGCGGGAAAGATTCCGCTGCCAGCTTCCTGATCGGTGAACTGAGACTTATACGCCATTAGCGCTGCGAAGCGCGTTTCGAACTGGTCGGTGATATCCACGACGAACGTAGGCCGGACGTCGCGGTACAGGCTGGCGTAAATAATCTTGAAAGGACGATGAGCGAAACCCTCCATCGGCAACTTGGCGAGTCCCGATATAAACGCCGCTTCGTAGCCAAGAATCGAAGCCGTGTAGTGATCCGGATGACGCCCCTCCCAGTAGGGAAGAATCAGCGCCCGCGGCCGTTGCTCGCGGAGCACGTGGACGACCTTCAAACGATTCTCCCAGGTATTTTCGACACGGCCGTCGGGAATATCGAGCGCGTGGCGCCAGGAAACTTTCAGGATACGCGCCGCCTCCGCCGCTTCGCGCTCGCGGTCTTCAGACGAGCCGCGTGTCCCCATCTCACCTAGCGTGAGATCGAGGATGCCGGTGCGGTATCCGCGCTCGGCCATCTTGAGCAGGGTTCCGGCGCAGGTCTGTTCCACATCGTCGCGGTGCGCGGCTAAGGCGAGAATGTCGAGGGGCATAAATGCATCGTTGGTCGTTAGTCGTTCGCGCGTTGTTGCCTGTTGCGGCTTCGCTACGAATCCTCGGAATACTAGAATGCCAACGACTGACGACCATCGACTAACGCCGAGTTCCTAAGCCGCCGGCTTCGTCGTACGCCGATTCGCCAGCACGAAGGCTAGGCCGAACATGAATAGTGCAAACAGCACTAACGTCAAAATAGATGCGGTCAGCGAGAATGCGCTCGGCGCTTCGGGATACATCAGCGTGCGCAACGCCTCGACGCCGTAGGTCAGCGGATTAGCATACATGAGCCAGCGAATCCATCCGGAAGCCTTGGACAGAGGGAACAGAGCCCCTGAAAGCAGCCATAGCGGAATCAGGAATAAATTGATGATGGCGTGAAAGGCTTGCGTCGAATCCATGGGCCAGGCAATGGCGAAGCCCAGCGCGGTCAGGGCGAATGATACGAGGAAGACGGTGAGGACAATCAGCCCGAACGAGGCCAACGTCATGTGTATGCCGACGAGCGGTGAGAAGACCAGGAAAATCAATCCCTGGGCGGCGGCGAGCGTGGTGCCCCCCAAAACCTTCCCCAGGACAATGGCCGCGCGCGGCACCGGGGCCACCAGCACCGACAGCAGGAAACCTTCGTTTCGGTCTTCGATCACCGACATCATGGTGAAAATCGCGGTGAAGAGAACGATCATCACCAGCGTGCCGGGATAGAAATAATCGAGATAGTTCTGCTGGCCAGCCGCCTGTCCCGAACGAAACGAGGTTCCGAAGCCGGATCCGAGGACAACCCAGAACAAGAGGGGAGAAAGGATTACACCGACTACGCGCGCGCGCTGACGATAGAAGCGCACGACTTCGCGCCACCAGAGCGTGAAGGCGGGCAGCAGGACTCCCGCGGACGCTGGAGCGGATGCGGGGAAGGTCGCAGTTTGGGTTGACATGTTAGTAGTTTAACAGTGCGGCCAGGTCTCAAGAATCAAGTCTTGAGAGTCAGACTCGAGAATAGAGACCTGGGCCACCCGGCGCTGGAGCCGCGTCTCATTTCGGGGTCGTCGAGTAGAAGCCGGTCAGGCTTGCACTTCCCACAATATTGCCGTTCTTGGCCGCGTGAATCAATGCCTGATACAGAGTTTCGGCATTGTTCGGAAAATTCGCCGACCCGGTCAGACTGAGCGTTTTATTGAGCGCGTAGACCGTGAAAATGTAATCGTGGACAAAAGGTCGCACGTTTGCCGGCGGGCACGGACCGTCATATTCAGCAAATCCGAAGTCATTGACAATCTGACTGCCGTCCGCGCTTCCGGCGACTCCGGCATTTTCGGGAAGCCCGGTCGCAGCGGGAGAGATGTTGTACATCCCCCAGTGCGTAAAGGACGCGGTGGTGTCGTACAGGGTCACGACGAAACTAGCCGTGTGCGGCGGGACGTTGATCCACGATAACTCTGGAGATTGGTTTCCGCCGGGGCTTCCATCGATGGAGCAGATGTTGGAACCATTCACGACATAGTTGTAGATCATACTGATGGGTAGGGTCGTGTCGTTCGCGAAGGTGGTGCTGCTCAGCTGGAACGAGTTCGGGCCGGCGAGAGGTACGCCTTTTACTTGTCCCGCGGCTGACAGTGAAATGGACAACAGCAAGAGCATCAAACTGCTAATTGGGGTTTTCACGGACGTTCCCTCCGGGGCTTTGAAAGCCGAAGGCATTTTACTCCGGGTGGGGCCTCCGGCGCGTGGTCTGAAGGCGGGCGCTTTATCTTTGACGGGCTCACCGCTTGAGCGGGGCCGCGCTGCGCTCTGCTTGGACGCTTCGACTTCGCTCAGGGCACGCTCGCGAGGACACGTCCCCACACTAATTTCGCTGGGAAGGTTTCCCAGCCGTTTTCTTCTTGCCGGTTTTTGGCGCAGGTTCGGCGTCTTCGCTCCAGAAGCGGTGCCCGGTGCGATGGATGAAGACGTCTTCTAACGTGGGTTTGCTCACGCTTAGCGACTGAATTTCTCCGGGAAAGGCTTCGACTACGTCAGGGACGAAGCGATGTCCGTTTTCAATTTCGAGGCGGACGTGGTTGTCCATAACGGTGGCGTCGACTTGAAACTTGTTGCGAATGCGATCGGCCAGCGACTGCGGGTCGCGCGCTTCGAGCAGAATGACGTCGCCGCCGATCTCGCGGGTTAGGGCTTCGGGCGTGCCTAGCGCCACCAAGTTGCCTTCGTTCAGGATGGCGAGGCGGTCGCAGCGTTCGGCTTCTTCCATAAGGTGAGTGGTGACGATCACGGAGACGCGCTCCTGATCGCGGAGGATCTGGAGATATTGCCAAAGATCTCGCCGGGCGCCGGGATCGAGCCCGGTGGTGGGCTCGTCGAGGAGCAGAACCTCGGGATGATGGAGCAGTCCCTTGGCGAGTTCGATGCGGCGTTGCATACCTCCGGAAAAGGTTTCCACGCGATCGGCGGAGCGGTCGAGCAATCCTACGCGGGTAAGTATTTCGTTGATGCGCGTTTTCAGGTCGGGGCCGCGCAGGCCGTAGAGGTGTCCCTGATGCCAGAGGTTCTCGTAGGCGGTGAGCTTGAGATCGACGCTCTGGGCCTGGAAGACGACGCCAATGTGGCGGCGGAGGGCTCCGGGCTGGCGAACGGCATCGAAGCCGGCGATCATGGCGCTGCCGGAAGTGGGAACCATCAGCGTGGAAAGAATCCGGAAAAGCGTGGTCTTGCCACTGCCGTTCGGGCCGAGCAGGCCGAAGAGCTCGGCGGGGTGAACCTCGAAGGAAACGCCGTTGAGGGCGGTGCGGTCCTGGTAGCGGTGGACAAGGTCGCGCACGGCAATAATGGCGACGGGCTGGCCTGCCGGATTGACAGGCTGGGCCAGAGGAGCTAAGTCGATGGCGGTTGAGTTCGGGGTCACAAGGTATTCTACGCCGGGAGGAAGGGGATTATCATCCGAACGCGAGATGCAGCCCCTAAAGTGACTTCGGATTTCGACGAAGCTCCGGCATCGCTAAAGCAATATCCTGACACGAAGAACTCGCCTGATACGAAACGCCTAGGCGGCGACGGGGTTCTGCCCGGGAACGCGCTCTTCAAAAGCTACCGGGACGTGACGCCAGACCTGGATGGCTAGCACGACGGTAGTCGCGAGAAGCAGCGCTCCTACGGCGACGTGGACGACGGTCGAGATCACCATGGGCAGTTCGGGTTGGGCGGCGTCTCTTCCCCACATGACGCGGGTGACGAAGGCGAGGAAGCCGAGGCAGAGCTGGGCGACCATCAGGCCGAGCATGGCGATGGCCGGACGGCGGACGGCGTCTACTTGCGGGTAAACCGAGATGGCACGAACGGCCGTCCAGGAGAGGACGACGGCGACCACGCCAGCGTTGATGACATGCGGCCACCAACTCAACCCATGGTGGCGGAACATGGCGCCGAGGATCAACTGCACATAGAGCACAAAAATCGAGAGCACAGTCAGAGTGAAAAGAGCGGGTCGGCGTTGGTCGAGTTCAGTGCGTGGGTGTTCTTCGACCCAGCGGCGGCCGGTAAACACTGCGATCAAGACGGCGATGCAGAAGAACGTCTGCGCGACGGCGGCGTGCGCGCTGGAAATAAGTACGGGTAGAAAGAATAACACGGTTAGTCCGCCGAGGATGCCTTGCGTAATCACGGTCGCCAGGGCGGCCACGCCGAGAAGGCGCAACCAGCGGCGCTTTTCAACTTGCCAGGTCCAAACCGCCAGGATGATGGTGAGCAGCCCTACGAATTCTGCCACCATACGATGGCTATGTTCGTATTTAATGCCGCCCACCATTTGCGGCATCTTGTAGAAGGAGCCAAAGCTGGTGGGCCAGTCAGGGACGGATAAGCCAGCGTCATTGCTGGTGACAAGCGCACCGGCAACGATAAGGACTAACGTGGCGCAGGCGGTGAAGACGGCGAAGCGGTGCAGCCCGCGATGATACGGAATTTCGATGCCCTTCAGGATAGCCCCCAGGGAAACCGGCATACAGCAACGGCCCGGTCGTTTCCCGAAACCGAACAGTTTATCAGACGACTGGGTTTACGCATGTCTACGTCCGCGCCTGTTCAGCAGGCACGGTGGACTTCTGCGCTTCCATGGCCTCAATAATCGCGTCGGCGAATTCCGAGGTGCCGGCGGTGCCGCCTACGTCCCGGGTGAGTTTGCTGCGGTCGCGGTAGACCTCGTCGATGGCGTTGCGGATCTTCCAGGCCGCGTCGGGCTCGCCGAGATGGCGCAGCATAAGTAGGGCGGATCGCAATACTGCCGTGGGATTGGCAATATTCTTTCCGGCGATGTCGGGTGCGGAACCATGGACAGCTTCAAAGATGGCGCACTCATGGCCGAAATTCGCGCCGGGGACGAGGCCGAGACCACCGACGAGTCCCGCGCATAGATCGGAAATAATATCGCCGTAGAGATTCTCCAGCAGCAGCATGTCGTACTGGTAGGGGTTCATCACCAGCTGCATGCAGGTGTTGTCGACGATGTGCTCGCCGTAAAAAATCTCGGGATACTCTTTCGAGACGGCGCGGGAGCAGCGCAGAAATAATCCATCCGACAACTTCATGATGTTGGCTTTGTGGATGCAATGAATTTTCTTGCGCTTGTTCTTGCGGGCATACTCGAAGGCGAAACGCGAGATGCGGGTGGAGGCCTTCTCGGTGATGATCTTCAGGCTCTCGACCACTCCGGGGATGACTTCGTGTTCGATGCCGGAGTAGAGTCCTTCGGTGTTTTCGCGGACGATGATCAGGTCCACGCCCGGGTATCGCGTGGGAATATGCGGAAGGTTGCGAATTGGGCGGAAGTTAGCGAACAGTTCGAAACGCTTACGGAGTTCGACGTTAATGCTGGAAAAGCCGCCGCCGATGGGCGTGGTTACTGGGCCTTTCAGTCCGACGCGGGTGCGCTCGATGGAATCGCTGAGTTCTTTGGGAATGTATTCGTGGTATTTCTCAAACGCTTCGGCGCCGGCGGCGAAACTCTCCCATTCGAACTTGACGCCGGTGGCTTCGACCATACGAACCGTGGCTTGGATGACTTCGGGGCCGATGCCGTCGCCGGGGATGAGGGTTACTTTATGTGCCATATGTGCTTGTGTAGGGGCAGCCGCCCTCGGCTGTCCAGCTAGCGAAGCGAGCAGTGCTTTCAACTCTTCGACCCGGCCTTGCCCTTCGGTTCTGGTGCGTCTTTGGCCTTGAGCAGGTCCTTTAGTTCGGTCATGAATTCCTGGACGTCTTTGAAGTCGAGATAGACGGAGGCGAACCTCACATACGCGACTTTGTCGTGGCGGCGCAGGCGGTTCATGATCAGCTCGCCGATTTCGCTGGTTTTACGCTCGCGCTCGGCGGATTCGATGACGAAGGTCTCGGCCTCGTTGACGATCTGCTCAAGCTTGCTGATGGGCACGGGGCGCTTCTCGCAGGCGCGCATCAGGCCGTTGAGCACTTTTTGGCGGTCAAAACGCTCTCGGCGCCCGTCTTTTTTTACTACCATGTAGGGGATTTCGTCGATGCGCTCGTAGGTGGTGAAGCGCTTCTCGCACTTCAGGCATTCGCGGCGGCGGCGGATGGAATCCGCCTCTTTGCTTTCGCGCGAGTCCACAACTTTGTCATTTTCAAACCCGCAAAAGGGGCATTTCATGCGCTTGGCTGCACTTCGGAAGTCAGAACGATTGTAGCAGGCGATGTGGGAAGGAGAGGCCGCGGTGCTGGTGATGGTTCAGTTTCTGGGTTGTGCGCGACTCGGGCGTAATCGCTGACAGGCACCTACCGCGAAGCCCAAACGGCGTTTGAGCGGGAAGGTGAGGGTATGAGACCCTTCCTGTCCACATGGAGCGAATCTAAGGCCCCTTGTAAGTCAGAACGTGTGAGTACTTCTTCTCGATCTCGTCTTCTTCGGTTTGCGATACAGTTATTGGCCGCTCGAAAGCTAGTCCACCGCAGGCGACTCAGGTCGCTTCCTCAACTGCTACGACCTCCTCGGCCTGCGCGCTTTCTGCCGAGAGCTTGCGCAGCGACAGCCGTTCGTGATGGGAGAGCAACAATCCGACGGGAACCACGGCGACGAACGTTACCAGCCACAGCATGATGCCGCAACTAACCGCAAGTTCCTTGGGGACAATATCAAAAATGTGGTCGAGCGCGCTGATGGTTGCCAATTGGGAGCCGCCGCCGACGCCAGGTAATTGGACCATAGAGCCGATCATGCTCGAGCCCATGAGCAGAAGAACCTTGGTGACGCTCATGGCAGCCATGGGTGCGCCATAGGCATGCGTCACTTCTTTGTAAGCTAGGGCGATGACCCACCACATCAAGACCGAGACGGCCGACAATTGGAGGAATGCGACGGGACCGTGAATGGTATTGAGTCCGACGGTAAACTCGCGAATCTTTTGCGCGATGCGATGGCCCAGGTTCTCGGCAAGATGGGAAAAGCGGTCTTCGACCCAATGGGCAACTCGATTTCCGCGGTACGAAACCAGCACCGCTCCCGCAAGCAAACCCAGTACGAGCGCGATCAGGGCATATCCGGTGAGGTGAATCCAGTGCCGGACATCGGGCGGGGCGGCAAGCGTGAACGCGCGCAGTTTGGAGGGCAGAAAAATGGCCGCCACCAACAGAATCGTGAAACCGCCAATGTCAAAAATTCGCTCCACGGCCCAGACCGCCACTTGCGAGGCGAATGGCAGGTTCTGACGGCGGGCGATCAGGTAGGGGCGAATCAGTTCGCCGGCACGACCGAGCAGAGCCAGTCCGGTGAATCCGATCAGGGTGGGTGGGACTAGTCCGAGGATGGATGCCTCCTTTCGCACCGGCCGAAGAAAGATTTTCCATCGAACTGCCCGCAAGAAATAGGCGAGGTAGATGTATGCAACGCCCATAAGGATGTCACGCCAATTGAGTCCGTACTGAAAGAGCCGGGCCCAGTCGAAGTGCTGCCAGGTGCGGAACTGCAGATACACCAGCACCACCAGCACGACGAAGACAACCGCGTACGCTACGTATTTCTTGTTGTTCATGCGTTGCAAAGTCGGAGAGAGGCACACTGGTGGCTACCACGGCCCCACTTGAAGGTAAATGAGGAACAGGGCAGGGTCAACGTGGCCATGGTCAACGTGAGGATGATCAACGCGTAGATTCGGCGGCGATGGCTGCGGGCTTTGGAGCGCGGTAGGCGGAGCTCGTGGCTTTCTTCGGAACTTTACTCGCAACTTGGGCGGAGACCTGCTTTTTCTTCGCTTCCTTTTCCTGGGCAATCTTCTTTTGGTTGTACTCGTGCACGATGCGGGCCACGTAGGCGTGGGTCTCGCGAAATGGCGGCACTCCCCGATACTGCTCGACGCGTTCCGGGCCCGCGTTATAAGCAGCCAGCGCTTTGACGAGGTCGAAATTGTAGCGTTCCAGGAGTTCGCGCAGATAGCGGCTTCCGCCGGTGACATTCGATTGCGGATCGAAGGCATCGTTCACGCCGAGTTGGTTAGCGGTTGCGGGCATCAACTGCATGAGTCCGCGCGCCCCCTTTGGGGAAACGGCGTGCGAGTTGAATCCACTTTCGGCGTGAATGACGCTGTTCACAAGGTCGGGATCAAGATGATACTCGGCGCTGGCGATGTTCACGACTTGATTCAGAGGTGGTGCGGCTTTCACGGGCCCGGATTTTGAAGACTCAGACGGTGCAGGGATAGAGGCGGGCAAAGCCGCGGGCACTGGCAAGGGCAAAGAGAGATCTTTTTCGTAGCCGGTAATTTCTTCTGTGGGCACATCCATGAAGCTGGCATCGTCGTCGGCGAGATAAAGGCGGGTCATCGCTCCCATGACCAGGCGATGCTCGTGGCGGATACTGAAGCCGTTGCGGAGAATCGCCAACTCAGCAGCAGTCGCGGGACGAGCGAGCAGAGTAATGGCCGCGGCGCACAAAAACGCGGTGGCCTTTCCCATTCTCGCAGCTCGCTTCCTCGTCAATGGACTTTTTCGAATCATCTTCTTTGAATGCTCACAAGCTGACCCCGATGACTGGTCCGGGAATCCGGTCGACGACTACCGTGTCGAGCGCCTTTCCGTATAGCACATGCCCGATGGCGGCGGCTACGCCGCTTTCGGCGTTCGAGCGGGTAAGCTTCCAGCCGCGGGAACGCAACTCTGCCGATGCATTCCCCATGATAAAGGGATGGCCGGCAAAGGCAAGCATTTCAATATCATTATAGTTGTCACCAATGGCCATGACCTGCTCGCGTGTAATCTGCCGGTAATTGGCCCAGCGCTCCAGCGCGTGTCCCTTGGAACAACCGGCGTTGAGCACATCGACAATCGAAAGATCGCGGCCGGGGTACTCGGTGCGCAGAACTGTGATGGGCAGGCCGCAGCTTCCGAGAACCTGCAATACCCGCTGCATGTGCGCGACCGGGCCGCAGAACATGGCCTGCACGGGATCGGTGGTGAGCGCGTTCTCGATCGGAACCACGAACTGGATGTATTGTATGTTCTTCTCCAGCCAGCGCTGGATGCTGGCTTCCAGCATGTCCAGACGTTCGATCACGATGGTGCCCGCACCATCGCTGTGAAGACCATCGCTGTCAAAAGTGAGAACGGTCTGCCCGCGAAATTCCTGCATCACGCGGACGAGTTCGCGGCAGGTCGGTTCGGGGAGCAGGTCGCGGTGGAAAGTTTCTCCAGCGAGGGAGCGGGTGACGGCGCCGTTAGAGCTGATCAGCCAGAGATCAAAGCCCAGTTGTTGGGCGATGGGCAGGGCAAAGGTGTGGCGGCGTCCGGTGACCAGGATGATCTCGATGCCCTGGGCATGAGCGCGTCTAAGCGTTGCGAGATCGGCTTCGGAAATCTGAAATTCCGGGTTGAGCAAGGTGCCGTCAATATCGATAGCGATCAGGCGGAGGGAATCGGCGGGCACACATGATTTTAGCATTCGCGCTCACTGGTGGAGCACCGGGCGTCCCCCGCCCGGCCACACGACGTGACGGGCGAGACGCCCGTCGCTCCACTTTCTTTTGAAGGTTCCTTGCCCTGTGCGACAATTGATGCCCCACGGAGGCCATCGATGAAATTGAGATTCCTTCTGTTGTTATTGACGCTGCTGCCCATATCTCTCCCTGCCCAACCGCCGCCGGAAACCGGCAAGCCTTTCGTGGTCGAATACTATTACAAGGCCAAGTGGGGATACGCGGACGAGTTTCTGCGGCTGTTCAAAAAGAATCATTACCCGCTGCTGCAGAAGCAGGTGGAAATGGGCCGCATGCTCAAGGTCTGGATGGACCAGCCGCGCTATCACACAACCGAAGACGGCCGCTGGGATTATCGCGTGACCATCGTGTTCAAGAACTCGGCGGCGGCGGATGAGCCTTTCGACGAAGACACGCTGAAGAAGCAGCTTTGGCCCGACCAAGCCACTTATGCGAAGGAAGAGCAGCGGCGGTTTGAAATCCTCGCCGGACATTGGGACTTGCCGATCAAGAACGTCGAGCTGGACGGAAAATAAGTGGGTACGGAGGCCGCCCTGAAGTCCGCATTGGTGATCATCGACGTTCAGGTTGGGCTGGTGAGGCTTGTGCCGCCCCAAATCGAGGATCGCGTTTTGTCGAGTATTGCGGTTTTGCTGCGGAAGTCCCGTTCCTTTGGAATTCCCGTCTTGTTCGTCCAACATGACGGTCCCAAGGGACATCCCCTCGAAGCAGACACCCCGGCTTGGGGGATACATCCTTCGATCCTCCCGATGAAGGAAGAGCGCGTCATTAGAAAGAAGGCGTCCGACTCTTTCTTCGAGACGCGGCTCGCGGAAGAACTTCAGACGAACGAAATCAGCCGTCTCATCGTTGTGGGTGGCATGACCGAATACTGTGTCGATACGACTTGCCGCCGCGCGGTTACGCTTGGCTACGACGTGACGCTGGTAGCCGATGCGCATCTCACGCGCGATACTCCGGTTCTAAAGGCCGCGCAGATCATTGCGCATCACAACTTCCTCCTCGACGGCTTTGCAGCGGGGATGCATTCTATCCAGGTCATACCGGCGGGCGAGATTTCTCTCTGAAACTCACCCACGGCCTCGCGAACGCCACCCAATGCCTCGTTGACGCCGTTGGAGTGCTTTTCCTGGGACTTCAGGTGCGCGCGTTTGCAAAAAGCTCACCGGATACGAGAACATACAAGGTTTGCATACATCCCACAGTTCCTACAAGGAAGCAGCCAAAATATGGCGAAGGTGAAAAAGTCCCCCGCGAAAGAAGTGAAGAAAGAAGTATTGAAGAAGGCAGCGAGTAATGTGACTGTCGAGGTGAAGTTCTCAGATAAAGCACACAGCGGAGCCGGGCACAACGGCGCAATCGAGCCAGCCAAGGGCAAGCTGGGCGTGATGATCCCGGGCATGGGCGCGGTCGCAACGACGTTTGTTGCAGGCGTGGAAGCGGTGCGCAAGGGAATCGCGCACCCGATCGGCTCACTCACGCAGATGGGAACGATCCGTCTGGGGAAGCGGACCGATGGCCGGTCTCCCAAAGTCAAGGAGTTCGTTCCGCTCGCCGGGCTCAATGATCTGGTCTTCACGGGCTGGGACATTTTCGAAGACAACATGTACGCGGCTGCCCGCAACGCCGGCGTGCTGGAGCGCGACCTGCTCGACAAAGTGAAGGGGCGGCTCAGTGCCATACAACCGCTGAAGGCGGTATTTGATCACAACTACGTGAAGAAGATCGATGGGCCGAATGTGAAGAAAGGGAAGAACAAGCTGGACCTGGCCGAACAATTGCGGCAGGACATCCGCGACTTCAGAAAATCGAGTGGCGCGAACCGGCTGATCACCATCTGGTGCGCTTCGACGGAGACCTTCATTGAGCAGAGCGTCGCTCACCAGAGTGTGAAGGCACTCGAAAAAGGGATGAGAGAGAACGACGAAAATATCGCGCCCTCGATGGTGTATGCCTATGCGTCGCTGATGGAGGGCGTGCCTTTTGCCAACGGCGCTCCGAATCTGACGGTTGACATACCTGCGATGTACGAACTCTCGCGCGAGCGCGAAGCTCCCATTTGCGGCAAGGATTTCAAGACGGGCCAGACTTTGCTGAAGACCGTGCTGGCTCCGGCCTTCAAGGCGCGGCTGCTCGGGCTGAGCGGATGGTATTCGACCAACATCCTGGGCAATCGGGACGGCGAAGTGCTCGACGATCCCGGGTCGTTCAAGACCAAGGAGGAGTCAAAGCTCGGAGCGCTGGAGCACATTCTGCAGCCGGCGTTGTATCCCGAGCTCTACGGTAATATTTTCCACAAAGTTCGCATCAACTATTACCCGCCGCGCGGCGACAACAAAGAAGGTTGGGACAACATCGATATTTTCGGATGGCTCGGCTATCCGATGCAGATCAAGGTTGACTTCCTGTGTCGCGACTCGATTCTGGCCGCGCCGATCGTGCTCGATCTGGTGCTCTTCCTCGATCTAGCGCAGCGCACGCCCGAGTTACGCCGCCTGGGCATTCAGGAATGGCTGAGCTTCTACTTCAAATCGCCAATGACCGCGCCCGGCCTGTATCCGGAGCACGATCTGTTCATCCAGTTGATGAAGCTAAAAAACACGCTGCGGCACTTGAAAGGCGAAGAGTTGATTACGCATTTGGGGCTGGAGTACTACGACTAGTTTGTGTGGCGCGGGCGCCCTCGCCTGTCCAAGGACGCGTAGAAGAATGCAAATCTCAACCTTGTGCAGCTGGTGCTAACCAATCAACCGGTAATTTTCGCCCTTCAACAAATGCAGCTAGATTCTGGAACACTGCTTTCCAGGCGTGGACGTGCCATGCACGTGCCTCAGCCCACGTCTCGCCCTCTAGCCACCCGGTGTGGCGCACGCGGACCGTCGTCTGCTCGCCATGGGTCGCGAAGCTCACTGCTACGTGGGTGGGAGGCGGAGGTGGGACCGCATTTTCGTTCATCAGATCATCGTATGCACTCGGACCTCGCCATGTGAACCCAAGCCATCGCTGTGGCTGAATGAAAGTAATTCGGCATCCCAGCGTGCTCTGCCGCTCTGGGTGAGCGAGGTCCCAAAAGAGCTCATAGGGCTCACCCCGTTTCGGCACAACGTTAGCCCTCAGGGCAAACCATGGGCAAAGTTGATCGGGATCGGTCCACGCACGCCAAACTCGGTCAATCGGAGCATTCAGAGTCTCCTCCATGGTTATGGCTTCCATGAGCGCCCTCCCTATCTCTCTCACCGAACTATTCGTCCATATCGTACGCCTTCTTCAACCAGCGCTTCACCTCGTCATCAATATCGGTCTTTGACTTAACGTCGATCCTCCGCGTGATGCGGTCTTTCTTTTCGTGCCCGCCGGTATCGATCAGGCGCTTGGGTGTCTTCATGTTGCCCAGGGCGAATCCGAGATCGATTCGCGTATTCGTCGAAGGCTTGATCTGCGCGAACACGTGATTGCGATAGAGTGGCACCATAGTCTTGCACGGGCAAGCCTTCACATCTTTGCCCAAGGAGAACCCGAGCTTCAGCAACTGCTCATACAGCGGACGCAGCGCGGCGCGCGGGCCGGAGTACTGCGCCTCCACCCATTCGGCGGCGGTCTTCAGGTACGCCTCGGGCGAATCTTCCTCCGTGCCTTTGCCTTCGAGGCGCTCCGCGATCCACGCCGCGGAATTTGTCCCCAGTTTGTGCTCTTTCTTGAGCCACTCGCGGCGTTCCTTTTCCGTCGGCGGACCGAACTTTTTTGTGAGCGCAACCCATTCTTCGAGCGACCGCCCGGTTTTCTGCGGCAGGTCCTCGATCCACTTCTGAACCTGGGCAACGCCGGGATGAACGCTGTAGGGGGCAAGTGGCTTGGTTGCGGCGGACATTAGGGTGGCGGACATGGGAACTCCTTTCGGCCTGCCATGATACCCAATCCGGGTGGGCGCTCGCGATAGAATCTTTCGATGCCTGGAAAAAAGCCCGACGTTAGACACTCCGAAGCTGGACACGACACACGCGACATAAAACTGCCGAAGAACTACTGTTTCGTCTGCGGCAAGGATAATCCTGACAGCATGCGGTTGCGCTTTACCTATGACGAGGACCGCGACTGTTTCGTGTGCCGGTTCCGGCTGGGCAAGCGCTACACCGGACCGCCGGGACACTGCCACGGCGGCATCATCGCGACCATCCTCGACGAAGCCATGGGCAAGGTGAACAAACTGCGTCACGTGGTGGCGGTGACTTCCGAAATGACCGTTAATTACCTGAAGCCGGTACCGCTGAAACAGCCGCTGCGCGTGGAATCGCGCGAGGTTAAGGTGGTGGGCCGGAAGCACATCAATATGGCCGAGATCCTGAACGAGAAAGGGGAAGTGCTGGCGCGCAGTCAAGGCTTGTTCATCGCCATCGATCCGCATCGCATGTTCGCCCGATTTGTGGAGCGCTAGATTCGCAGCTCAGAATGGAGGCAGTATGCTTGCAGACCGAAATTGCGTCCCCTGCCGCGGCGGGGTACCGTCGTTGAAGGGAAACAAACTCTCGGAAATTCATCAGCAGTTGGCCGAACCTGGGCAGTGGAATGTCGTCAACGAGCATCACCTCACACGCACCTTCAAGTTTCCGGATTTCCGGTCTGCCCTGGCTTTCGTGAACCGGGTTGGCGCAAAGGCCGAGGAGCAGGGCCATCATCCCGATATTTTACTGGGATGGGGCAAAGTCGAAATCACGACGTGGACGCACGCGGTGGATGGGCTGACCGAATCGGATTTCATCCTGGCGGCGAAGATCGATCAGCTCCTCTAGATCGGGTCGTCGAACCATCGGGTGATCGGGCCATCTGAAAATCATGAAGTGCAGATGGCCCGATCACGTGTTGACCCGATCCCTGATCGCTAAACTCCACAGCCCCGACGGAATCAGCATCAACATGCCCGCGACGCTGGCGACGTTTCGCGCGGCGAAGCCCCAATCCACGAAGCGTCCGGCAAGATACGCCCCTGCGGCTATCGTGAACATGGAGAGCCCAAGGTCGGCGGCGAACACGCGCCCGCGAAACTTGTCGTCGCTTTGCATCTGCAACAGCGTCGTCGAGAACACCCACACGATGGAGCTTCCAAAGTGCGCCAGCGCCACGCACAAACACGCCTGCCAGAGATGTCCGGACACACCCAGGAGCGTGTAGCCCGCGGCCGCTCCCAGGTAGCCGCAGACGACCGCCACTTCCAAGCGATGTTTCCAGTGTCCCGCCCACGATGCCGCCAGGAGCGGCCCGAGCAGCGCGCCCAGTCCGCGGGCGCCGAGCAGCAGGCTCATCCCGAGAAACGCGCCTCGTTCGGGAGCCATGCCGTGCCAGCGGACGGCGAATTCGTTTTGTCCCATCACCGTGAACAGCACCCAGCCTGGCCCGATGATCAGGTTTCCGGCCTTCACAAAAATTGTCGAACGCAAACGAACATGCGCCCGCACGTAGCGGATTCCCGCGAGGATCGGCGAAAAATCCACCAACTCTCGCGCCTTGAACGGACGACCACCTTCGGCATGGGGTTCGGCGAAGCGCATCCTCCAAATCAACGCGGCTGAAGCTAAGAACGACAGCGCATTCAGCAGGAAGACGGCATCGCGGCCAAGCAGCGCCGCGACCACGCCTCCCACGGTCGCACCGACCATCAGATTGACGCTCCACGTGGTCGAGGAGAGGGTGTTTGCCACGACCACGTCTTCCCGGTCCACAATATTGGGGATCACGGCATTGCGCGCCGGCTCAAAGAAAGCGACCAGCAAGGTTTCCGCCACCAGCAGCGGATAGACCAGCCACACCATTTCTCTCGAGCGAACCAACAGCATCGAGAGCACGATTAAGGTGCGTCCGATATCCGCCGCGATCATGACCTGCTTGCGCCGCAACCGATCGTTCACGACGCCCGCCGTCGGGCCGATAAAGGTTAGAGGTAGAACTTGCAATACCAGCGCCAGCGCTACCGATCCGGCGCGTCCGGTGAGCTGCAGCAACAGGTTGTAGATTGCCAGCGTGTAAAACCAATCGCCGATTTCGCTGACAACTTGCGCGCTCCACAAGCGGCGAAAATTCCGATTGCCGCTCAGCAGGCGCGCGTACGACGCAAACGACACGCGGCTAACTTCTATTTCGGGAGCAGGTTCCATGCCGAGTGAGATCGGAAGATGAGATCGGAATTTGACAGCATACCGGATGGGGCGTCACTCGCACTCGGCACTCGTCACTCCTACGAATGCGTTCCGTTCGCCACCAAGTCCAGAAAGTATTGATGAATGCGGCAGTCGTCGCTCAATTCAGGATGGAATGTTGCCGCCAGCGTCTTGCCTTGGCGCACCAGCACGGGATCTTTGCCTTCAGTCGCAATCACGTCAACGCCGTCGCCGACTCGTTCAATCTTCGGAGCGCGGATGAAAACCATTTCGATGGGATGGTTAAGAAATCGGCCTTCGCGAATGGAGCTGTCGATCTGGCGTCCGTAAGCATTACGACGCACGGTGATGTCGAGTGCGCCCAGTCCAGCCTGCTTTGGATTCTCGACGTCTGCGGCCAGCAGGATACATCCCGCGCACGTGCCGAAGGTCGGCTTCGCCCGCACGAAATCTTTCAGCTTCGCGAGTCCGTCTTCGCCGAGCAGCTTGAGGAACGTGCCGGACTCGCCGCCGGGAATTATCAAGCCATCGAGGTCGTTCAGTTGCTCGGCTTTTTTTACCAGGACAACTTCTGCGCCGAGTTCTTCTAGTCGGCGGCGATGCGCGTCGAAATCGCCTTGCAGGGCCAGGACACCGATGGTCATTGTCGTCGTTGGAGTTGGAGTTGGAGTTGGAGATCCCCCTCTCCTCGGTCTTTTGGAATCAAAGAGTTGGAGTTGAATCACTCCAGGTCTTTAAGTTTAAAAGAGTTACGGATAAAGTCTTTATTTGTTAACAAGTTATGAGCGCTCACACTGGGTCTTGTTCTCCCTATTCCAGCGGTTGAGGGTACCCCTTCCCTCGGTCTTTTGAAATCAAAGACTTGGAGTTGAATCGCGCCAGGTCTTTGAGATCAAACGGGTTACGTGTAAGCTCTTTATTTGTCAATAAGTTATAAGCACTCCTGCGGAGTTCGTTCGTTCTCTTCCAATAACTGGACGCTGATCCCGACTTAAGTGGCCGGAGGGCGGCGCGTTCGAAATTAATTGTCTGCGATAGTTTCATTATAAGAGAAGGTGTCAAGGATTTGGATCACGATGTGGGACAGGCGCGGCGGTCGCCGCAAAGCCCACTCATCGTGCGCATTTAAGACGACTGCTAAGCAAATCGCATGCGCTAGAATTGAGGTGCTTGGCAGGCAGCGTCCCACTGGCAATTTGCCGAGCCCCGCCTGACTAGCGGGGCTTTTGGTTTCTTAGAAGCACCGCAGAAGATATCTCCGCGACGACTACGTGCGGTCTTTCCAATATCCGGGCCTGCGTTTGTGATGTGCGATGGCCACGATGCTCACTACGGCAGGTTCATCCCGATAAATGACGGAAAAAGGGAATCGGTGAAGGACGAAGCGGCGGGTTCCATACTGATAGAAAGGCCAACGCTCCGGCCATTGGGCCAGATTGGCAAGCGCATCGTAAATCTCGGAGAGGAATCTGATGCTCGCCTCGTAGTTTCGTTGCCGATACCAGACCTCGGCTGCTTCCACTTCCTGCCATGCCTGCGGATGGAAACGGTACGGCTTACTTGCTGGCATCTGACAGCAGGGCGGCGAGGCGGCGGAGTACTTCTTCGTACGGAATCATCTGAACTTTGCCGGAGTCGATGTCCTCGATACGGCGCTTGACCTCTTCCGACCATGCCGCTTCAACGCCTTCGTCGGCTGGTTCTTGGTCGAGGCTTTCGAACAGTGAAGTTGCCAAGGCGGCGCGAGCTTCGGGCGGCAATGCCAGCGCCTTCTTGAGAAGCTCAGAAGCGTCGGGAGTCATGGGCGTATTTTAGCACCGGGAGTCAGCGGCAGAAATACCGCCCCAGGCGAAGCTTGGCCGGGCCACCTCCTTCGTGCTCATTAACATCCATACCAGTATGTACGAGCGTCTTAATTCCAAGGAGGAATCAATGAACCAGAAGATAGTCAAAATGGTCGCACTGGGAGCTTTTGCGCTGGTTATCGTGCTCGGCGAGCGCTGGCCAGCGCAAGCACAGGACGCCAAAACGTCGTACTTGACCATGGCCCCGCTTGATCAATATTTAATGGCGGATCGAAACGCCGAGATTGCTCTGGCGCGAAGCGCGGCCCCGGAGGCCATCTCACGCGATGCCGACGTTCTCGTCCTTGGAAGGCATGGCTATGAAACCGCAGTCAAAGGCAAGAATGGTTTCGTATGCGTTGTGGAGCGCGGGTGGATGGGCCCATTCAATGGCGATGATGCCGCTAATTTTTGGAACCCTAAAGTTCGAGGCCCGGTCTGCTACAATCCGCCGGCTGCCCGCTCCATCCTGCCGTTGACGTATAAAAGAACGGAGATGATATTGGCCGGTCAATCCAAAGCCCAGATCATCGACGGCATCAAGACATTCATAAAGCAAGAGCTGCCACCGCTGGAGCCCGGAGCCATGAGCTACATGCTGTCAAAGGACCAGTACCTTACCGACCATGGCGACCACCACTGGATGGCTCACCTGATGTTTTACACTCCACTCATGGACGGTGCCGTTTGGGGTGCAGATCTGCCCCATTCTCCCGTCATGCTGAATCCACAGTTCAATGGCGCTCCGGAACCAATCGACGTATTCATGATTCCCGCGGGCAGATGGTCGGATGGAACGGCAGACCCAGTCAGGTAGGGACGGCGCGCAAGCGGGAGTGGGTTGGGGGTTCTCCCCACTGTGAAATGTACGCTCGCCGCAGAAAAGCCCCGCGCAAGCGGAGCTTGGACGGACCACCCTCGGGAGTGGGGATGGGGTTTAGCGTGGGTCCGGTCTTACTTGTGATACAATGTAAGCATGGTTCGACAGATAACTTCAGTAAGCACAAAAGGGCAGTTTGTAATTCCGGCGGAGATGAGAACATCTCTGGGGATCAGACCTGGTACTCGCATCGCCGTGACGCAGGAGGGATCACGGATCGTCCTGGAACCGGTGTCGGAAGAGTTGGTAGACAAGACCCGCGGAATTTTTCGCGGCAAGCCTTCCCTCTCCGCGGAGCTTAAGCGCCAGCGACGGCAGAAGGATAAATGGTAAGGTACGTCCTCGATTCGAGCGCGATTCTCCGGTACCTGGACGATGAAGCCGGCGCGGCGCGCGTGGCGGAAATCATCAAGTCGCATCTGGCGGGAGGGTGCGAGGCCGTCGTTTCAGCGCTGCATTGGGGCGAGGTGGCCGGCATCACCTGCAAGTTGCATGGCAGGCCGGCGATGGAACTGGTGCTCTCGCGCTTGAGTTCCTTTGGGCTTCCGATCATTGCCGCCGATGCCGATCGGGCGGTTCGGTCGTCGTTGATCAAACTCAAAAGAGAAATTCCCTACGTGGACGCCTTTGGAATAGAACTAGCGTCCGACTCACGAGAGCACGTTTTTGTGACAGCGGACTTTGATTTCAAACCTGCGAGCCGCGACGTCACGATTGAGTTTCTACCGCCGAAGTAGGCGGAAGCACAGCCTGTCGTGCAACCCCCAGACCCAAGATGCATGTGGTTGTGGAATCCCACGTTTCGAAAACCGCGAAACGTGGGGCACCCGGCTTTTGAATTGTTTACCGAATTCGGCCGGCCACCCTCCCAGATTCTTCTTTTGGAGTGGCTACTTTCGTAGGATTGCGTCCACTTTGGACACGTCCGATACTCTGGGAGGATAGACCGCGTCTGGAGGACGTTGCCAGTGGGTACTGGACGCTGTTTATCAAACAGTCGAGTGGCCTAGTCAGCCATTACGGTTCAAGTCCGTCGTCCTCCGCACGACCACTCGGCACAAGGCCTTTTATGTTATACTAATTGTGTTTGATAAACAGCGTACTTACTGGCAATTTTGCCGAGCCCCGCCTGACTAGCGGGGCTTTTGAATTTCTAGAGCACTGTGGGCGATCCGATGCGAAACTCGATAGTGCGGACTGTCCCGAGGGCCCCTTCTCGAAAAGCGCGAGAAGGCGCGCACCCCCAGTTAATTCCTGTCAGCATCACACACAACCTAAACAATACTCCCCGTGCAGATGGGGCCCACCCGCCCACTTCTCAAAGGGCGTGAGAAGTGGCGCACCCCCGGTGAAGTGAGGTCAAAGACAACCAAAACAATCTCCCCCGCAGATCGGGCCCACCCGCCACCCGCCCCTCGAAATATCGCCTTGACTGTTATTGTCAGGCTATGTATATTCCTCCCGCCGGTTTGGTCACATCAGTCCACTCGACCTATCTCTTTCTCGCATTTTGTGCACGGCGGGTGACAGCACGGACAATTTCTGATGTTCGTTGCCGGGAAGAGCGAACGGAAGTCCCGAAACACATCTTCGGAGGAAGTAATGCTGAGGTATCGATTGCCCGCTCATTTTTCGACTTTTCGCGCCCGATTTCGCAAGTTTGCAAACGGCCTTGGTGGGCCGAGGAAGGCTGCACTTGTAGTCGCGGCCGTGCTCTGCCTGGTTGTGCTGACCACGGGCGCAGTGCACCTGAAAACAGCCGCGCTGACACGTGTATGGGGATGGCTGTTTAACACGGACTGCCGTGATTGCGGCCGCCAAGGCGCGCGCGGCGCGTCGAGCAGGCGCGCGCAGTCGCAGGGGGCCGGGGCCGGGGCCGGAGGAACTTACACCGTCATCGACGCTCCGGGCGCCTGTACCAGCGCGCTTAAGGGAACCATCGGCGTCAGCATCAATGGGGCCGGGAATGTCGCCGGGACCTATCTTGACTCGAACAATGCCGCGCACGGTTTCCTGGATGTTGGGGGCACGATCACCGAGATCAACGCTCCGAACGCAGGCACGGGCAGCACGCAGGGAACCTTTGTCCTCAGCATTGACGCAGCGGGGAATGTCACGGGCATGTACGCGGACTCAAATAATATGTATCACGGCTTCGTACTCCCGGCCGGCGGCTCGATAACTGAGTTCGACGTTTCGGGCGCAGGTACCGGGGGGCATCGTGGAACTATCCCCCTCAGCATCAACAACGGAGTGATCGCGGGAACTTATGTCACGGGAACCCCTAGCACGACCTCGGTGTATCACGGCTTTGTGCGTGCTACCGACGGGACGATCACCAGCTTCGACCCTCCGGGCGCAGGCACAGGCGACGTCCAGGGAACGCAATCGGCGGCGATCAACTCGGCGGGGGCTATCACGGGAACCTATCTCGACAGTGATAAGGCGCGGCACGGCTACTTGCGCAGCGCCGGTGGCACCTTCACGGCCCCCATCGACGACTCGGATGGCGCGGGCGGGACCGTTCCCTTCGCCATCGACACCGCTGGGGATATCACGGGAACGTATGCGGACGCCAAAGGCCTGGATCACGGCTTCCGGGCGCTACCACGACCCCGGGTGCAGGCAGGGGCATAGGCAGTATTGCGGGAACCCTCGCAACCAGCATCAACACAGCGGGGGTCATCGCGGGACTTTACACCGACAGCAGCGGAGTCGTTCACGGCTTCATGCGCGCTGCCGATGGCACGTTTACCGACCCCCTCGACGCTCCTAACGCCGGCACGACCGCGCTGGAGGGAACCGCGAGTTTCAGCATCAACGATTCGGGGCTTATCGCGGGAACTTACGCGGACGACAACGAAGAGTTGCACGGCTTCTTGCTCACGCCAAGCGCCATCCCGCAAACGGCCACGCCAACTTTCAATCCGGCGGCTGGCACCTACACTTCGGCGCAATCGGTGACGATCTCCGATACCACGTCTGGAGCCACGATCTACTACACGACGGACGGGACAACACCCACCACAGATTCCCCTGTGTACAGCAGTCCGATTCCGGTCAATTCGACGGAAACGATTGAAGCGATTGCGGCAGCCAGCGGCTTTTCCAACAGCGCCGTAGCGAGTGCAACCTACACCATCAACCTGAGCCCCGACTACCAAGTGTCGGTCAATCCCACGACGCTAACCATTGTTGCCGGACAAAGCGGGACCGCGACGTTCACGGTCACGCCCGAAAACGGATTTGACTCGCAGGTGAGTTTTGCCTGCAGTGGGCTGCCTGCAGAGGCGACGTGCAGCTTTAATCCAACGTCGGTCACACCCAGTGACGGCAATCCGGCAACCAGCATGCTCACCGTCACCACCACCGCAGCCAGTTCGGCTCTGCGGGGGCTGAGGCCATCTTCTGCTCACCCGATCTACGCGTTTCTTTTCCCCGGTCTGGCCATGGTCTTTGGCATCGGCTGGCGGCGGAGAGGAGCACAGCGTGGGCTGCAGGTCTTCGGTGTGGTAGTCCTTCTGGTGTTGGCATCGGGGCTAATTTCGTGCAGTAGTAGCAGCGGAAATCCCGGTACGCCAACGGGAACCAGCACAGTCTCCGTGGCGGCCTCGACCAGCGGCTCTGGAGCAATCAGCCACTCCGCAACCCTGACGATCACCATCACGAAATGATGTACGGAAAAGCAAGGACGTGGCGGAATAGCCGGACACCCCGCCCAACCAAAGGTTGGGCGGGACCTTCTTAGCTTAGGCGAGCAAATAAACCTCACCAGCCTCTGTTTTGCAACAATTGCGCTTCATCCAGAGTAGACACGGCCAGCCCCTTCATGGCGCCCGCCAGATTCTCGCTGACTTCAAGTAATACTTTAGGGTCTTTGAAGTGCGTTGCTGCCTGGACGATTGCCTTGGCGCGCTTCTCGGCTTCGGCGGGATCGGCGAATTCGGTGGAGTTCTTCATGAAGATGCCCGAGCCTACGAAGACTGCTTCGGCTCCCAGTTGCATCACCAGCGAGGCATCGGCGGGAGTGGCGATTCCTCCGGCGGAGAAATTGGGGACGGGGAGCTTGCCGTCTCTGGCTACCATCTTTACCAGTTCGTAGGGCGCTCCGTGCTCTTTGGCTTTGGCGTAGAGTTCTTCTTCGCCTAGGACGGTTAGAATTTTCATCTCCTGCACGATCTGACGGATGTGGCGGACGGCGTGGACTACGTCTCCGGTGCCGGCTTCGCCCTTGGTGCGGATCATGGCTGCGCCTTCGGCTATGCGGCGGAGAGCTTCGCCCAGGTTGCGGGCTCCGCAGACGAAGGGGACTTGGAAGGCGTGCTTGTCGACGTGGTGGGCTTCGTCGGCGGGGGTCAGAACTTCGGATTCGTCTATGTAATCGACGCCCAGCTCCTGCAGGATTTGCGCTTCGGCGAAATGGCCGATGCGGCACTTCGCCATGACGGGAATCGACACCACTGCCATGATTTCGCGAATCTTTTTGGGCGAGGCCATGCGGGCCACTCCGCCTTCGGCGCGGATTTGGGCGGGGACGCGCTCCAGAGCCATTACTGCGACCGCTCCGGCTCGCTCGGCTATTTCGGCTTGCTTGGCGTCGGTTACGTCCATGATCACGCCGCCTTTTAGCATTTCGGCTAGGCCGGTCTTTAGGCGAAGGCTGGTGGAGTGTCCGTTGTTTTGCGACATGGGTCTACTCGTTTCTGAATCGGGCGCGATTCTGAAGCTTGAAGGATGAGATGAAATCGTCGGTGCCGGAGCACGCTCGAACCGCAAGCGCGCGCGGAAAACTCTGCGCTTCTCGCTTCTGCACTTTATTTTACAGCCCGATTGCGATTCGCGGTATCCCTCTCGGCCAGGCGGCCGCCCGCAGGGGCTAAAGTCCCAATATGAGTGGCTCGAAACGGCGCGGCTGAAGCCGCGCCCCTTCAAAGAACATTTATGAAACCTGCATTAAGCCACTTCGCTAGAACGGAATGTCCTCATCCGTAATCGGAGAGCTGCCGGCCGGCGCGTGCTCGGGTTCGGGCACGCTCTGGTCAAAGTTGTTGCCGCCGGCGGAGGCCGAAGCTCCGCGCGAGCTGCCAGCGTACTCGCCAGCGCCGCCGCCTTCGCCGCGACCGCCTAGCAACACCAGATCGTTGGCTACAATCTCGGTCATGTATTTCTTTTGGCCGGTCTGTTTGTCGTCCCAGGAGCGGGTTTGCAGGCGGCCTTCGATGTAGACTTTGCCGCCTTTTTTCAGGTACTCACCGGCAATCTCCGCCAGGCGCTGCCAGAGCACGACGTTGTGCCACTCGGTGCGGTCCTGCCACTGGCCGTCTTTGCCCTTGAAGCGCTCGTTGGTGGCCAGGGCGATCTTCGCGACCGGCGTGCCCTGCGGCGTGAATTTCACTTCGGGATCCTTGCCAAGGTTTCCGATCAGGATGACTTTGTTTACGCTTTTCATGAGTGCGGGCTCCTTCGAGAAGTGGACCTTCCGAGACGCTGACCTTCCAAGACGCTCACTATAGCAGAATTAGGAGACCCTGAGGCAGTGTCGGCCGTACACGGAAAATGTGATGAATCGAACGCGTAGGAGCTTTTGGATTTTGCCGGTGCCAGCAGAATGCATAGGTCCTTCGCTCCTCCACCCCATCGCGCCAAAAACGGGCGCGCTGGGGACCCCGGTTCGCTCAGGATGACGATTCTTAATTTCTTACACAAAAATTTGATACAGCATCAGGTAGACGATCACGCCCGTCACCGAGACGTAGAGCCAGAGCGGAAACGTCCAACGCGCGATGGCCCGATGCCGGTCAAACTGCTCGCGCAAGGCGCGGGTCAGCGTGATGAGCACCATGGGCACTATGATCACGGCCAGCGTGGTGTGAGAGATAAGGATGCTGAAGTAGAGGGGCCGCGTCCACCCCGTGCCGCGAAAATGCACGGAGCCCACGTGATAGTGGTAATAGAGGTACGAAATGAGGAAAAGGGAAGAGGTTGCCATCGCGGTCAGCATCACCGCGCGGTGCGCCGCCATCTTGACGCGTGCGATCAGCACGCGTCCGGTGACGAGCAGCACCGCGCTCGCTCCGTTGAGCGTCGCGTTGATTTTGGGAAAGATCGAGTAGTCGGTCATGGGAGAAATCTAGTTGTACGGGGAATGGAGCGCCTTGGCAAGGTCAGAGGTGAGAGGTCAGATTGCAGAGGTGAAGAGCAAGGGCGGGTTTACCTCTGCAATCTGACCTCTCGCTCCGTCGCCCGCTTGCGTATAAAATGTGAACACGATGCCTGACGTGGGGAGCCCTCAGCCGCCGGCCCCGGTGGCTACAAGAGAATCCAGCGCGCACCCGCTGCCCGTAATGGCGGTGTGGGCGCGCGATCTGCTGGTCTCGCTCGCCATCTCCGCTTTCATCATTATCTTTCTCTATCAACCGGTGAAGGTGGAAGGCACCAGCATGATGCCCGGACTCGAAGACCAGGAGCGGATTTTCGTCAACAAATTTGTCTATCGCTGGGAGCCCATCCAGCGCGGCGACATTGTGGTTTTCCGCTATCCGCGCGACACTTCGAAGAGCTACATCAAGCGCGTCATTGGAGTAGCCGGCGACCGGGTCCGCATCGAAAACGGACAGGTGTACGTGAACGGCGAGGCGCTCGACGAAAACTATGTTCCCAGCGATTATGCGGACGCCCGCTCTTATGGCGAGGTCGTGGTTCCGGCGAACAGCTTCTTCGTTCTCGGCGACCATCGCACCATGTCGAACGACAGCCGCGATTTCGGGACCGTGAACGAACGCTACATCTACGGGAAGGCCGTCTTCGGATATTGGCCGATGGATAAGCTGGGACGATTGCGGTAGGGCAAGGTCTCAGGTCTCAGTCTACCCAACGTGACTTCGCACTCGTGCCTCTCGCTTATAGTCCTCCGTACAATGTTCAATGAGTGCTTTCCACGGCCAGACTGTCGCCGGTCTGATGGTCCGAGATTTGGAAACGGAGAAAGTCGTGAATGGCAGCAAGGGCAACCGGGTCATTCGACTCGATGCGCACGCGTCCCCCTGAAGAAATCTCTTCGTATTTATAGTGTATTGCCGTCTTCAATATTTTCATCGTCGTCACGCCAGGGGGAATGCCGTCGTGCACGAACATGGGCGTGGAGAAGTCCCCATTTCCGAACATGACCGCAATCTGCGAGAGGTGGGAACGGATCGCTTCTGTGCTGGCTTTGTCATTGGGATGGTTTGCGGTCACTTCGATCGCGCCGCCGTTCGCGGCCATACGGAAGTGGTGGGTGGTCGCGTCGTGCGAGAATCCCATAGCCTGGTCGCCATGTTCCTGCACGACGCCATGGTGAGAATTTTCAGCGGTGTGCTGTTTATGCATAGGACAGCTTTGCATGGCATCGTCCTTCTTTGTGTCTTGCGCGCTGACGGACCCGAGGGAAAACAGCAGAACAATGGTTAAAGAAACAACAGGCAGATTCTTCAAGATTTTTTTCTCCTTCTGAAGTTATCCACAGGCCTGGCCCGTGGTACGGAATTGTCGGCTAGAGAGTGCAGTAACATCGCTTTATCGCCCGCCGCCGTGTGCGCGAGTTTCACACGCCATTGGCGAACGAGCTGTCGCATATAACGTTGGGTCCGGTGGAGCTCCTGGATCCGCTGCTCAAGGGCGCGAAGTTTTTCCTCGGCCAGGTTGAGCACACGATGGCAAGGAGCGCCGCCGCGGTCGCGCACTTGCAGGATTTCCGAGAGCTCAGCCAGAGTGAAGCCCAGCTGCAGTGCTCGTTGCACCAGCCGAACACGGTCAACCGCGTCCCGGCCATACATGCGATAGCCAGATGCGGTGCGTGGCGATTCCGGAAGAATTCCCATCCGCTCGTAGTGGCGGATCGTATCGGAGCTCACGCCGGTCAAGCGAGCGAGCTCTCCCGAGCGCAAGGATTTGACAGTAGCACTCATTCACAGGTGAGTATGAACCGCGGAATTGGTTCCAGAGTCAAGGATTTTCTCGGGCCGCCTGAGATCGGCGCTCGATTGGGCCTACCTGCGGGTGCACTGAGAAATAGCTGACACCATCTGTCTGTCTCCTGCTAAACTTTCTAAAATCTACTCCCAGGAGTTCCAATGCAAGCGATCCTTGCCCTCGAAGACGGCAGAGTCTTCCGAGGCAAAGGCTACGGCGCTAAAGGCGAGTGCTCCGGCGAAGTCGTTTTTAATACTTCCATTACCGGCTACCAGGAAATTTTCACCGATCCCTCCTACGCCGGGCAGATCGTCGTCCTGACCAACCCCGAAATCGGAAACTACGGCACCAATCCCGAAGACAACGAGGCGGTGCGTCCGTACATCGAGGGGCTGATCGTGCGCGAGTTCTCGAAAGTCAGTTCCAACTGGCGCTCGCAGCAGGTGACCGACGAGTTCATGGAGCAGTTCAGGATTCCGGTGCTGGCCGAGATTGACACGCGGGCGCTGGTGCGCCACCTGCGCGACAACGGTGTGATGCGCGGCGTGATCTCGACCCTCGAAGACGATACGGACAAACTCGTCGCCAAGGCATGCGCGATCCCGAAAATGGATGGCCAGGATCTCGCCAAAGTCGTTTCCACCAACCACACCTATGTGTGGGAGACGGGTGAGCGCTCGCACCTGCCCGATGAAATTGTCGGAGTAAAAGACGAGCCGGCGCGCTTCCATGTGGTCGCTTACGACTTCGGCATCAAGCAGAACATCTTGCGCAAGCTGCGGGGAGAAGGCTGCAAGGTGACGGTAGTCCCGGCGCAGACGACGGCGGAGGATGTGCTGGCTTTGAAGCCCGACGGCGTTTTCCTGTCGAATGGGCCGGGCGATCCCGAGCCCTGCACCTATGCGGTCGACAACATTCGGCGTCTGATGGGAAGGCAGCCGATCTTCGGAATCTGCCTGGGGCATCAGCTGGTCGGAATTGCGCTCGGAGGCAAGACCTTCAAGCTGAAATTCGGCCACCACGGCGGAAATCATCCGGTAAAGCAGTTGGCCAGCGGCAAGATCGAGATCACCGCGCACAACCATAACTTCGCCGTCGATCCCGATTCGCTGCCGCAAAGTGAAGTCGAACTGACGCACATGGATTTGAACGACTCAACGCTCGAAGGCATGCGCCACCGGAATCTGCCGCTGTTCACGGTGCAATACCACCCGGAAGCGGCGCCTGGGCCGCATGATTCGCACTATTTGTTCAAGGACTTTGTGCGGATGATGGAGGAGTACAAGAAGTGAAGAGTGCCGGGCCGGTGCGATTGGTCGTGATTGCTGGATGTTGCGGGATCTTGTTTTCGCTCAGCGCCCTTGCGTCCGACGCCATCGATATTCAAACCAGTCACCACTCCGCGCGTGAACTCCAGGAGAAAGTGGAACTCGAGCAGTTGCTCAAGAAATTGATGCCTAAGCGCACGGCCATCTCGCGATTTGCCAGGTGCTCGGCAGTAGTGTTTCTGCTCCTTCAGGTAGCGAAGGGCCTCCCGGTATGCGGATTTAAGGACCCCATTCCGCTTCTTCATCCTCGCATTCAGCTACGCTTCAATCTAGAGGGCAAGCCATTGCCAGGGGCGAATGTCGAACTCTATTTTGGAAAGCCAAGCGCAACGAACGACCTACCCTACGAGACGGGAGTCACTGGTTCGGACGGCATCACCGTCACGTCAGAGTTGTCGGTGGCAACTTTTTATATTCGGGTTCTGTCTCGCGATCTTCAAATCGCCGTATTCACGCTGGATGCTCCGCTTGAAAGGGAACTGCACGCCAACGAGGGAAATGTTGAGCTCTTAGCGACGCCGCTGGCGCCCGTCGCGGACAGCGAGTCATGCTGCGACTTCTGTTCCGCTGTTGTCGAAAAAATCCTTCAAGCTGACCTGCGCGCCCTGCGCGGTGTGGTGATGGACCCGACGGGGGCTGTTGTTTCCAAGGCAAAAATTGATGTTTACCAAAACGAAGAAGGCAAGCAAGCCATTGCTCATCTGGCAACCGACAATGCCGGCCGCTTCACCTCTGAACTCGCGCCCGGAAAATACCTTGTGATCTTCAAAGCGTGTGGATTCGACGCTCAGAAGGTGGTTGTTACGGTTGTTCCTAACGGCTGGCGCGGAATTCAAGTGAGTCTGGCGATTGGCAATTGCAAAAAACCGTGGCCCGGGAACGAATCGAATATTGCAACGCTGCACGAGGATTCACCAGAGGACAGATAACTGGCCACAGGCCACTGACAACTGATTTCCAATGCCAAAACGAACCGATATCTCGAAAATCCTAATCCTCGGCTCCGGCCCGATCGTCATCGGGCAGTCGGCCGAGTTCGACTACTCCGGCACGCAAGCCTGCAAGGCGCTCAAGTCGGAGGGCTTTGAGGTCGTGCTGGCGAACTCAAACCCGGCCACCATCATGACCGATCCCGAGTCGGCCGACCGTACTTACATTGAGCCGCTAACGCGTGAATATCTGGAAGAGATTATTCGCGTCGAGCGGGAGATGTCGCCGGGCGCGGGCTTTGCCCTTCTCCCCACAGTGGGCGGACAGACGGCGCTCAATCTCGCCATCGAGCTTGCTGACGGCGGCGTGCTCGACAAGTACAACGTGAGTCTGATTGGCGCCCAGATCAGCGCCATCAAGAAGGCCGAAGACCGTCTGTTTTTCAAAGACGCCATGCAGCGCATCGGGCTCGACGTGCCGAAATCGGCGCTCGTCAACAACCTGAAAGACGGCATCGAATTCGCCGGCAAGATCGGCTTCCCGGTCATCATTCGTCCTTCGTTCACGCTCGGCGGCACCGGCGGCGGTATCGCCTACAACCGCGAAGAACTGATGGAAGTGCTCGCTCGCGGCCTCGACCTGTCGCCCGTGCATGAGTGCTTGATCGAAGAATCCGTTCTTGGCTGGAAAGAGTACGAACTCGAGGTGATGCGCGACAACAAAGACAACGTCATCATCATTTGTTCGATCGAAAATTTCGATCCCATGGGCGTGCATACCGGCGACTCGATCACCGTCGCCCCGGCGCAGACGCTTACTGATCGCGAGTACCAGATGATGCGCGATGCATCGATGGCCGTGATCCGCGAGATCGGCGTCGAGACCGGCGGGTCGAATATCCAGTTCGCCGTCAATCCAGCGACCGGGCGCATGGTGGTGATCGAAATGAACCCGCGCGTCTCGAGGTCTTCCGCGCTGGCATCGAAGGCGACCGGCTTCCCGATAGCGAAAATCGCCGCGAAACTTGCGGTCGGCTACACGCTCGACGAGATTCCGAACGACATCACGCGCAAGACTCCGGCTTGCTTCGAGCCCACGCTCGATTACGTGGTCGTAAAGATTCCGAAGTGGCAGTTTGAAAAGTTCCCCGGCGCCGATGAATCGCTGGGACCGCAGATGAAGTCCGTCGGCGAGGTGATGGCCATCGGCCGCACGTTCAAGGAAGCCTTGCTGAAGGGTGTCCGGGCACTTGATACCGGCAAACGCGTGGGCTCGGAAAAGATCGAGCCCAAGATCCTCACCCAGCGCCTGGTAACGCCCCATCCCGAGCGGCTCACCTATGTGCGCTACGCTCTTCGCCAGGGGCACACCATCAAGCAGATTGCAAAGATGACATCGATCGATCCGTGGTTCCTTTACCAGCTCAAAGAAATTAACGACATGCAACTTGAGCTGGAAAAGCATCCGATGGAATCAATCCCCACTGAGGTGCTGCGCGAAGCCAAGCGCATGGGCTTCTCCGACGGGCGTCTTGCCGGAACCTGGCGTCTGGATGGCAAAGGCGGACAGGAGAAAGTTCGGCACTTTCGCAAGAAGCACGGCGTGAAGCCGGTGTACAAGCGCGTCGATACCTGCGCGGCGGAGTTCGAAAGCTACACGCCTTATCTCTACTCCACCTACGAAGAAGAAGACGAGGCGGCTCCCACTACGAAGAAGAAAGTCGTCATTCTCGGTTCCGGTCCCAACCGCATCGGGCAGGGCATTGAATTTGATTACTGCTGCTGCCACGCCAGTTACGCGCTGCGTGAAGACGGCTACGAAACCATCATGATCAACTGCAATCCGGAGACGGTCTCGACCGACTACGACACCAGCGACCGCCTCTACTTCGAACCGCTCACGCTCGAAGATGTGTTCGCCGTCTGCGAACACGAAGCCTCGGCCGGAGCGCCGGTCGGTGTGATCGTGCAGTTCGGCGGTCAGACGCCGTTGAATCTTTCATTGCCGCTCAAGGCTGCGGGCGTCAACATCATTGGCACCACGCCCGAATCGATTGATCTGGCCGAAGATCGCAAGCGCTTCGGGAAGCTGCTGGAGGAACTCGACATTCCGCAGGCTCCCGGAGCCATGGTCGCTTCGGTCGAGGAAGCGATCGAAGCCGCGAAGAAGATCGGATTCCCGGTGCTGGTGCGACCTTCGTATGTGCTCGGAGGCCGAGCCATGGTCATCGCGTACGACGAGGACACGATCACGCAGTATATGAAGCAGGCAGTCGAATATTCGCAAGACCGCCCCGTGCTCATCGATAAGTTTCTGGAGGATGCGATTGAAGTCGACGTGGACGCGCTCTCCGACGGCGAGGATGTCGTGATCGGCGGCATCATGCAGCACATCGAGGAAGCCGGCATTCACTCTGGCGATTCCTCCTGCGTGCTGCCCGCGGTCGACATTCCAGAGCCGCTGCTCAAGCGTATGCGCGACTACACATTCAAACTGGCGCGCGCGCTCAAAGTGATCGGCCTGATGAATGTGCAGTTCGCGATCCCGCGCAGCGAGTTTAGCTCGTGTGGCGACATGGCGGAGCCTGCCCTGAACGGAGCCGAAGGGCTCCGTCCCAGCGGGGCAGAGCTCCGCAGCCACACGGTCAGCGGAAATGGCAAAGTCTACGTGCTCGAAGTCAACCCGCGCGCCTCGCGTACCGTCCCCTTCGTTTCAAAAGCGACCGGCGTGCCCCTGGCCAAGATTGCGGCTCGACTCATGACCGGCCGGAAGCTGCGCGAGTTTCTCCCGGAATACATAGAGCGCGGCACCGACCTCGATACCGGCCGGTGCTTCTACGTGAAATCGCCGGTCTTCCCCTGGTCGAAATTTCCCGGCGTCGACACGGTCCTCGGTCCCGAGATGCGGTCCACCGGAGAAGTGATGGGCGTGGCCGACAACTTCGGCGAGGCCTTTGCCAAAGCACAAATTGCCGCCGGCCAGAAGTTGCCAACGCAGGGCACGGTTTTTATCAGCGTTACCGACCATGACAAGCCTCACGTGGTCGAAGTCGCACGTCGCTTCGTTGACATGGGATTCAAACTAGTGGCCACGCACGGGACGGCGGACATTCTGGAAGAAGCGGGCCTGGCAGTTGACCGCGTCTACAAGGTGAAAGAGGGCCGCCCCAACGCGGTCGACCTGATTAAAGCCGATCGCATTCAATTGATCGTAAACACGCCGCACGGTCCCGATCCCTACTTCGACGAGAAAGCGATCCGCCGCGCGGCAGTCACGGGTCACATTACGACCATCACCACGCTCTCGGCTGCCCGAGCCGCCGCGGAAGGTATCTCCGCACTGCAGCGCGGAGAAGTGCGCGTGCAAGCTCTGCAGGCTCTGCACGCGGAGCGATTCACTGCGAAGTAACATCGCATGAGCAAAGCCCCGGTTGTCATCACACTGGTCCTCGGCCTTCCCATCTTTATTGCCGCCGCTGTTTTCGGTCCAGCCGCGTTCGATCTTGTTTTCCATCGCCGGCCGCCGGAGCGCTTCCTGATTCCCGCCGGATACACCGGCTGGGTGCGCGTCGATTTTCGCCAACGAAACGCGCCGCCTCTACCGATGGAAGACGGCCGCCTTCTGCTCAAACTGGATGAGCATGGAGCGCTGCAGACTTCTTCCGATCCGCAGCCCGGCCACGGCAGAGACGACTTCTTCTACTACGCAGGCGACCGGCGGACACCGCTTTCGAACGCCGGAGTTTGCAAAGGTGGCATGGTCTGGCAGATTGAGACCATGGTCGACGAACCTACGTCGACGCCGTTCGCCCGCTTCTTCGTCGGTACAGAAGATCGGTATCGCCACGAAGTTGACCCCAACGGCAAGTCGCCGGCTTGCGAGTGATCGTGTGGGAACGGGCGGCCCTCGCCCGTCGAGGCCGAGCGTCGCTCGGCAGCCGGCTGTGGCCACAGTGATGCTACGATTGGCCTGATTCGCAGCCGGGAGAGACGAATGGTCGGAATCGTTGCGTTTCACATCCTGATGTTGTTTCTCGGTCTGATTATTGTGAGTCGAGCTGTAGCGGTGGAACGCGTCAGCAATGCCCTCGGTTACTTGCACAAAACCATCGGGATCACCACGCCTTCTCCAGCACAAGTGCGCATGGTTGCGCTGATCTGGATCGGATCCGTCATCGTCATCGTTGACGGATGTCTTTTTCTGCTGCTGCTCATAGCCAAGTTGTCGAACCCAGGATGACAAAGTTGAGCGGGAGGCCCGATAATCTGAGTGCAAGAGGAATCGCGAACGACTCGCGACCAAGGCTAGCAACTATCTGCGATCTACTGGAGTTCATATGCTTTTGTCCGGAATCTTCCCACCCATCACGACGCCGTTCTATCCTGACGGCGAGATCTACTACAAAAAGATCGAAGCTAACGTCGAGCGTTACTCGCGCACGCCGATTGCGGGCATCGTCGTCCAGGGCTCGACCGGCGAAGCGATTCTTCTCTCGGACCAGGAGCGCAGGGACGTACTAAAGACGGCGCTTGCCGCCGCCGCGCCCAATAAAGTGATGATCGCTGGCACCGGCATTGAGTCGGCACAGGAAACTCTGCGGCTCACCGAATATGCCGCCGAGCTCGGCTACGACGCCGCCATGGTGCGGACCCCGCACTATTACAAAAAGCAGATGTTGCCCGCGAACCTGCTGGCGTTCTATCGCACGGTCGCTGACCGCTCCGCGCTGCCGATCATTATCTACAACTTCCCGCAAGCCACGGGATACGACATCCCCGCCGAAGTTGTGATCGAACTTGCCGGCCATCCCAATATCGTCGCCATCAAGGAATCGAGCGGCAATCTCGACAAAGTGAAAGCGATGGTCGAGGGCACGCGCCACGTAACGAGGCAAGCCACGGTAACGGAAACGTTCGAAGCCGTAACGCCGCGCATGGTCAGGGCGGCCGGTATTGAAAGCGAGAAGCGGAGCAGGGAACTGGTGAGTGTAGCCTCGTTAGCCGGTACCGCCGAATCGATGGAGCGGCGGGCGTCCCTTCGACAAGCTCAGGGCAAGCTCTCGCCCGTTCACGATGGCACCGCACCAAAGCCTTCGTCATCCGCCGTAACATTCATCGGTAAATTAAAGGTACGCCAGAAAGAAGTTGGCTTCCAGGTAATGGTCGGCGCCGCTCATCAACTCGAACCTTCCCTCGGACTGGGAGCGGTCGGTGCGATTCTCGCTCTCGCTTGCCCCGCGCCAATGGCGTGCTATGAAATCTACGCCGCACTCAAAGACGGAGACACCGCGCTCGCCCGCGAAAAACAAGAGCGAGTAAAGTTAGCCGCCCAGCGCGTGGTCGGCGAACTCGGAGTCCCCGGCGTGAAATACTCTATGGACCTCAACGGCTACTATGGAGGCCCGTCACGACTGCCGTTCCTGCCACTGTCTGGCGAACAAAAAATTGAAATTGAGAAGTTGATGGCGGGCATCAAGAGCTAGGCAAGTTTGTGCAGTACGACCAGCGGGGCCATCACATGTTCTTGTGATCCACCTCACAGTTGCCTATAATTAGAACGAACGTTCGAACATATGGCCACTCTGCCCGCAACCCGCGTGTCCCGCCGTCAGAGAAGAGTTTCCAACAAGAGTTCCAGGCGCGTCCCCGCGACCCGTTTCGACCGCCGGCTTGGTCAGATTCTCGACCATGCTACTGAGGTCTTCTGCTCCAAGGGATATGAAGGTGCCTCCATGCGCGATCTTTCCCGCGCCACCGGCATGTCGCTGGCGGGACTTTATTATTACTTCGAGTCCAAAGAGCGCTTGCTGTTTCTGATTCAGAAGCACACGTTCACCACCATTCTGGAAAAACTCAAAGCGCGGCTTGGGAATGTCACGGATCCTGAGCAGAGGATTCGCATCTTTATCCTGAATCACCTTGAATATTTCGTGAGCAATCAACCGGGGTTGAAGGTGCTCTCGCATGAAGATGAGTCTCTGAAGAACGGCCTGAGCTCGGAGATCGCCGGCATCAAGCGCGAGTACTATCGCATCTGCCTCGGGCTGATGGACGACCTGCGGCGCAAGCGAGGCCTCGATTTCAACACACGCACGGCGGTGATGAGCCTGTTCGGCATGATCAACTGGATTTACACCTGGTACAAACCGCGGCTTGACGGCAATGCCGAAGCGCTCGCCGAGCAGATGGGCGACATTGTTCTCTATGGAATTGGAATTGTGCACGGCGGCAACAGGCCGCGAAAGAAAATCGCTTCCGATGCCCGGCCCCTAAAGGGGCATCTGACTTCGAAGAAATTCCGGTATCGCTAAAGCGATACCCTGATACGAATCCGACTTTGGCGAAACTTATAAGGAGCAAACTATGGCGACAATAACGACGACGCAGCCGGCCGCCGGCGAAAGCACCAAACAGCTCATCAACTATCGCACCGACGCCGGCGTGGCCGTGATCGAAATGAACGATCCTCCGGCGAACACTTACACCTACGAGATGAACCGGCAGCTCGACGAGGCCATCCTCAAAGCACGCATGGATAACGACGTGCACGTGATCGTGCTGACGGGCGTGGGCGACAAGTTTTTCTCCGCCGGCGCGAACATCAAGATGCTGGCCTCGGTTGATCCAACGTTCAAGTATTACTTCTGCCTGCACGCAAATGAAACGCTGCTGCGGCTGGAGCACACACCGAAACTCGTGATCGCCGCGATCAATGGCCATTGCGTCGGTGGAGGGCTCGAGATCGCCATGGCTGCCGACCTGCGCATTGCGCGCAAAGACGCGGGCAAGATTGGCCTGCCCGAAGTCAACCTCGGCGTGCTCCCCGGCACCGGCGGAACGCAGCGTCTGTCGCGGCTGGTAGGGAAAAGCAAGGCCATCGAACTGATGATCACCGGCAATACGTTCTCCTTCGAGGAAGCGCAGGAATTTGGCATCGTGAATGACATTTTCGAGCGCGATGGCTTCATGGAAAACATCATGGAGTATGCGCGCCAGTTCACGCCGCCGAATAAGGCCGCGAAGGCCGTGGGACGCATCAAGCGCGCCGTGCAGACCGGGTGGGAGATCCCAATGGAATCGGCTTTGGCGGTCGAGCGCGAGAATCAGCAGATCCTGTTCCAGAGCGAAGATGCAAAAGAAGGGCTGGCCGCGTATGTGGAGAAGCGTCCGGCTGTTTTCACGGCAAAATGATGTCAGCTTTGTAGAGACGGGGCTTGCCCTGTCTGGTTCACATAGGTTTCTGGGAAGGGCACGGCTTCAGCCGTGCCGCCCAGGGCCACTAGAGACGCGGGCTTTAGCCCCTGAGGTCTTATGCCAGGCAAAGTAGCGAAAATCGGAAACTTTAGCGACTGGGTCGGTCTGTTCAACGAGTGGCGCAAAGAAGTTGGCGTCAACAAAGACGACGTCGAGGCCTTCCATTTCGATACGCTCTACGGAGCGATTGAAACCGAAGAGATACAGTTCGGTTCCTATAAAGGCCGCAACAAGTGGGAAAACCTGCGCCAGGTTCCCACGCAGGCGATGCGGGACGCGCTCATGAATATGATCGTCTATCAGGGCGACACCGAATTTGCCAGTGTGGAGCAGCAGCGTAACCTGTTTGAAACCGCGCCCACGGAATGGGATCGCCGGGCGCTCACCAGAGTGATGATCGAAGAAATGCGGCACGGCTGGCAGATGTGCGCGCTGCTGATCGACTTCTTCGGGTCCTCCGGCAAAGTCGAAGCCCAGAAAATGCTGGAGCGCCGGGCCTTCGAAAACAAGCGCCTGCTGGGAACTTTCAACGTCGACGTCGATAACTGGCTGGACTTTTTCACCTACACCGATTTCGTCGACCGAGATGGTAAGTTCCAGCTCCAGATGTTGAAGTATTCATCGTTCGCGCCGCTTGGGCGATCGACTTCGTACATGCTGCGCGAGGAATCCTTCCACATGGGAACGGGCCACGATGGGCTGCGCCGCGTGGTTGAAGCGGGCGTCATACCGCGATGGCTTCTGCAGAAATATCTGAATAAATGGATCTCGAGTTCGTTCGATCTTTTCGGCACGGATCATTCTTCTTCGGCGCACTGGGCTTACGTGTGGGGAATCAAAGGCCGGTACGACGAACTGCAGAACGATAAGGCCGCCAACCTCGACGACCTGAACGACTACAGCCGCCACCTCTATCGTCAGGAAGTTGCGGGACTGGTCGAACGGCTGAACGCGTTCCTGAAGCCTGGCGAGAAGAAGTTATACACGCCGGACATCCACTTTAACCGCAACATTGGAAAATGGGCTGGGCAGAAGTACCACTGCGAAACCGGCGAACCGCTGGACGATCGCAGCTACGAGCAGCACTGTGAGGAGAATCTGCCGAGCACGAAGGATAAAGAACTGCTACTCGACATTATCCGCAACGAAAAGAAGTGGATCAAAGAAAAAGAGGGCGCGCGCGATCCGCTATCGACGATAGGCGAGCCGCGCAAATCAGCGATCAATATTTAGCTCGTGTAGGGCGCGCACTTTTGCCCGCATGAAATGAACCCTCCACGAAGGCACGGGAGTCAGGGGAAAAAGCGTAAAGAAAGTTTCCGCATTCCCTGTGCACTCGGTGCTCCCTGTGGTAAAGATTTACTCCCAAGATGGCCACCGCCGTCACAAGTCGCGTCGAAGCAAAAGTCGCGGAGTCCGTCGGCCGCGTCAGGTTGATTAACCCTTCGCTAAACGTCATCGATCTGCGGATGGCGCGCGAACTTCAGCAAGCGCTCGCGGAACTAGAAGCGCGTAGCGACATCTCCGTCATCCTCTTCGAAGGCGATGCTTATGCTTTCTCCGCCGGAGTGGATATTAAAGCCCACCTCCCCGAACAGATTCACGACATGCTGACGAGTTTTCACGCGGTGATTCGCGCGATCGTGGCTTCGCGCAAAGTCACGATTGCCGCAGTCCGCGGCACTTGCCTGGGCGGGGGCGCGGAACTTGCCGCCGTCTGCGATATGGTTTACACGGCGCGCGATGCCACCTGGGGATTTCCTGAAATCAAGCTGGGGTGCTATCCGCCGGTTGCGGCGGTGGTGCTGGCCACGCTGACAGGCCAGAAGCGTGCGAGCGAGCTAATCCTTACCGGACGCCAGTTCTCGGGGGACGAAGCCGCGGAGATGGGCTTGGCGAACCTATCGGTGGCGGCTGAGGAACTCGAATCGGTGGTTGAGCGGACACTTGGTGACCTCCGCCAACTCAGCCCGGCCGCGCTCGCCAGCGCGAAGAAGGCCATTTACGCGTGGGATGCCATTCACTTTGACAAAGGCCTGGCCCGGGCCGAGAAGATTTACCTGGATGAACTCATCTCGACCGCAGACGCGCGCGAGGGTATCATTGCCTTCCTCGAAAAACGCAACCCGAAATGGACAGGCAAATAGAAAACGGGAAGGCCGGGGTCGGAGCGGAAGCAGGAACGAAGAAGGTGGCGCAGCAGCCTCGCCATTCCCGCCACTTGATGTGCCGCACGCCGTTGTGGGGCGTGGCCGGCTTCCTCGGCTGTGCCTACTTCACGTGGGTTTCCTTTGCCCGCGTCACGCAGAACGATTATGACTGGCCGCACGACCTATGGACCGCCGCGACCTATATCGTGTGGATCCTTCTGCTGGCTGGACTGGCGCTCGACACGCGCTGTTTACGCGAGCGGCTGTTCTTTGGCCTGCTCGTTGTCAATTTTGTGGTCGGCTGTGGGTTGACGCTGTGGCAAAACATTCCATCCGCCGGTGTGCGTACCGCTCGCATTGGAACCGGCGCGCTCTGGGCGCTGGCCGCGCTGGTGAGTCTGACTACGCTAGAAAGGGCGTCAAAGCCGCGGAGGAGTCACTAACAGTTGTCATACTGAGCGAAGCGAAGGATCTCTGTATTTGGCGGCGCAATGTAAAGGTCTTTCCCTTTCGGCTCTGCTCAGGGTCAAGATGACAGCGCAATCTCATATTTCAAACGCTATGGTTTCAAACACTATGGACTTCGAAATCTCTCCGGGGCAGGTCAAGGCGCTGCAGAAGAGCGGAGAAACATTCACGCTGCTCGATGTTCGCGAGTCCTGGGAATACGAAGCCTTGCGCATCGAAGGGGCAAAGCATATTCCGATGGGCGACATTCCGACGCGCGCTCACCAGGAACTCGATCCCGACGATCACATCGTCGTCATGTGCCATCACGGTGTGCGCTCGTTGAGCGTGACCAACTGGCTGCGCCAGCAGGGATACGAAAAAGTTCAATCCATGCGCGGCGGGATCGACGGCTGGGCGCGGACGGTGGATCCGAAAGTGCCGTTGTACTAGGATGATGGCCCGGCCCTCAGGGGCTAAAGCCTGCATTTTTGTGACGCTGAGTGGCACAGCTGAAGCCGTGCTCTTCCCAAAACCACTCATGAACTGGCCGCCGACCACTGACTACCGATCATGATCACCGACTGCCACATCCACATCGGGCCGATCGACCTGTTCAAGCCACATGCGCTCGAATTAATGAAGCGCAAGCGCGCCAACTTCGATGAGATCGCTGAATATTGCCGCTCGCCCAAGGCCTTCCTGAAATATCTCGATCGTTGCGGCGTCGACCGCGCCGCACTGATCAACTACGTTGCGCCGGAAGTGATCGGCTTTACGTCCGAGGTCAATCAGTTTGTCGCCGACTACACGAGGCACGATCCCAAGCGCCTGATCTCCTGTGGCAGCCTGCATCCGCGGCACACCACGAACATCATGGCCGATGTCGAGCACATCCTGCGGCTCGGCCTGCGCATGATCAAGATCCACCCGCCGCATCAACTGCTGTTTCCGAACGACTATCTGAACGGAGTGAAGGAACTCGAAATCATCTACCGGGCGGCCGAGGCGAATGGAATCCCAGTTATGTTCCACACCGGGACGTCGATTTTCCCCGGTGCGCGCAACAAATACGGCGACCCGATCTATGTTGACGATGTCGCCGTTGATTTCCCCAAGCTCAAAATTCTGCTGGCTCACGGCGGCCGGCCGCTCTGGATGCACACCGCTTTTTTTCTCGTCCGGCGGCATGCGAACGTCCATCTCGACATCAGCGGCATTCCACCGAAAACACTGCTGAAGTATTTTCCGCGGCTGGATGAGATTGCGCACAAGACGCTGTTTGGTACCGACTGGCCGGGGCCAGGGGTTCCGGACGTCAAGCAGAATCTTGAGGAATTCAAAGCTCTGCCCATGAGTGAAGCGATGCGCGAGCAGATTCTGAGCAAGACGGCGGCGGCGCTTTGGCCGGAATAGGTTCCACGATTTCGAGCTAAGCCCGCTCGCCAAGGAACTGAACGGCCGGAACACTCTTCCAGCGATAGTCTTCTACTAAGGTCTTCTACGGTAGACTATGTTTCCCCGGTGGATTCGCTGGGAGTGTCGTTTGGAAGCCATGAGATCTTTATCGTTAGCCATCGCAGCCTTTCTTACCCTGCTGCAGATTGTCTATGCGCAAGCTGCCGGTGAAACGGTGCAGCCGAAGCCATCGGCTTTCGAGCAAAAGCTGCGTGAGGCGCGTTACGACCTGCGCATCGAGAATGGCAAGTTCGTCGGCAGCGCAGCTCCCGTGCTGGAGGGCGCCATCGCCAATGCGCGGTACGTGCTCATTGGCGAAGACCACTTTACCCGCGAGATTCCTGAATTCGCGACTGCGGTCTGCGATGTCATGGCTCCCCAGGGGCTATCGGATCTGGTTGTCGAGGTCGGGCCACAGGTTGCGGAGTTTGTCTCCTCCACATTTGGCAAGCCCGATCGACTGTCGCGCATGGCGGCACTCACGCAGCAATACCCGGACAGCGTCGTTTTTCTCAACCTCCGGCAGGAAAATGATCTGGCAGCGCATTGCGCGCAAGTCGCTCATACCCCTCATTTTTACCTTTGGGGTCTTGATCAGGAGTATCTGGGCTCAGCGGGCTGGCTACTGGACCAGATTCTGGCCACGCATCCTGGCCCGGCGGCAACCACGGCCATCATGAGACTGAAAGGCGAGGAACAGCAGGACGCCCTTGGCGCCAAAGAGACAGGCGATGTGCACAAGCTTTTCCTGCTCGTAGCCCCTGATTCCGAACTCGCGGAAGTTGCCGCCGTGCTGCAGCGCGATGGAAACTCTGTCGCGAATGCACTGTTCCGGGAATTGATTGAAAGTCACGAGATTTATTCCAAGTTCGCGCAAGACTGGCGCGCATCGAACAACCAGCGCGCCCGGCTTCTCAAACGTAACTTCCGGATGGATATTGAGAAAGCTGATGCCGGCGCTCTTCAGGGCGACCATATGCAGAAAGATCATCCGCAGAAAGTGCTGGTGAAATTCGGCGAATGGCACCTCTACAAGGGCTTTAACCCACTTCCCCAGCGTGATCTCGGCAACTACATCGCCGAGGTGGCGGATGCGCAAGGAAGCACGTCGTTGCATATTTGTGTTTTGGGAGCCAAGGGCACACGCAGGGTTGACGGAGGCTACGAGCGCCCGGCTAAGCTTCAGAAATTCGTTATGATGGACGAAAACAACTACAGCTGGCTAAAACCAGCGATTGCAAACCAGATTCCAAATGCCTGGACGTTATACGATCTCCGTAAGCTGCGCTTCACCGAAGCGGCCCCGGTAGATCCCGGCATGGAGCGGCTGGTTTACGGGTATGATCTTCTGGTCATCGTTCCAGAGTTGACTCCAGCCGACCCAGTCCAGTGACGTGCAAACTACGCGGCTTCCTCAAGCAGGCGCTGTTCTACCAGACATCAGTACAATAGGAACAGGATAATGCGACGGGTCTATCTCGATAACAGCGCGACTACTCCGGTGCTTCCCGAGGTCATGGAGGCCATGCGGCCCTACTTTGGCGAGCACTTTGGCAACGCGTCCTCCATCCATCATCATGGACAGGAAACGCGGGCCGCCGTCGAGCGCGCGCGTGAATCTGTGGGCGCGCTACTGGGCTGCCGCGCCTCCGAGGTCGTGTTTACCAGCGGCGGTACGGAAGGCGACAATCTCGCGATATTTGGGCTGGCAAATTTCGGGCCGGGGCCGGGCGATCACGTCATCACCTCGACCATCGAACATCACGCCGTGCTCAACGCCTGCAAGCATCTGGCAATAAAGGGGTGCGAAGTTACCTACATTCCGGTGGATGGCCGCGGCCTGGTCGATCCGGCGAACGTGAAGCGCGCGATCCGGCCGAATACAAAGTTGATCACCATCATGCTCGCCAACAACGAGACCGGCGTTTTGCAACCGGTCGCAGAAATTGGAAAGATCGCCGCCGAAGCCGACGTTTACTTTCACACCGACGCCGTGCAAGCTGCGGGGAAGATTCCAATCGATGTCAACAAAATCGGGTGTGACCTGCTGACCATCTCTGGCCACAAGCTTCACGGGCCGCAGGGGGTGGGCGCGCTTTATGTCCGAAAGGGAACTCAGCTTGAGCCCATGCTCTATGGCGGGAGCCACGAACGCTCGCGCCGCGCCGGGACGGAGAACGTTCCCGGCATCGTAGGGTTAGGCAAGGCGGCCGAGTTGGCCATCGCCGGCTTCGAGCGTGGCGACGATTTGAGGATGGCCGCTGCGCGTGACCGTCTGGAAAGGGAACTGATCGAGATCGAAGCCACTGGCCTAAACGGCGAAGGCGCGCCGCGTGTGCCGAATACGACCAACATTTATTTCGATGGCATCGACGGCGAGGCGCTGGTCATCGCGCTGGATTTGAAGGGGCTGGCAGTCTCGACCGGCGCGGCGTGTTCTTCCGGAGCGATCGAGCCGTCACACGTGCTGATCGCGATGGGGCTCCGGCCCGACCGCGCGAAAGCCAGTATTCGCTTTAGTCTGGGCAAGCAAAATACACCCGAGGATGCAGGCTTCGCGCTAGGCCTGATTCCGGAGACGGTCGGGCGGTTGCGAGAACTTAGCCCCGTTTACCGGTCCGTCATATCGAAATGAGGGTCTCGCAGTTTGAGTAATCGGGACCAAAATCGGCAATTTCGCGATGCCGTGCGCGAGATTGAGCGAATTCTTGGCCGTCAGCTCACAGATAGCGAATGGGATCAGTTGCATCGCGAAGTCTCTGGAATGGGATACAGCTATGGCACGATAGTACAGGTCGGCCTGGCTATGTTTGGGTAGACTCAATATGAAGGATACAGTGGTCGATATCCGTCAATACTTTCAACCTGTGTTTCGAACCGCACCTTGGAAGGTCAAGCTGGGCGTTGGCAGCTTTCTGACTTTTGAATTCGGTCCACGCGTTCGTGCCCACGGCCACGTGCGCGGGCAATGGCATCTTTGGATTTACTTGTCGAATTGGAAATTGTTTCGCGGTAACCGCCAATTAGTCGACTCAGATGCCGATCGCAAGCTGATAGCGGTCTCGACCCGGCGGCTCGAAGAAAAGGCGCTGACCAACCTCGACTTTAACGCTCACACTCAAGAGACGACCTTTTTTTTCGACGATTTTCGGTTGGTGGTTTCTCCCGCCGATTATCTTGACCGCCCCGACGATCGCGATAACTATTGGATGTTTTTCATGCCGGAAAACGAAGTGCTAGTGGCCGGCCCGGCTGGAATCCGTGTGGAACAAGGCGATGCTCCTCAATCTTCTATAGACGAAAAGAAGCAAGAAATAAAAAATTCAGGAAACTGACGTACAAAGGCAGATTAGGTTGAAGGATTAGCATTGTTGGAAGCCCCTACCACCGCGGTCGCTATGTCGGGAGGAGTCGACTCCTCAACCGTTGCGGCCATGCTGCGTGCCGAAGGGCGCAACGTCATCGGCCTGACCATGCAACTCTGGAACCAGCGCCGCCTTGCCGGACACGAAGGCATGCCCGAATCCGTGCAGGGCCGCTGCTGTTCGATCGACGACGTCTACGATGCTCGCCGCGTTGCCGAGACCCTTGGTATCCCTTACTACGTGGTCAATCACGAAGAGCGTTTTGAGCGCGATGTAGTGCGGCCGTTTGTCGAGGAATATCTTGCCGGGCGAACGCCGATCCCCTGCAGTCTCTGCAACAATCACTTGAAGTTTGACCAGCTTCTGATTGTGGCGCGGCAAATTGGCGCCGATCAGATTGCCACCGGCCATTATGCCCAAGTCGTCTTTGACGAGCAGATCAACCGCTGGCTGCTGAAGCGCCCAGCCGACAAGTCGAAAGACCAGACTTATTTCCTTTTCGGCCTTACGCAGGAGCAACTGAGCCGCACTCTGTTCCCGCTCGGCGGCATGACCAAGCCGGAGGTGCGCGAACTCGCCCGCAAGCACCACCTCGTGATCGCCGAGAAACCCGACTCGCAGGAAATCTGTTTTGTCCCAGGTGGTGACTACAAGCGCTTTCTCGAAGCCTATCTCACCGAGCAGGGAGACCGGCCGACAGGCGAGATGGTTGGCGGTGAGATGGTGACGACCGACGGCAAGGTGATCGGCGAGCATGCCGGCGTACATAACTTCACCGTCGGCCAGCGCAAGGGACTCGGGGTGGCCACCGGCTCGCCCCTTTACGTGATTCAGATCAAGAACGACACGCGGCAAGTGGTGGTCGGCAAGGATGAAGAGCTTTACTCGCGCACTCTCAGCACTCGCCGGGTGAACCTGATTTCAACCGCCGAACTGCACCAACCCATGCGCGTGGCAGTGAAGATTCGCCACAAACATCAACCCGCGCCGGCCATGATTGAATCCGCCGGTCCAGATGAAGTCCGAGTTACCTTCGACGAACGCCAGCGCGCCCTCACCCCCGGCCAGGCCGCCGTTTTCTACGATGGCGACATCGTCGTCGGCGGCGGCTGGATCGAAGGCTCCCCGCAGTAAATACTTGCTGGTGGAGAGTCGCGCGTCCCCGCCCGGCGGACGTGCAAGAGGTCCGTCCCGTCGCCGTATAATTACTGCGAATCAGTTACCGGCGAGTACCTTTGTCCGAATTTATGGCACCTTCGTGGCCTAGACCTGCCGATAGAGTGAGGTTAAGGTTGGTTCACGGCGGCACCTTCGTAGTCACTCCCCGTATAAGGTCCGGCGTGGGGAGCGATTCTATGAAAATCTGGCATCTGTGTTACGCGGCATTGGGGATTGCGGTGGCGCGCTGGGTTTTTAAGCGTCAACCAATGGCGGTAACCGATCCGATCGCCCGTTTTCGTACCTCTGGCCTGCTGTAAGTAGCGATTGATGTTAACGATTGATGAGGGCATGGGCGCGCCCCGTTGCGCGTCGCTTCGATCTGAGCGCGTCCATGTCCCTTTCACCATGCCCCTTTCCCATCCCCGGAAGTACTAGCACTACCGTGTCCCTTCGGTAACTTCTTTTCCTCTCCGGCTCGCCTAAACTTTCTATATGGACCGCTGAGCGCGAACGTGCCTCTCAGCGACCGAAATCATGCGATCCCGATTCCCCAGCTTGCGGTTGGTCGCGCCCGTCGTGCTGCTCGTCGTGTTTCTCGCGCCCTTGCCCGCTTCGGCCCAGGACGACACCCCTTCGCTCGGCGACCTCGCCCGCAACCTGCGCAAGAACAAAGTGCAGCAGCAGCCCCAACAGCAGCCGGACGCAGCCCGCACGGTAATCGATAACGACAATCTGGCCCAGGTCATGGAGGACGCCAAGAACGCAAGGCCGGTCAAAGAAGACAAGACCGTGTTTTCTATTGATACGGCCAGCAATACCCTCAAAGTATCGTCACCCGACGTAACCTGCAGTCTGTCTTTCAACGCCCGGGCAAGTTCGCTGCTGATCAAGCCCGTGCTGATCGAGGACTTGCCGCTCACCGAGTTGCTCAAGCTCGACGGCCCCGGCTCCATTCAAGATGAAAGCCTGCAACTGCAAGTTTTCAATGGAACGGACTGGGACATTCGTGAAATCACCGTTGGCCTGACGCTCGAACGCAAGCCCGGAGAGGATGCGGAAGCGGCCGCGCGTGCGCGTGTAATTCCGGCCGCCCAAGGCCTGGCGCCAGTCGCCGTCGAGCGGCGTTCCGACGTAACTCTTCTCTACCACCTTAAAGCCGAGGCCAAGCCCTTCAGCACAACCGCGTTTCACGAAAATATCGGGATCACCCCCGGTCCCGACGAAGACTGGCGATGGTCGATTGTAGAAGCCAAGGGGATCCGGCCTGCGCAGAAGTAGCCGGCGCCCGCTTCGCTGCGAGATCCGATGCCAACTGCGCAGTGCTACCGCGATGTGACCGGGATAATTTCGGATGTAAGTCCCGGACGGAAATGTTACGAAAAGCGCGCGAAAGGCAAACGTTCTCAGCGATAAAGGGGGAACGTTGTTTTGGACAGGGCAGAATGGTAGTCTAACGAAGTTGAGCGGGAGTAGTTCAGCGGTAGAACGCCAGCTTCCCAAGCTGGATGTCACGGGTTCGATCCCCGTCTCCCGCTCCAAACCTTGATTGATTCAAATTGCGGAAATCGAAATTTACTTGGCGGTGCTCGATGAAGCCGACATGGAATGCAATTGAACGAGGCCGATTCCCAGGCCCCCCACGGCGCCCGCGAGCAGCCCCAGCAGGATCAGCATAGGCACGCTCTCAAGCAGATTTTTCTTACGAACTGTCGCCATTCTGTGTTCTCCACTCAGCATTTTGTTCCTTTCATCATTTTACCATCCGCAATTCCATTACCCGATTACCGAGGTACCGTAAACGCTTGTGGCGGCGGGAGATGCCGGAAAAGGCCATGCGGTCACGGGCGACGGAACCACGGGCGATGGTATAAAGTTTTTCACCTAAAAGGGAAACCGTCGCGGGAGTAGGCTGGCGGTGATCGACCGCCAGCCTGCCTCGACGAAAGCCGGCTGCCACCCCTATGATAAGGGGAAATTACTTCGAGGTGAATTGATGACAGAACCAAGTTACGAAGAATTGAAAGCTCGCCTGGCCGATCTGGAAAAGCAGGTGGAAACGAAGAAGAGAAGCGGGGCGATAGAGTTCCGCGTGAGCGAGAAGGGCGGCGTCAGCGTGTATGGACTCGGCCGTTTTCCGGTGACGCTCTACTATGAACAGTGGACGAAGCTGCTCGACGCTGTCCCCGATCTTAGGGTTTTCATCGAAGAGAATAAGAGCAAGCTGAAGCTGAAGCAGGGCTAGCAGCCGTAGTGCAAGAACGATTCGTATCAGGGCATGCCTTCAGGCATGCCGGAAGCATTGCATGATGAGAGCGCCTTCCGGCGCTGAGGCCGGAGCGTGATGTTGCACGACGGTCTCCAAGGCTTGTGCGGGGGAGCGATTTGTGTCCGCCGAAGACATTCTGAGCCAGCCGCAGCCGCCACCCGATGAGCGGGTAACGTATGGCGCCGACGCGAATCAGTTTCTCGAAGTGCGTCTGCCGCATACGAAGGGACCGCACTCCGTTCTGTTGAATATCCACGGTGGCTATTGGCGCGCGAGGTATGACCGCGCGCACGCCGGACACCTGTGCGAAGCGCTGCGAGTGGCCGGCGTCGCAACGTTCAACATCGAATACCGGCGAGTCGGCAATGCTGGTGGCGGATGGCCCGGAACGTTTGAGGACATCCGGTCAGCCTGCCGGTTCGTTCAGCAGGAGCATTCCCGATTTCACCTGGACCTGGACAGCGTGGTGGTGATGGGACACTCCGCGGGCGGGCAGCTTGCCCTGTGTCTGGCGGCGCATGAGACGTCGATCCGTCGGGCAATTTCGTTGGCTGGAGTGGTTGACTTGAAGAAAGGTTACGCGTTGCATCTGAGCAACGACGCCGTGGCGGAGTTTCTGGGAGGCAAGCCGGACGCGGTGCCCGAGCACTACCGGGAAGCCGATCCGATGGAGCTCAGCATACCGCATGCCCGGCAGTGGCTGCTCCACGGCACCGAAGATGACATCGTGCCGCCCGAGTTCAGCCGCGATTATGCCATGCAGAAAAAGAATGCGGGCGAATCGGTCCAGTTGCTGGAGATTCCGCACGCTGGCCATTTCGAATTGATCGATCCCGCCTCGGAGGCCTTCAGGCAAGTTACCAGTACGGTGCTGGCCGCGGTGGCCCGACACGACTGATTGCGTTGCAGACAGCCAGCAAGGATTTTGCTTCGATTCTTTTTCGAATTTTCGGCAACGATTATTACTGCTTAGCCTTCGGCGCAGCCTCTGTTTTTTGTTGCTGCTGCTTCTGCATGTCCTCCGTCCACGGCGGAACCACTCCGATGAAACGCGCATAGGCAATCAACTGGCCCAGGTGTTCGGCAGCGTGGCGGGTGATAAACAGGAGCACGCCCCGTTCGGCGTTCTTGCCGCCGAACCAGTCCAGGCTCTTGTCGAGGTCGGCGTCGGACATAGCCGTGATCGCCTTGCGGGCATGGGCGAATGAGTCCTTGAGGGTGGCGATAACTTTGGTCTTGTCGGTGGTAGACTTCTCGAATCCTTTCACATCGAACCCGGGCGGCGGAGGTGCCCCAACCAGCTTATAGACGTTGTAGTTGGCCGCCGAGACGTGCAGAAAAACTTCGGCGAAGGAGCGCACATCGGGCGTCGGACGCCAAGGGTATTTATCAGCAGGGATGGCCTCCGCCAGACGCAGGAACTTGTCCTCCTGGATCATGACCTCGGCCAGAACCTCGGATCGATACCCCGAGACCCGCGGAGTACCGTCCTTATAGGAATTGACTTGGGCGTGGATAGCGGTTGCCGCACCGACGAGCGCCAGCAGACACCCAGCCAAGAGACTGCTTTTCACATGAGTTTCTCCTTTTCGGGATTCGAAAGCTCAAGCCGATTTTCGGCGCAAATCCCGGTGGGAAGTAATATGGTGCGCCCGGAGAGAATCGAACTCCCAACCTCTTGGTTCGTAGCCAAGCACTCTATCCAATTGAGCTACGGGCGCATCGTGGCGGATTTGCGTCTCTGGATTATAGCGGAAACAGAAGCGTTTCGCCGAACCTGCCCGCCGAAAACTTCGTCCCAAACGCTGGGCGCGGGTGCGATTTTGCGCTTTCCGATTCACGCCAAACCCCGCACTGGCTGTGGAAATCGGTGACCCGCCATGTAAAGCAATTGTAAATTTAGAGTAAAAGTTTCCGGCGTCACGCAAAACCTACCCGGCGCCGCGTTCTACCTATACATGTTGGCAATGCCTTAGCAATGGCACGCGACATGCTCCTCCTTGGGGCAGACGAAGTGGCGCGCAACGGGGCATTTGGGAAAATACTTCGGCCAGAGGTCTTTCCGAATGCCCCTTTGCAAATCTTCCGTTTGACGTCGAAATTTGACGCCGAGGTGCACTCCGTTCCGTTTCCCGGCCCTCCCCCCGAGAGTCCTCCTGGAAAACGAGGGCTAGCCGCGAAACGGACGGAGTGCCGGGTGATCCCTCCGCAGCTACCGCCGGAAACCTCAGGCGAGACCCCTCAGGCGAGAACCAGTTGCTCCCGCACGTCGATACCGGCCTCACGCAGCAACTTCGCTACCGAGTCGCCCTTCAAGCGCGAAGCGTCGAACAGCACGCGCACCGTCCGCTCTTTCTCGTTGAACCGGATCCGCTGGATGCCATAGACCTCGCGGACACTGTCAATGGCGCGCAACTCAGCTTCTCCCGGCGGAGTCTGGTAGCGGTAGGCGGCTTCAAGGTAGGTCATTTCATTTCTCCCCAGGCAACAGGTTCGAGGATTACTCTTTGGGTATCTAATATAAGTATCTAATAACGGCTGGATTCCGCCAAGCGCGATCTGCTCGTCTAGACTATGGACCACCTCGACCCCGTCGACATCCCGAACTCCGCACAGTCCTCCGCCAAGGCGCAGCAGAAAGACCCCGTCTGCGGGATGGATGTGAATCCGGCCGCCGCACGTTTCAAGACGCTGTACAGCGGGAAAGAATATTTCTTCTGCGGCGCCGGTTGCCTGGCGAAGTTCCAGGCGAATCCCGAGAAGATTCTGTCCTCCGCGCCCAAGCCAATGACGATGGCATCGGGACTGGTGTCTCTAGGTGCTCCTCCGAGCCTGATCATGCCAACGCTGAGCAAGTCGGCTGCAAGTTCTCAGCAGACAGGCGGACTCGGCAAGGACACTCAGGCCTACGTTTGCCCGATGTGCCCAGAGGTACGGCAAGTCGGGCCGGGCCCGTGTCCGAAGTGTGGAATGGCGCTTGATCCCGAGTCGCCGCCGCTGGCCGCGACTAGGACGACGACCGAATACACCTGCCCGATGCATTCCGAGGTCGTGCGAGCCCAGCCGGGGAGTTGTCCGATTTGCGGCATGGCACTGGAGCCGCGCACCGTGACGCTCGAAGAAGACAATCCCGAACTGCGCGACATGACGAGGCGGTTCTGGATCAGTCTGACGCTGACCGCGCCGCTCTTGGCGATTGCCATGGGCAGCATGCTCTCACCTCATCTTTTCATGGCGTCGCCGTGGAACTGGGGTTTGCCGTGGCTCGAACTGCTGCTCGCCTCGCCAGTGGTCCTCTGGGGCGGCTGGCCATTCTTCGAGCGCGGATGGGCGTCGCTGGTAAATCGCAGCACCAACATGTTCACTCTGATTGCAATGGGCACTGGTGTCGCCTATGGGTTCAGCCTGGTAGCAACACTATTCCCGCAGATTTTTCCGTCGTCGTTCCGCAGCATGGGCGACCGCCCGGACGTTTACTTCGAAGCGGCGGCGGCGATTGTGACGCTCGTATTGCTGGGGCAGGTACTGGAGCTCCGCGCACGCAGCCAGACATCGAGCGCGATTCGCGCTCTGCTCGATCTAAGCCCGAAGATGGCGCGGCTAATCAAAGGAGACGGTTCGGAGCACGATGTCCCTCTCGAAGAAGTGAAGCCCGGAGATCGGTTGCGCGTCCGTCCGGGAGAGAAGATTCCGGTCGATGGCGTTGTGCTCGATGGATTGAGCGCCGTGGATGAATCGATGATCACGGGAGAGCCGCTGCCGGTGAAGAAAACGGCCGGGTCCAGGGTGATCGGTGCGACCGTCAATCGCATGGGAGCATTCGTGATGCGAGCCGAGCGCGTCGGCAGCGAAACCATGCTGGCGCAGATCGTGCAGATGGTCAGCCAGGCACAGCGCACGCGCGCCCCGATCCAACGGCTGGCGGATAAAGTAGCCGGGTGGTTTGTTCCGGCGGTGATCGCGATTGCGGTGGTGACATTCATTATGTGGGTAGCGTTCGGACCAGAGCCGCGTTTCGCGCATGCCATCGTGAACGCCGTGGCCGTGCTGATCATCGCGTGTCCGTGCGCGCTGGGACTGGCGACGCCGATGGCGATCATGGTCGGTACCGGACGCGGCGCACATGCGGGCGTGCTCATCAAGAATGCCGAAGCGCTGGAGACTCTCGAAAAGGTGGACACCATTGTCTTCGATAAGACCGGAACCCTGACCGAAGGCAAACCGAAGGTGGTATCAGTCGTCTCGATGGCACAGATTTCAGAGAACGAGCTTCTGCGGCTGGCAGCGAGTCTGGAGCGCGCCAGCGAGCATCCACTGGGTGCTGCGGTTATCACGAAGGCGAATGAAGAAAAGCTCAGCTTGAGCGAGCCCATCAATTTTCAATCTGTTCCGGGCCAGGGAGTGAGAGGGACTGTGGAGGGCCAGAGACTTGCAGTTGGCAACGCTCTCCTGATGAAACATGTCGCGGCATTCGCAGAAAAACATGCGGTGGGAGCTCTTCAACCCGCTGGCTCTTCCACAATTCATGTGGCGGTCAACGATCAGTATGTTGGCTCCATCGCCGTTGCGGATCCACTCAAGAACTCGACGTCTAAGGCGTTGCGCGAACTGAAAGTCCAGGGAATCCGGTTGCTGATGCTCACTGGCGACAATCAGGCGACGGCTCAAGAATTGGCGCGGAGCCTAGGAATCAAAGACTTCAAAGCCGAGGTTCTGCCGGCGCAAAAAGCCGAGATCGTGAAGAGTCTGCAGAACGAGGGCCGCGTAGTTGCCATGGCGGGCGACGGCATCAACGACGCGCCCGCGCTGGCGCAAGCGCAAGTCGGAATCGCCATGGGCACCGGAACCGACATCGCGATGGAAAGTGGCAGCATCACGCTGCTTAAAGGAGACCTTGAAGGAATTCTGCGGGCACGGAAATTGAGCCAGGCAACGATGCGCAACATCCGGCAGAACCTGTTCTTCGCGTTTCTCTACAACTCAATTGGAGTGCCGATTGCCGCAGGCGTGCTGTATCCGGTGTTCGGATTGTTGCTCAGCCCGATTCTGGCCGCAGCGGCGATGAGCCTTAGTTCGGTGTCGGTGATTACGAACTCACTGCGATTGCGAAAGGTGAAACTGTAGGTCTCCCCAACTAATTCTCCGCCCCGGCACCATGTTTCTGACGGCATACCTTGCACTCGGTGGCCGGTTCAGAGTTGTCCACGCGATGCTTCACGGGCTTCAAAGTACGCAGGTAAGCAAACATGGCTTTCAAGTCACCGTCAGTCAGATTCGTGTAGACCATGACTGGCATGATAGGACTCAGCGGTCTCGCCCGGACATATCCGCTGTGGAGAACCTGCAGAAAAAGAGCTTCGTCGTAATACGGAATTCCTGTGGCATCCGGGGTAAGGTTCGCGCTCGCGACATTTCCCCACGGGCCGGGAAAGGTCGTCCCGCCGGCAAACTCCAGGCCGGGCAGGTTTTCACCCTTTACCTGCGGAGTGTGACAGTCGATGCAGCCTGCCAAATCGACCAGATGCGATCCGCTTTTGACCGGATCAGACGTGTCCGCATCGCCGACTGGCGAGGTGACAGGCTCGGGCACGCTGCGGATCAGATACTTTACCGGGAAGATGATCTCAGTCTTCGGCAGTTCGCGGCGCACCGCCGGCAGTGATCGCAAGTACACGATAACGGACGCCAGATCCTCATCCGACATTTCCCGGTAATGCGGGTAGGGCATTATGGGAAAAAGCGCCCGGCCGTCGTGTCCAATGCCCTCGCGAATCGAGCGGGCGAGTTGATCGTCCGTCCAGTTGCCAGCCCCAGTTTCGAGATCAGGCGTAAGGTTGGGCGCGACGATGCGCCCTGGGAGATCGTTGTACGGCAGAACCTCTCCTGCACCTTCCGAGCCCGGTATGATGGGTGTCCCCGGAGCAGACCAATCATGAGGGGAATGGCAATACACGCAGCCGCTCAGAGCCGTAGCGATATATCGCCCTCGCGCCAGGCGCTGCGGCGTACGTTCAAAAGTGCGGCGTGTGAGCGGACGCGCTTTCGGCCCGATGAACGGACGCCACCCGATGGTCAGAGTGACGGCAATCGCCAGAACGGCGGCGAGCGCGACACCCCCGATCAGCAACCATTTCCCCAGCCGCCTCATAGCTGCTCCTCCGTAGCCGTTGCAGTTACAAGTAGATCAACGCTGAGTAATTCACAGTTTGCTCAAATAATCCGTGACTTCTGGGCTAGTCCAGTCCACGGGGCCGATAAATTTGCGGCGGATGACTCCGTTACGGTCGATCACGTAGGTTTCCGGCCAGCCAAATGTGCCGTAGAGCCTAGCCGCTTTCTGCGACTCATCCCGCACGGTGACCATGTTGACGCTGTAGTCTTTGAGGAACTTATGGTACGCCGCATCGTCCGCGTCAATACTGACGGCGAGTACTACCACGCCTTTGTCTTTGAAACGAGTCTGCATCTGGACCAGCGACGGGGTCTCCTCGACACACGGCGGACACCACGTCGCCCAGAAATTCAGCAGCACAACCTGCCCGCGAAACTGGCTGAGCGTGACTTTGTGGTCGGAATCCTGCACGGTGAAGTCCGGGGCATTCGAGCCGATGCGGGCGGGATGGCTCCCGCTGTAGCATCCAATCAGGGCAGACAGCAATCCAACGGCTAGGAGCGTGGCAGCAAGCGTTCGTCTCACATCGTTATAATAACGAAAAACTGATGGATAGTTCACGCCCAGCCGCGGTGCCCGAGTTTCCGATTGCCCAGGCCTCGATCCCTGAGGTTTCGATAATCGTCCCGGCCCGGAACGAAGAAGCCAACATCGGCGACTGCCTAAAGTCACTGACGGCCCAGACCGGCGTGGCTTTCGAGATCATCGTGGTCGACGACGGCTCCGCGGATCGCACGCCAGAAATCGTGCATAGTTTTGCCCGCGTGCGGGGGATTTCCCCGGAGCCTCTGTCCTGGCAAGGCACAGGGAAGAACCTAACAACAAAGACCTGGACGGGGAAGAATAACGCGGTAATTGCCGCAGCCAAAAAGGCGTGCTCGCCATGGCTGTTGTTCACCGACGCGGATACTGTGCATCAGCCCGGATCGCTGGCGCGGGCTCTAACGGAGGCGAAGACAGAGCGGGCTGATTTGTTGTCGTACTCGCCCGAGCAGGTGGTCGTGACCTTCGCCGAGCGAGCCGTGATGCCCGTAATCTTCGCAGAATTGGCGACGCAGTATCCGCCCCAGAAAGTACGCGACCAGACTTCGGAAGTCATAGCCGCGAATGGCCAATATATTCTTGTCCGCCGCGAAGCCTACGACGCTGTCGGCGGTCACGCCGCAGTGGCCACAGAAATTCTTGAGGACGTTGCGCTGGCGCAGCTGTTCCGCGATGCAGGCAAGCGCCTGTACTTCCGTTATGGCGGAGACGCCGTGCGCACCCGCATGTACCGCAACTGGGCTCAGCTTCGCGAAGGCTGGACGAAGAACCTCGCACTCTTGTTCCCTCAACCCGAGCGATTGGCGATGCAGAGCTTGTTCTGGTGGCTCGCCGCGTGGTTGACGCTCGGCGTCGCCGTGTCTGGCGCAGCCGGCCATCACTTCGCGTGGATTGCATTCGCCGCTATTTGGCTGTTCGTGTACCGGCGAATTCGCACCGCACACTTCGCCACCGAGAATAACCTGATCGCCATCGCCTGCGGCCTGCCGATGTTCGCTTATCTGCTGCTGCGCTCGAAGCAGGCCCACGCGAAAGGGCTGGTGTGGTGGAAGGGCCGTGCCTACTATGTTGGCACGCCAGGCGGACGTGCTCCTGCCGACATGCAAACGGCAAGAGCAATTCCACGAATTGAGAATTAAGGATCAAGAACGGAGAGCTGACAGCTGACAGCTGAGAGCTTTTTCTATGGTCTATCTCACACGCAAAGCGGAATTTTCCGCATCGCACTACTATCACAACCCGGAATTCACTCCGGAAGAGAACCAGCGAATCTTCGGCAAGTGCAATAATCCGAACGGGCACGGGCACAACTACACCCTGGAAGTCACGGTGAAGGGCGCCGTCGATCCGAAGTCCGGATTCGTAGTCGACCTGAAGCGACTAAAGGACGTCATGAGCAGGGAAGTGCTCGACGCGCTCGACCATCGCTTCCTGAACAAGGAGGTGCCCGAGTTCCTCACCAGGATCCCAACGACCGAGAACCTCGCCATCGCCATCTGGCAGCGTCTCGTGCCGAAACTCAATGCGGCGCAGTTGCATCGCGTGCGCGTCTATGAAACGCCGGACCTGTTTGTCGATTTTTACGGGGAAGCATGAAGGCGCACCTGACCCGCCGCTACATGTTTTCGGCGTCGCACCGCTTGCATAGCGACGAAATGTCGGAGGAAGAAAACCGCGCGACCTACGGCAAGTGTAATAATCCCTACGGGCACGGGCACAATTACATGCTCGAAGTCACCGTCAGCGGACCGGTCGACGACCAGACCGGTATGGTCTGCAATCTGGTCGATCTCGATGGCTTCGTGCACAACGAGATCGTCGAACATTACGACCACCAGAATCTGAACCTGCTGTCAGAATTTGTCGACAATGTTCCGACCACGGAGAATCTGTGCATCGCAATCTACGATATTGTGAAGCGCGGCTTCCGTAAGGCTCATCTAGAGAAGGTACGGATTGAAGAGACGATGATGAACTCGTTTGAATATGCGGGAGAAAACGGTCGCCCAACGACCAAGACGCTATGAAATCAACCACGGTACCAGCCACCCTGACCAGTGCCACCTACGAAGAACTGGTGCGCGAAATGATTGTCCGCCTCGGCGAAGATCCCGATCGCGAAGGTCTTTCGCGCACGCCCGCGCGCGTCGAGAAGGCCATGCAGTTTCTCGTCAAGGGCTACAAGGAAGATCCCGCAGTGCTTTTGCGCGGGGCGCTGTACACCGTCAGCTATGACGAGATGGTGATCGTGAAAGACGTCGAGATGTTCAGCCTGTGCGAGCACCACCTGTTGCCGTTTTTTGGCAAGGTGCACGTAGCGTATATCCCGAACGGAAAAGTGATCGGCCTGAGCAAAATACCTCGCCTCATCGACGCCTTCTCGCGCCGTTTACAAATCCAGGAGCGGCTGACCACGCAAATTGCGGAGGCGATCCAGAGCGCCATCGAACCGCAGGGCGTCGGGGTGGTCATCGAGGCGCGGCATCTGTGCATGATGATGCGTGGCGTCGAGAAACAGCATTCGTCGGCTGTAACTTCTTCCATGCTCGGCAGCTTCCGCAGCGAAGAGGAAACCCGAACCGAGTTCCTGTCGCTGATCCGCCAAAGATCGAATGGCGTGTGATGGTTGAGCCTCGTGCGGGGACGGCAATGCTCGCGTAGGGACAGCCGCCCTCGGCTGTCCAAGCCGAGTGCAGCTCGGCAGCCATTTCTGAAGTCGCGGACCTTCCTGCTCGTAAGCTGGCGGTAATTGCAATAAGTTGAAAAATGCCGAATGCCGAAACGCAAACCCACTAGCGAACCCACACTCTCCGGCCGCCTCGCCCTCATCACCGGCGCTAACCGTGGCATCGGTCTCGCCATCGCCCGTGCACTGGCGGGTGAGGGATGCAATCTGATCATCACCGGCCGCGACGCGCGTGCCCTAGGCAGAGCGCGCCTTGAACTGGACAAGCTGAACGTCGATGTCCTGGCACAGTCCTGCGACGTCCGCAGCCCCGACTCCGTCGATTACCTCTTCACCCTGGTTCGCGGATTGCACCGTCCCCTCGATATCCTGATCAACAACGCAGGCATTGGACATCCCAATCGCACCGTAAGCGAGTTGCCCTATCCCACATGGATGGAAGTGATCGACACCAACCTCAACGGCCTGTTCCTCACGACGCAGGCGGCGCTCGCCGTGATGAAGCGCGGCAGCACAATTGTGAACAATTTGTCGATTGCCGCCGAGCGCGTCTTCCCGGGGTCGGCAGCCTACAATGCGTCGAAGCACGGTGCCCTCGGGTTTACCAACACACTGCGCGAGGAGTTGAGGCCAAAGGGAATTCGCGTGATCGCCCTCATGCCCGGCGCAACCGACACCGCGTTCTGGGACACGCCGTGGCCAAAAGCGCCCAGGGGCAAAATGATGTCCGCCAAAACCGTCGCGCGCACGGTAGTCGATGCACTGCTCTTGCCCGAGAATACAACCGCAGAAGAAGTCGTGGTGATGCCTTCAATCGGAGTACTGTAGGAACAGGCCTCCGGTAGCAGTGACGCCGCCGACTGCCTGAGCATCTAAGGTTGAGGCGTCTTTAACGACTAGCGACTATCGACGAAGAAAAGGCCATGTCCTTCCTCGACTACTGCAAATCGCTGAAACCGGAGCACCGCACGGCTTGGGCCGTAGCCATCGCCGCCGACGTCCTGCAGATCGCGGCGTTTCCACTCTTTGCCGAGGGTGCCTTGTCTCCCGCCGACTCGATCCTGGATCTCATTGTCGCTTACGTGATGATTCGCTTGCTCGGATGGCATTGGGCTTTCTTGCCAACGGCCGCGGCGAAACTCATTCCCGCCGCGGACCTCTTTCCCACCTGGACTGCAGCGGTATGGTTCGTCACCCGGCGGAAAGTAAACGTCGGGGAGCAAGAGGTCTTGCCCCCTGGCCCCGCTCCGGAACCGCGTCGCTGAGAGCCGAGAGCTAACAGCTGAGAGGTGCCTCACCACGTCCCATAACGGTATCGATGCGGCCGCTCCCGGAATATGTTAATCATGACCACGCCTGCGACGAAGCCTCCCACATGCGCCCAGAAAGCGACACCGCCGGAACTCTGGCTGGTTTCGGCAATCGCGGTAGCCGTGCCACTCAGGAAATTCATCACGAACCAGTAGCCGAGCATCAGCCACGCCGGAACGTGAAAGAAGAATATCGGCGGAAACCAGACCAGCACTCGCGCCCGCGGATACAGAATGAAATACGCGCCCAGCACGCCGGCAATCGCGCCGCTCGCGCCAATGCTGGGTACCCGCGAGGCCTGGTTCAGCAGAATGTGCGTAGCGCCTGCCGCCAATCCGCTGATTACGTAAAACACGAGATACGTGAAGTGTCCCAGGTGGTCTTCGACGTTGTCGCCGAAGATCCACAGGAAGAGCATGTTCCCCCCCACGTGTAAGAATGAGGCGTGCAGAAACATCGCAGTGAACAACGGCAGAATGGCCGTATCCAGGCTATCGTAGGAATGTCCGGTCAGTACCGCCAGCGTATGGTGAGGAACCACGCCAAACTCCATCATGAAGGAATTCAGCGCGCGATGGCTGACCGAAAGCTCCCACAGAAAAACCATCACGTTCAGCACGATCAGAAAATAGTTGACGAACGGCGTCGAGAAACTGGGCTGATCGTCACGAAGAGGGATCATTTAATTGGCAATTTGTAATTGGTAATCGGTAATTTGATGCCGATCTCGCCTTTAAATTACCAATTACAAATTACCAGATTACAAATCCTCATGAACGGTGTCGTAATCATCGATAAACCGCCAGGGCTGACGTCGCACGACGTGGTCAACCGCGTGCGCCGAATTCTCGGTCAGCGCGCGGTCGGTCATCTGGGAACCCTTGACCCCGCGGCCACCGGAGTCCTACCAATTGTCCTCGGCAACCTCACGCGCCTGGCGCAGTTCTACGTCCATTCCGAGAAGACTTATGAAGGCGTGATTCGCTTCGGCTTCGCGACCGACACCTACGATGCCGACGGCGAGCCCACGACGCCCGTGCAAGACGTCCATCTCAATTGCGACCAGGTGCGCGCTCTGGCTGCGCAATTTCAGGGCACCATCGAGCAGATGCCGCCGCCATTTTCCGCCAAGAAAATAGCCGGAGTCCCAGCCTACAAACTCGCCCGCAAAAAGCAAGCGGTCGAACTCAAGCCAGTCCAAGTAGAAATTAAAGAATTCGAGATTCTGGACATTGCCGCCGATCGAGCCACCTTCCGCGCGCGCGTGGCCTCAGGTACATACATCAGGTCGGTGGCCCACGAGATAGGCCAGAGGCTGGGCTGCGGCGCACATCTGGCCAGCCTGCGACGCACCGCCGTCGCCGAGTTCGCCATCGAAGATGCGCACTCGCTCGAAGCGTTGGAAACCGCGAGGCAGCAGGGAAGCGCCGAGTCATTTGCACTCACAATGTTTGTCCATCCCAGGAAGTTGGTGCCGCAGTTGCCGTGCGTCACCGCGAATGAGGAAAGCGCCGCTCTAATCCGCAGTGGCCGCGCCGTGAATCTACCGGAAATGTCGCGAGCTCCACAAGTGAAGGTTTTCTACGGCCAACACGACCTGATCGCCATCGCCACCCGAATCGCGGGTACGCTGTTTCATCCGAGCATCGTGTTTCCCGCGTAGTCCGGTGGAGCGACGGGCGCCCTCACCCGTCCGCCCCACATCACCGACGCACAGTGGAATGGGCAGTATACTCAGACGCTTGGGGACCGGTTGAGTCCTCGAAGGAAAGGGAATCCGTGACCTTCGCCAACTGCTATGAAGACGGCGCCCGCGCCGAAGCCTACGCCACGTTGGAGTTTAAGAACACGTACCACTTAGCGTATCGGGACATCCCTGCCATCCTAGGCGAGCATGTTCGCGGCCGCAAAAGTGTGGACTTCGGTTGCGGCACAGGACGGTCTACGCGTTTCCTGCGCCAACTCGGTTTCGAGGTTACGGGAGTTGATATTGCCGAGGACATGGTCCGCAAGGCGCGCGAACTCGACCCCTCCGGCGACTACCAATTGATTCCAGGGGACGACCTAAGCGCATTTCCATCCGGAACTTATGATCTGGTGCTCGCTGCCTTCACCTTCGACAATATCGGGGGCAAGAACAACGACAACAAGGTGCGCATCCTGCAAGACATCGGCCGCCTCCTCAACCCTGACGGAAAGCTCGTAATGATTGTCTCCAGGCCAGAAATTTACACCCACGAGTGGGCGTCGTTTTCGACGAAGGATTTTCCCGAGAACCAACTCGCGAAGTCGGGGGACAAAGTCCGCATCATCGTGACCGATCACGCTGATCGGCGCCCGGTAGAGGACATCCTATGGACCGATGAAGCATACCGCCAAGTTTTCGAAGAAGCCCGGTTACAGCTGCTGCAGAAATACGAGCCGTTGGCGCGGGGAGGCGAACCCTATAGCTGGGTGAGTGAGGTAAAGATTGCGCCGTGGGCCGTGTACGTGGTCGAAGTTGCGTGAAGCGCCAATCGATCGCCAATGTCCGATAACAGGTATTATGTGAAGTAACGCGGAAGCACATCCGCCAACTAACGCTCCAACTGCCCGAGCAACATCCTCAGATGGTCCTGAACAGCCTTCAAAGGCCCCAGCGGAATGATCTCAATGAAACGCTGCGTTCCTCGCTCTCCAGTCCACGCTCTTGAATCCCGTATATCCATGTCACGAGTCCGCTGGACTGATTACCATAGCCCTCTTCCCACGTCTGATAGATCGAAACCCTTTTGATTCGAAACTGGCCAGGTCCAACTATGCCGCGAAATAGCACGGCTGCTCTTCTTCTGATTGCCATCGCTGTCGTCAGGCCACTTCTTCTGAGCCAGACGGTACCACCCGAGCCCAAGCGTGAGCACTTTCAGAATGCGCAGGTACTCTACGGTTGGGCGCAAGACAACCACGGCCAAGGCCTGCGAACCTTCATCACCCGTCCGAACAACGCCACCGGCAAGGTTCCTGTCATCTTCTTCGTGGGCTGGCTGAGCTGTGACACCATGGAATATCCCGACGCCGATACAAAGGACGGTTTCGGAGTTCTCTTGCGCCGACTGATCGAGCAATCCGGCTACGCGACGGTGCGCATGGATAAGCCCGGCGTGGGCGAAAGCCAGGGAGACTGCAGCCAGGCCGACTTCACGGAAGAACTGTCCGGCTATCAGTCCGCATTCGACGCAATGCTCAAGTATGACTTTATCGACCCGGAGAAGATCTTCGTGATCGGCCTCAGCAACGGGGGCGGGACCGCAGCGCTAGTTCCCCGCCAACATCCTGTGTGCGGATACATTGCTGCCAGTTCCTGGGGGCGCACGTGGTACGAGCACATGCTGGAACTGGAACGCCGTCGCCTGATGGAACAGGGCAAATCACCAGCTGAGGTCAACACCGCCGTGAAGGCCTTCGTCGAGTTCTATACTCTGTACCTGATGAAAGGCATGACGCCCGGCCAAATCATCGCCCAACATCCCGAATGGAAAAGTCTCTGGTACGATTCCCCGGACGGCCAGTACGGCCGCCGTGCGGCTTTTTATCAGCAGTTGCAAGCCCTGAACCTGGGCGAAGCTTGGCAGCGCGTCAACCAGCCCGTATTCGTCATTCGCGGCACGGCCGACAGCATCATGAGCCATGCGGATAGCGAGGCCATCGCGCAAATTGTGAACCAGGTCCATCCCGGACACGCCCGCTACCTCGAGATCGATGGTATGACCCACGGCTTTACCGTCAACAATAAGTTCTATGAGGATCTGATTCCGACCATCCTGACCTGGATGAAAGAACAGCTGGAATCTGGCAGATGACGCATTAACTCCGCGCGTGCAGCAGCTCCGCAAGGTCATCGCGAAATCTGTGCAATGCCTCCAGCCGCTCGGTCGTCGCCTCCACGACTTCGCTCTTCGCCTGAAAGACCTTCCGTCCTTCCCTTTCGGTGAGCACGCCCATCACCTCGCCCATGCGCCAGCCGGGCGTGCCTAAAATTTGCAAGCCGTCGACGCCCGGCACAAGCAGCGCGACGCAATTGTCGCGCACCACGCCAATGCACTTGGGATAGCGCTCGAATGTCTGGAGTTCGAATCCCGCCAGGTAAAGCCGCTGGAGCTGTTCGGCGGAATCAGGCATGGAGAAGAACTGTCACTGCCTACATCTTGTACTTGCCGAGGTCATCATCGCCCAGGTCTTCCAGCCACTTGCGGAGTTCCTCACTGTTAACGGCCGGCACGGGGTTATTGGCGGCCTGTTTCGAGTTCTTCAGAACCTCGTCCTCGACAAAGATGGGGCAATCCACGCGCAACGCCAGCGCCAGCGCGTCCGACGGACGCGAGTCGATGCTCACCACGTGGCCTTCCCTTTCCAACCAGATGACGGCGTAGAAAGTGTCGTCCTTCAGTTCCGTGACCACCACTTTGTGGACCAGCGCGTCGAGCCCGGTGAGCACGTTCTTTATCAAGTCGTGCGTCATGGGCCGAGGCGTGTTGACTTTCTCAATTTCGAGCGCGATGGCATTGGCTTCGTACACGCCCACCCAGATGGGAAGCACCGTATCGCTGCCAACGTCCTTGAGCAACACAATCGGCATGTTCGAAACCGGGTCCATCATCAGCCCGCGAATTTTCATTTCAACTTCCATGTGGAACCTCAAACCAACCGAATAACTGATCACGCGGCGCTAGCCGGCCATCTCTCCCACCAAGCTGTTCGGAAAGCTACCCGTAACAAGTACGCGGACGTAGCTCCCAGTCTTAAGTTCAACGCCGTTGGGCACAGTAAAGTTCATCACCTTAATCTGCGAAGTCCGGCCAATCCACTGTCCCCGCGCCGGATTCTTCCCTTCCACCATCACCTCAAGCACTTGCCCAACGTGCCGCTGATTGCGCCGCGCCCCAATCTGCTTCTGCTTGTCATTCAACACCGCCAAACGCCGAGCCTTCTCCGCATCGGGGATCGCGTCATCCAGTCGCAACGCCGGCGTGTTCGGCCGCGGAGAATACTTGAACGTAAACACGCTGTCATACCCAACTTCGTCCATCAACGAAAGCGTCTCCTCAAACTCCCGTTCCGTCTCGCCCGGGAATCCAACAATCAAATCGCTAGTAAGAGATATATCGCGCACCGCCGCCTGAATCCAGGCAATCCGCTCCAGATACTGATCCCGCGAGTAGAGCCGCTGCATGGCATCCAGCACGCGCGTAGATCCGCTCTGGACGGGCAGATGCACATGATCGCAAAGCGCTGGCACGGCATCGATGACGTCGACAATATCGCGTCCAAAATCCCGAGGATGAGAAGTAGTAAACCGCACCCGCCGAATCCCGGACACCGAAGCAACCGCAGCCAGCAATTCAGCAAAGCTCTTAATTCCAGAGGGATCCCGGTAGGAATTCACGTTTTGCCCGAGCAGTTGAATTTCCGTATAGCCCAAGTCGACGAGCTGCCGAGCCTCGTCAAGAACCGAGGAGGAAGTGCGGCTGCGCTCCTTGCCGCGCGTATAAGGCACCACGCAGTAAGCGCAAAACTTGTTGCAACCCTCAATGATCGTGATGTACCCGCGATGAGGATTGGTCCGAGCCGTGAACTCGGTCTCGAAGCACTCGTCAGTCAGCCGATCGTCAAGTCCCGTAACCCGCTGCGACCCGGTCTCCAACTGCACCAGCATCTGCGGAAGATTGCGGTAAGAAGCCGACCCGCAGACCAGCGATACATAAGGAGCGCGCTCAAAAATCTTCTCCCCCTCCTGCTGCGCCACGCACCCCAGGACGCCAAACTGTTTCCCCAGCGCCCAAAACTTCTTATAATCCGCCAGACGGTTAAAGACCTTCTGTTCCGCCTTGTCGCGAATCGAGCAGGTGTTATAAAGCACCAGCCCCGCTTCTTCCACCGTAGGAACCTGCCGATACCCCTGCTGCACAAGCGTCCCGACCACCTTTTCGGAGTCGTGCGCATTCATCTGGCAGCCGAAGGTCTCAAGGTAGAACGTCTTGTCGCCGGTCCCCGACATTGCCCCAGTATAAACCAGGGTCGTGCGAGCGCTAGTGCGTCGCATCCGCATACTTAACCGAGCAGCCATAAGGACGAGTCGCCGCAGTCACGACCTGCTTGCCGGCCATAGCCTGCTCCAGCGCCAGACTGACGTAATTGGTCGCGCCCGGAACGTCGCTGAGCTCGGTTGTCGGTTTGTCGTCAATGGCTCCATCGTAGATCACTACGCCCTGGGGATTAATGACGAACATATGCGGAGATGTCTTGGCGTCGTAAAGATGGCCGATCTCCCCCGTCGGATCAAGCAGCGCAGCGGTAGGAACAGCCTGCATTTTCGCCATGTAGTCGTTCTCTTCGGCGGCAGTCACATACCCCTGCTTGCCTGGTGCGGAAGACAGAATCGTGAACCAAACGACGCCCTGGCCCGTCCACTGCTTTTGCAAACGTTGCATGTTGCCGCTGTTGTATTGTTTGCGCACGTAGGGACATCCGTTGTTGTGCCATTCGAGGACCACATACTTTCCGCGATAGTCCGAGAGGTGAAAGGTCTTGCCGTTGCTGGCCGTGCCGGTGAAATCCGGCGCCGCCTCGCCGACTTTCGCAGCCGAGGCAAGTGGCGGCATTGCGTACACTACCAGAGCAACGAGCATGGGGTAAAGAAGCCTGATGAATAGAGTCGAGCGCTTCATATCCGTGATCCCTCCTTTAAGGATTCTACCGGGTGAATTCCAAGAGCGTAACTTCTGCTCACCGCGCCTGGCTTGCCGACCGGAACGTCAATCAAGTAAGACTGATCCACCAGCGAATGTTCGGGGGAATGTTCGGAGAGCACAAGCACGCCCTTCAGCCGCGCGATCGGTTTGAGAAGCTGATTGGATTTCCGCAACGTCAGCCGGAAGCCAGCGGCTACTGGTGACAGTTTCTGCGGCGCCGCATTTTCAATCTGCGACTCAGCCAGCGGAAAGAACACAGCCTGCGTGACTAGATGACTCGTGTTCAGGTGGCCAATGTTGGCAGTCAGCACGAAAGAATCCCCGACGTCGGTCACACTGAATTTCCAGTTCCCCGGCGCCGGACGCGGCAAAGACTTGCGCGCGGCGGCGAACAAATCGGCAGCGGACAAAGCAACGCTCCGAGCCTCCGGCGCAGGCGGCTGCGCTTTGATGGGGAGAGTGAGCGAGAGTTCTGCCTTGCCCGGAATGCACATCTCGTGGCTGCAGACCAGCAACCTTACCTTGGCGTCGAGCCGAGCCGTCGGCTGCGCTGCCAAGCTGGCCTCCGCATGCATCGGCACGATGAGCAGCACTGCGTCCTCGTAGCCGTAATCCACGATGCTAGAAGTCTCGAAGCGCCGCGGCGTAGGCCATTCGATTGCCCCTGCGCTAAGACCCGCCGGCAGCTGCCACTCCGCGCGAGGCGGTTCGCCCGAATCGCCCGGATTAACCCAATAAATGTGCCAGCCCTTCTCAAGTTGGAAACGCAACCCAACATCGAACGTGCGTCCCGCTTCGATCCCTTGCTTTTCGGCGATAAGTTCCAGCGTGCCGTGCGGAATAGGCGTGCCTGCCGCCCGCGCGCTTGCCGCGCACAGCAGCACAGCAACTCCAAATGTGAGAGCCCGGGCCAAGCTCTTACTTCGCCCGCGCGAGCGTGAACACTTCCTTCATTTCTTTGCCATGATCCAGGAAGGTCCATTCTTCAACGTGGTGATCAGCGTCAGGTTGGGTGAAGGTCACGTGCTGCATGTGTCCATCGCCGGGACCGATATTGGTGCCGTCGAAGAACTCGAAGCTGACCGATTTCGCGTCCGCCGAGATGACCTTCATGCGCGGCTGGTTGCCGGCGCCGCAGTAGTGGGTCATCAGAAGGCGGTCGCCATCCATATGAAACATAGTGATCATGTTTTCCGGACCGTGTCCATGAATCTCGCTCATCAGCGCGGAGCCACCGGCGGTCATGCGAAAGGTCACCTCAACAGGCTGCCCCTGGTTGTTCTTCCCGGCCCAGTTCCCTTCCATTCCCTTCAGCAGGTCGAATGACTTATGCGCATCCGACTGCGCCACAACGAAGCTGGCGGAGAGGACAATAATCATGGTTGCGGCGATGGCGGCGATTTTGCGAACTGAATTGTGAACGAGTTCCATAAATTCCTCCGTATTTATTTGTGCTTGCTGGCTACCATTGTCGAGGCCTTAACTTTACACCTCAAGTTGCGTCAAGAGGAAAATTCGGGTTCCCGCCTCCCAGCTTCTCGCTCAGGTGAGCGGCGATCAGTTTGCCGTGGAAACGGCCATTCTCGATGAAGATTTCATTCGTCCGCGAGCCGGCGACGATCACTCCCGCGACGTAGATTCCCGGAATATTCGACTCCAGGTTCTCCGGATCGCAGACGGGACGAAGCTGTTCTGTAGCCAGTTCGATACCCACGCTACGGAGAAAATCGTAGTCGGGATGATACCCGGTGAGCGCGAATACAAAGTCGTTTTTCAGGCGAAGCGAGCCGGATGGAGTTCGCACGACAACGCAGTCGACGGCGATCTCCTGCACCGTGGTGTTGAAGTGCGCGGTGATTTCACCAGCCCGGATACGGTTCTCGATGTCGGGACGCACCCAATACTTCACGTGCGGGTGCATCTGCGATCCGCGATGGACGAGCGTGACCCGCGCCCCGTGCCGCCACAAATCCAAAGCCGCTTCGGCCGCTGAATTCTTGCCGCCAATCACCACGACATCGGCGTCGAAATAAGGATGCGGTTCGCGATAGTAATGGAAAACCTTGTCCAGGTCCTCGCCCGGAATATTAATTTGGTTGGCAAGATCGTAGTAGCCAGTAGCAAGCACGATCTTGCGCGCACGGTAGTCGTGGATGGCGTCGTGCCGGTTGGTTGTGGTGACACGAAAATCACCGTCTTCACCGGTAATGGTCTTCACCCATTCATACTGACGGATGTTCAAGTGATAGTGTTCGGCGACGCGGCGATAATATTCGAGCGCTTCGAGACGAGTAGGTTTTGCCAGTGATGTGGTGAAAGGAATATCGCCAATCTCGAGCAGCTCCGGCGTGGTAAAGAACACCATGTTGTTCGGATAGTGATAGATGGAATTGACGAGGCATCCCTTGTCGATGACAAGGGCCTTGAAGCCGGCCTTCTGAGCCTCGATGGCGCAGGCCACGCCGGTGGGGCCAGCGCCCACCACCAATACGTCCGCCGCGGAGTCGGGCTGCGCCAGCGCCTGAGTGCGGGGCAGAGTCTCCGGGATCTGTTCGACGGACAATAGTGTCGGAGTCTTCATCGCGTGGGATGGAAACGGCAATTTTAGCAGGTGCGGCACGAGCGCGGCGCGCCCGGCTCCTACTTCTTCAGAACTTCTTCACGCAAACCGAAACTCCATCGCGAATGGGCAAAATGGTCGTAAACAGGTTCTTCGATTCGTAGATCAGTTTGTTGAATTCGAGGATGGCTTTGGTGGTGGCGTCGGGATTGGGCTTGCCGACCTTGCCGCTCCAGAGAACGTTGTCGGCGACAAAGAGGCCGCCACTTTTCAGCCGCGGGAGCGCTAAACGAAAGACGCGCGGGTAGTCGATCTTATCAACGTCGTTAAAAATGATGTCGTATTGTTCCTTCTCCTCCGAAAGGAATTCGAGCGCATCGCCCACGCGAACCGTGATGCGCTGGCTGACGCCGGCACGATCGAAGTAACGGCGGGCCCTGTCGGCACGCTTGGGATCGCCGTCGGTGTAGATGACGCGTCCGCCTTCGCCCACCGCGCGCGCCCACCAGATGGTGGAATAGCCGATGGCCGAACCCATTTCGAAGATCTTCTTCGCTCCGCTGATGGTGGCCAGTTGATAAAGCACGCGAGCGACGGCGGGGCCGACGATGGCCACATCGTTCTTGCTGGCGTCAGCTTCCATCTCGGCGAGAACTTCGTCGCGCGGCGGCAACATCGCGTACATGTAGTCCTCGACTTCAGGGACTGTAATTCCTCCCATGCGCCAGTCAGGGATTATGGTTTGATCGGACATGTTGCTCCTTGTGATCCAGAATTGTCAGCTGCGGGGCGCCTCTGCAAAGTCCACATTATCGCGAGGTCTTGTCAGTCTGGCTCCGTCGAGATAACCTCGATCTCCCCATCTCCTGCCCACCTATACATAACCTTCAGTACAGCTCCTCGCGACAGTTCGTCATAAACATGCTTGTCAACGATGCGGAACCTTTCCCCAAACCGCTGTTGCCTGTGTTGCTCCGCTTGCACAACTTCGCTCCGATATGTTTCAGGAATGCCATCGAAGGAACTGATCCTGTAGAAAACGCGGTATTCTCCTGAATTTCTGCGCCAAGGCTCTATCGTCACTTCTGTTTCTTCATCGTTGGTGTAGGTACTTTGCGTACCGCTGAAGGTCACAAACTGCTTATTGACGATGAGGGCGGTAGTCGTACGCGCAGTTTTACGTTCCATGACACCTTGATCGAAACGCCTTGTGACGCGACAGCCGAACCAGACCGCGAGGCAGGCCAGTAGCAGGACGACAAGGGACGCGATCAGTCGCTTCAAAATCATTTCATGGATAAGAAACCGTCTTTTTTACGAAATCGTCTGCCCTGGCGTCATCTCCAGCACCTTCACGTCCGGCACCAGTTTCTGCAACCCGGCAGGCGTTCCCGTCAGCTGCGGAAACGTCCCAAAGTGCATAGGGATGACAGTTTCCGGCTGCAGCAGCTTGCAGGCATAGGCGGCCTCGCGCGGCGACATGGTGAAATGGTCGCCGATAGGCAGCATGCAAATCTTCGGCGCGTAGAGATCGCGAATGATAGCCATGTCACTAAAGACATTCGTGTCGCCCGCGTGGTAGAGCTTGACTCCGTTGGAGAACTCGAGCACGTAGCCGCAGGCTTCACCGCCATAGACGATTTCGTCGCCATCCTGAATACCGCAGGAATGCACCGCATGAACCATGGTGATCTTCACCTCGGCGACGGTTTGCGTGCCGCCCTTGTTCATGGGTGCGATCTGTTTGACGCCTTTCTTCTGCAGCCACAAACAGAGCTCATAGATACCGACAGCGATCGGATTGAGTTTCTTGCCCACGTCGACCGCGTCTCCGATGTGATCGCCGTGTCCGTGGGTGCAGAGCAGCACGTCGGCCTTCTTCACGTTCTTCTCACTCCCCGGGCACATGGGATTACCGCCAATCCACGGATCGATGTAGAGGGTTTTCCCTTCCGGCGTCTGGATTCGGAAGGTAGAGTGACCGAGCCACGTTAGTTGAATTCCTTTAAGATTCACAAAGCACTCCTCAGGTAAAGCTGCGAACTAGAATTCTAGTGACGTGGAGAAAAGCGCGCAACGAGTGACCACAGTCCGCGGAAATACTGGTTTGATTTAAACCATTCCGGTTGCGCCCAAACTCGTGTATAAGATGGTGCTCAATGTCCGAACTCAAAGTGTTGCTCTCACGCGAAGCCATTGCCAAGCGCGTCGCCGAACTGGGAAAAGAAATTGCGCGCGATTTTGATGGCCAATCGATTATTCTGGTCGGCGTTCTTAAAGGCGCAGCCATTTTTCTGAGCGATCTAGCTCGTCAGATTCCTCTTGACGCTACCTTCGACTTTATCGGGGTTTCGAGCTACGGCAACCGCCCCACGGTCAAAGAAGATCCAGCGGGCCACGCGGCGTGGGATTCGCTGGGCGAAGTCCGTTTGACCAAAGACATGGATAGTTCGATGACGGACCGGAACGTAATTCTGGTTGAGGACATCCTCGACACCGGGCTGACACTGAACTACATTTCGAAGTTGGTGCTAGCGCATCGGCCGAAGTCGCTGCGCATTGCGGCCCTGCTGGACAAGCCTTCACGCCGTAAGCAACCGATCCAGGCGCAATACATCGGCTTCACGATTCCCGATGCCTATGTGGTCGGCTACGGCCTGGATTATGCGGAACGCTACCGCAACCTGCCGGATATCTGCGTGCTGGAAAGCCTTTAGCATTTACGATTGGCAATGTGTAATTTGCAGTTGGAAGACCTTCGCCTTCGATTTTCAAATTGCCAATTGCAAATTAACCGGCTGCTATGATGAACCTTGTGAAAACGACCGCCACGCCAACTTTGCGCGCTTCCGAGGTGGACCCCCTCCTGCTGGAAGTGGCCGACGTGGTGAATACCACGCTCGACCTGGAAACCACGCTGCGGCGCGTGGCGGAACTGGTACGCAAGGTCATTGACTACGAAATTTTCGCGATCCTGTTGCTCAATGAGCAGCGTCAGGAATTGTACGTCCGCTTCCATGTGGGATATCCGCGGGAAGTCGCCGACCGCGTGCGCGTGAAAGTAGGCCAGGGCGTTACCGGACGCGCCGCGCAGACCCGCCAAGCAGTACTGGTCGCAGACGCGACACAAGAGGATTTCTACATCGAGGCTCTCCCCAACGTTCACTCGGAACTGGCCGTACCGCTGATCGTCAAGAACCGGGTCATTGGCGTGATCGACCTGGAGGCACGCGAAAAAGGTTACTTCACCGAGGAGCACAAACGCCTGCTGACGCTGATCGCGTCGCGCATGGCGGTGGGCATCGAGAACGCGCGGCTGCACACTCGCACAACGCGCCAGGCGCGCACCCTGCTTCTGCTGAACGAAATTGCGCGCGAACTCACGTCGATTTTGAACCTGGACCAACTGCTCAAGCGCGTCGCCGAGTTGCTTAATCGACTAATCGAGTACCAGATGTTCAGCATTCTTCTGGTGGATCAGACGGGAGAAAAACTCCAGCACCGGTTCTCGCAGCGCTTCGAGGAAAGATTGCATCTGAAGCACGATATTCCGATGGGTCGCGGCGTGGTGGGATACGCGGCACAGGCCAAGGAAGCGGTCCTGGTGCCCGACGTCGCCAAGAGTGACCGCTACATCGCAACCAATCCGGAGACGCGCTCGGAGCTGGCGGTTCCGCTGATCTACCAGGAGAAAGTAATCGGGGTGCTCGATCTGGAGCACACGCGCCGCGGCTATTTTACCGAGGATCACAAGCGCACCCTAACCACGCTCGCGGCACAGCTTGCCATCGCCATTGAAAATGCGCGATTGTATGAGCAGATTGCGCGCCAGGAGCAGCGGCTGGAGCGCGATCTGGCGCTGGCTCGAGAACTGCAGTTTCGCTTGCTGCCGCATTCCCTTCCGAAGATGCAGCATCTCGATGTCGAGGCGAAGTTTGTTCCCGCCCGTGCCATTGGCGGCGATCTCTACGACTTCGTTCCGTATTCGCTGTCGCGGCTGGGGATCGCGATTGGAGACGTAAGCGGCAAAGGTGCTCCGGCCGCCATTTATGCCGCGCTGGTCAGCGGCATTTTACGTTCCCATGCGCCGATTGAACCGGGCCCGGCGGAGATGCTGTCGGCGGTGAATCTGTCGCTCGCGGAACGGAGGATTGCCGCACAGTTTGTGTCGATCATCTATGCGGTGTGGGATGACGAGAAACGGACGCTGCTGGTGGCCAATTCAGGCTTGCCTCGGCCCATCCATTTTCATGACGGCAAGATTGAGTTTATTGAAGCGACCGGACTGCCGCTCGGACTATTCGACGAAGCGGATTACGACGAATTCAGTTTCAAGGCCAAGCCGGGCGATCTGTTCGTGTTCTACAGCGACGGTATTCTTGACGCGCGCAACCGGCACGGCCAATCGTTTGGGCCGGAGCGAGTGGAGACGATCGTCGCCGGCTGCGCCACCAAGTCGGCGGACTGCGTGGTGAACGAAATCTTCAAGGCCGTGACCGAGCATGCTGCCGGCGTCGATACCTTCGACGACCAGACAGTGGTCGCCATCAAAGTGAAGGCCGGTCCGCTTTCTGGCAAACGCAAGTGAAGCGCGCGCGCGAATCGCAAGCGTTACGCCTACCCGCGTTTGCGTATCATGGCGCGGCTTCGGGGACACGCGCCAAGGAACTCTACTGCGAGACCGTCGCGCTTGAAGGCCTTGCCGCGCGCTACGGAACTCCGCTGTACGTCTATTCCGCCGCAATGATCCGCGCGCGAGTGGCGGCATTCGTTCGCGCTTTTCAGTCCATTCCTCACACGCTGTGCTATTCGGTCAAAGCCAATTCGACGCTGGCAATTCTGCGCCTGCTGGCCGGCGAAGGGACCGGCTTCGACGTGGTTTCTGGCGGGGAACTCCAACGAGTTCTTCGCGTAAACCAGAAGGCCGCGGGCGAGGTTGTGTTCTCCGGCGTGGGCAAGACTGCGGCGGAGATCGAACTCGCGTTGCGCTCGGGGATATTGCTGTTCAACGTTGAGAGCGCTTCGGAATTGAACCTGCTTTCCGCAACCGCGATACGGTTGAGGAAACGAGCGGCGATGGCGGTGCGGGTCAATCCGGACGTGCCAGCAAGAACTCACCCGTATATTTCGACCGGACTGCATCAGCACAAATTCGGCGTGCCGATTTCCGAGGCGCGGGAGCTCTACGCGCAGGCCGCGAAGCAACCTTATCTGAAAGTGGCTGGAGTGAGCGTTCACATCGGGTCGCAGATTACCGACGTAGGCTCGTTTCAAGCGGCGCTCGAGCGCGTGGCCGAACTGGTTCGCGCACTGCGCCAGCAGGGCCATAACATTCGCTACATCGACGCTGGCGGTGGATTGGGAATTTCGTACGAGGGCGCGCAGGAAAGCTTTGAAAAACAGATTGCGGCGTACGCGCGCGCGGTGCTCAATCCGTTGCGCGGATTGAAGCTACATTTGCTGCTCGAACCGGGACGCTCCATCGTGGGGCCGGCGGGAGTGTTGCTGACGCGCGTCCTCTATCGGAAAACGAATAATCACAAGCGCTTTCTGATTGTGGATGCGGCGATGAATGATCTGCTGCGTCCTTCTCTGTACGGTGCATATCACGAGATTGTTCCGGTAAGCCGCGAAGCGCGCGAGACAGAGATTACCGATGTAGTCGGCCCCATCTGCGAGACTGGCGATTTCTTTGCGCGTGACAGAAAACTTCCTTTCGTCAGCGAGGGCGATCTTTTGGCGATCCTCGACGTGGGCGCCTACGGATCAGTTCTGGGATCGAACTACAATACGCGCGGCCGCGCGGCCGAAGTGCTGGTGGATGGCGCGAAGGCGCGAATCATTCGTCGACGCGAGAGCGTGCTGGATCAATTTAGGTTGGAAAAGTTCTGACGCAGCATCGTGTTTGCCGAGCTGCGCTCGGCATGCACGGGCGAGGGCGCCCGTCCCCACAGGAGCGTCCCCACAAGCTGGCTACAGCGATTCCAAAAAGTTCGTCACTGCTCGCAGCACCGGTTCGGGTTGCTGGATGAACAGCGCGTGTCCCAGGTTGCGGAACTTCACATGCGTGTGATGCGGCAGCAAGCGCGTGGCGAGTGCAACGTCCGCGTCCGACATTAGGCCACCTAATTCCTGGCTGGCTTGCAGAAGTAGGGTTGGACAAGCAATCCCGCGCAACACCGCCTCGCCGTCCCAGCCTTCGAGCGACGATCCATCGAGCGTCATGTTGTAGGTGTCAGGGTCAGCCTGCTGCACGCAGCGCGCCCATGAAAGCAGATAGGCCTCATCGTTGCCGGGCAGTTCGCGAATGGTAGCAGACTCATCGGTGCCTGGAATCGGCAGCACAATTTTGCCGATGCCGTTAGCGATCTGCTCGACTGAGCCGCCTGCGCGCGCCAGATCGCGCAGTCCCGAGAACAGTGCGGTGTACATCGGGTTTCGAAGATGCCGAACGGTGATCATGTTGTCGCCGAGAATCATGGCGCGCACCAGTTCCGGATGATGAGAAGCGACCCACATGGCCAACATGCCGCCGAGCGAATGTCCGAAGAGAACGGCGGGAGTGGAAACACGCTCGCGCAGAAGGCAGGCGATGTCTTCAGCGTACTGCGGCCCGTGGTATCCCCGAGCGACGCGAGAGGACTTGCCGTGACCGCGAAGGTCAGGCGCGAAGATATGCCAGCGCAGGCTCAGCGCGGGAATCACCGGCAGAAACACCTGCCAGCGCCGCCCGAGGCCATGCAACAGCACCAGCGGCGGCCCATGGGCAGGGCCTTCGGCATAGTTCAATTGACCTTCGCCGGTGTCAAAGGTGTGCTCGACGAGGCCTGGATGATTTTCGCTCACAATACTCATTGTCTCGCACCGGCTTTAGCGTTCTCCCCATTTGAGTTTGGTGGCGAGCACTTCGAAAAATGTTTTCTGAAAACGCAACAGTCTGGCCGGATGCTCCGCCTTAACGCAGCGCACGATATCGCCGTCTCGCGCTGGCATGCCGATCTGACCATCGAAACTCAGATAGGCTTCCTCTTTCCCGGTCTTGACGTGGATTTCGATTTCGACCGTATCGCGCACTACCACCGGACGGTGCGTTAATCCGTGGGGCGAGACCGGGGTGACGACGAAGGCATCCACATCCGGGTTGAGAATCGGCCCTCCCGCTCCGAGAGAATACGCCGTGGAACCGGTCGGTGTGGCGATGATCAGCGCATCGGCTCGGTAGCTGGAAACGAACTCCGTGTCCACGAAAAGCTCGAAGTGATTCAAACGCGCGATGGCGCTTTTGCTCACCACCACCTCGTTCAGAGCGGCGTGCGTGGCCAGCGTCTGGTCGCCTCGGATCAGCGTGCCACTCAGCATGGATCGGATGTCCACGATGTAACGCTTCTTCTCGATCGCCTCCAGGGAGGGATACAGATCGGTCAGCGCAAGCTCCGTCATAAACCCGAGCGTGCCAAGGTTGACTCCGAGGATCAGCGTTCCAGCTTTCGCAACCGCGCGCGTCGCCGACAGCAGCGTGCCGTCGCCGCCGAGCACCAGAGCCAGATACGGCGACCGCTGGGATAACTCCCTTCGCGGCATCACGTCCGCCCCGGGGAAATAAGCGGCGCTTTCCTTGTCCATTACCACCGCGTAATTGTGCTGCTGCAGCCATTTTTCGAGTGCGGGCAATACTTCGCGCAGCTCCGGACGGCCCGGCTTGGAAATGATGGCGACGGTTTTCTGGCGGGTTGGGCTTCGGGGAGACTTGGACATGTCTTCAGGCGTCTCTTCTGACTCTGCTTCTGACATCGGACTTCCGATTGTACAGAATCACTCGACGGCAGGCCGCGAAAACTCTGCGTGGAGCAGAAATTCACGATTGCCTTCGCCGCCACCACCGAGGATTGGAGACTCGATCCAGTCAGTGTGCGCGCATCCGAGTTCCAAGAGCGCCGCTTCAACTCTGGTCACGGCCGCTCGCTGTGCCGATTCGTCGCGCACGATTCCGCCTTTACCCACCAGTTCCCTGCCCGCCTCGAACTGGGGTTTCACCAGCACCACAATCTGGCGATTCTGGCCCGGAGCCGAGTTGGCGAAAGACCTGGCGCAAGAGGAAGCGGCGCGAATCACGGCCGGCAGCAGCAGCGTGGCTGAGATGAAGGAAACATCCATGGCAATGAAGTCAATCGGTTCGCCAATGTCGCCGGGCTCGAGGTAGCGGGCGTTGGTTTTCTCTAGAAGCCGAATGCGCGGATCGTTGCGCAAGCCGAAATCCATCTGACCATACCCGGTGTCCACGGCAATTACCTTGGCGGCGCCGTGCTGCAGCATACAATCGCTGAAGCCTCCGGTGGAAGCGCCGACGTCGAGACAGACCTTGCCGTGGAGGTCGATTCGCCAGTGCTCGAGCGCCTTCTCCAACTTGAGCCCGCCCCGGCTGACGTAACGGAGATCCTCGCCCAGCAGGCGCAACACCGACGTTGAGCCCGAGTCGATCAATGCACCCGCCTTCTCGATCTTCTGCTCGTTGACGAGAACTTTTCCAGCGAGGATCAGGGCCTGCGCCCGTTCGCGCGACGGCGTCAGCCCTCGATCCACCAGCAACTTATCGAGACGTGTTTTCACTGCGATTAGATCTTAGCGGAGAATCAATACAGCAAGCACCCGATGCAGTGCAGAATGTTGAACGCGTTGGCTTAACAGAAGGTTACAAGAGTAAGTTCCTAGTTTTCCACAAACTTTTCCTCCATGGTGTTGAAAAGTGTGGAAGAGAATCGGGTCATCGCGTGATCGGGTCATCGGGTGATCGAAAAGCAAGATCGAAATTCAAAAACGGAGCAGTTTCGCGCCTCGGATGACCCGATGGCCCGATGAGCCGATGATGTCAGCCCGCGACTTCTTCCAGAGTCTTCTCGTCGATGTCGAAGTTCGCATGCACGCTCTGCACATCTTCGTTATCTTCGAGCGCTTCCATCAGGCGGATCATTTGCGCCGCCTGCTGTCCTTCGAGCTTGATGTACGTATCCGGAACCATGCTCACGCTTGAGGAGATCGGGGTAATGCCGGCCTTTTTCACAGCATCCAACACGGTTTCGTAGGCGGAAGTATCGGTCAGAATTTCCCAGTTCTCGCCTTCATCCTTTAGATCCTCACCGCCCGCCTCCAGAATGATGTTCATCAGGTCGTCTTCCTTGGCCGCGGATTTCGGAATGATGATGTCCCCCTTCTTGTGGAACATATACGCAACCGCGCCCGCTGCGGCCATGTTGCCATTGTTCTTCCCGAACACGTGCCGGATTTCGCTCACCGTACGATTGCGGTTGTCGGTAGAAATCTCCGCCAGCAAAGCCACGCCGCCCGGGCCGTATCCCTCCAGCACAAATTCTTCATAAGTCAGGCCCGGCAGCTCGCCGGTGCCGCGCTGGATGGCGCGCTTGATGTTGTCGGCGGGCATGTTCTCGGCCTTTGCCGCCACGATGGCCGTCCGCAGGCGCGGGTTCATGTCGGGGTCGCCGCCCGACTTGGCCGCCATCGCGATTTCCTTGATGAGACGAGTGAAGATCTTGCCGCGCTTGGCGTCAAGTGCGCCCTTCTTGTGCTTGATGGTTGCCCATTTCGAATGGCCGGACATAGCTCTACCTCGTCTCTATAGAACGTAAATGGCGCTGATTCTCGGAATTACGGATCCGCCCGCGGAGGAAATCACAGATCAGCCTCGACGTAAACACGTTCAGGCGAAGGGAGATTATAGCACGGGCCAGATGCCATCTCTGCTCGTACCGGCGGCGGATATTGTCCTCGTTCCCCGCTACGCCGAAGTCTAACCGTTTACCGGTGGTGTTCAAGGTAATACAGCGCTCCAAACGCGAGAGCCAAAGCAGCAGCAGGAAATGCCAATGGTCGCGCGCTTCGCAAAGGCCGCCTCCAATCCGCCGTTGCCAGAAAAAGTAAAATCATAGGCACCAGCGCCACGATTGACAGCTGAAAGATATGTGCCGCCGCGCCTTCGTCCGGTTGGGGCGGCTGAGTGTACCCGCTAAGCACCGCAAGCAACGCTACGAGAGACAGCACGATTAGGATTTTGCCGCTAACCCGGTTGATTTGCTGCTCATGCATGGCGTGACTTCCCTTCCGGCTTGTTGCCGCCAATTCAGTCTGCGCGATCTTCACTAGCTTCTCCTGATCCACACGAACCGCCTGGCATCGCGTCCATAATGCCACGGATTTGCGCCGGACGCGACACTCCCTAGATTTCAAACTGACCCGCTACCCACCGGTGGTGCAAGGGCGCAGTCCGACATACGACTCATCTGCGGCGTTGCGTCATCAGCAAGGTAACGCCGGGTAGGCAAGGCATGATGTACCCTTGTCGGGAATCTGCCATGGCCGCGAACGCTCTCGATCGCCAACTCACCGAACTCGAAGCCTGCCGCTATCGCTTCGGACGCCACGAAGCACCTCGCGTTGTGAAGTTACTGAATCGGCTCGCCGCCGTGCGCGTTCCCGATCCTTCCTCGCTGATCCGCTTCCATGAACCGCTGCTTTTCCTGCGCGCCTTTCCTCAAGGGCCAGCCGTGGTTCGCCTCACCGAGCGCATTCTGAATGGTTTCCGCAAGAAAGTGGAAGCATTACGCCAAGCCGGCGCCGATATGGACTACTTCGAGCCCATCGAAGTCTCCGGAATCGCCGGCACACAGATGGAAGACACGCTCAGCTTCGATGTTGCGAGCTGGCTAGTCAAGCGTATGCCTGGCCAAGTCGAGATCGCCTGGGAAAACTACGAACCCGGACGAGAGTTGGGCAACACCGGCCCGCGTTTCATTCCCTTGCTTGAAGACGACGCGTATGTCGAGGCCGACACGCCTTGGCGAAGATGGCTGGAAGCGGCTGCGCGGAAGAAGAGCGCTCCCGCGTGGCTGATTGAATGCTTTGGACGGTTGCCGCTCCCGGCGCAACAAAAAGCCGAGTTGTACGAATCTTTGCGCGTCCCCCTGCGTTGGAATCTTAAGAACTCCGCCATCACGCGAACGCGAAACTGGAAGCCGGCTCGCAACATTTTCTACCATAACGAACCATTGATCAGCCGGAGCCAAGTGTCGCTAGCTGACGAACTGGAGCGGCGTCCACCGCAACTGACCAAGCTCTCGCGCAAGCAGGGTGAGCAGATCATCGACATGATCCGCGAGGTCATGCTGGTCCGCTACCGCGAACTTTACGGCACAACCCTGGCCGATCCGGGGTCGGTGGTGCGGGCCGATCTTGGGACACACGAAGCAAGCCGTGGAGTGACCATCTATCTCTGGAACCTGCCGCCTGACCGCCGTCTCCCGCTGCGAGCCTATGTCGCCGGCTTGACGCTGAAGAATGGGGTGCCCATCAACTACATCGAAGCCATCGCTCTCTGCGAGTGGATGGAGGTTGGCTTCAACACCTTCTACACGTTCCGCGGCGGTGAAGCGGGGTGGATCTACGCCCAAGTACTGCGCTGCCTGTGCCACCGTATGGGAACGACGTGTGTCTCGGTCTATCCGTATCAACTGGGCCACGAGAACGAGGAGGCGATTGAGTCGGGCGCGTTCTGGTTCTACCGCAAGCTCGGCTTCAGGCCGGGACGCGCCGATCTGCAAAGACTGGCGGAGCGCGAAGAGCAGAAAATCGCCGCCGATACTAAGTTAGGCAAAACCAAATACCGGACACCCGCGCGCACGCTGAAGCGGCTGGCGGCGGGGCATGTCTTCTACGAGTTGCCGGCAAGCGAAGTGGGGGCGTGGGATCGATTTTCAACGCGCAACATCGGATTGCGAGTCAACCGGCGGATGGCGCGCGATTTCGGCGGCGACGCCGGCCTCACGCGCGAGCAGTCGAGGCATGCGCTAGAGCGAGTGCTGGGCGTCAGCACGTTTTCGTGGACGTCGCTGGAGAAGGCAGCCTTCGAGAATTTTGCGCTGGTTCTAGCACAGGTGCCGGGATTGCACGCGTGGACACAAGAAGAAAAAAAAGCTCTGCTCCGAATCATCCGCGCCAAAGCCAAACCGGATGAAATGCTCTACCTGCGTCTTACGCAGCGGCACAGGCGGCTAAGGAGGGCGCTACTGTCGCTTGGGTCATAGTTAGTGAGTAAGGTTAGTGAGTGCCGTCGCGATTTTGGCTGCTGGTTTGTCTCGGTCAACGTTCAAAGACACACCCGCGTCATTCTTCCCACTTTGATAGGGCCGAACCGCCCGCCGCCCTTTGTTCATTCGCGGACACCCACCGGTGAAACCGGACACACAATTCGGCTCCCATCCACCTGCGAGATCCCGCAAACCGCTTCGTTCTCATAAAGTTGCATTCACGACACTTTGGCTTTCGAGTTGCGCTTCTTTCGATGTGGCCATATCGTCACCCAGAGGCCGACCATGACGACCCTGCTGCAGGACCTGCGATTCGCCCTTCGCCAGATGCGCCGTTCTCCCGGCTTTGCCCTCACCGCGGTGTTCACCCTGGCGCTGGGGATCACCGCCAATGTCATCGTTTTCGGCGTGCTTCAGGCATTGGTCCTGCGGCCAATCGACGTGCCTCATCCCGGGCAGGTGATGACGCTGGCGCACAGCAATCGGACCTATCCAATTTTTTCCTATCCGGAAGTGCGAGATGTCCGCGATGGAAATACGGTGTTTTCTGCTGTTGCCGCCATGAGCATATCGAACTTTGGCCTCGAGGCCAACGGCGCTACCCGGCCCGTCTGGGGAACCGAAGTGAGCGGGCAATACTTTGAGGTCGTCGGCATCAAGCCCTTCCTGGGGCGTCTGCTGCAGCGCGCCGATGACGATCATCCCGGAGCTTCACAGGCTGCGGTGCTTGCCTGGCCTGCCTGGAAGAGTGATTTTGGCGCGGATCCCAACATCGTGGGAAAGACGGTCCGCCTCAACAAGCTTCCGTACACGATCGTCGGCGTTACCCCGGAAGACTTCCGCGGCACCGAGAAAATGGGGACGACGGACATTTTCGTTCCGCTGGCGAATGAAGCATCGCTGGACGGAGCCGATTGGCTTGAGTCGCGGAGCGATCCGCGTGTCTATTCGATCGTGCGCATCAAGGACGGCGTTACCATGCCCCAGGTGCAGGCTGAACTGAATACGATTGCTGCCCGCATCAAGCGGCAGTATCCGAAAGACGAAGAGAAGCTGGCACTCAAGCTCACCCGTCCTGGCCTCATGGGCGAGTTTTTCGGTGCGCCGGCGCGCGCCTTTCTGGCTGGAATAATGGGGCTGGCCGGTATCGTGCTGCTCGCCGCCTGCGCCAACCTCGGTGGATTGTTCGCAGCGCATACGGCAGACCGCACGCGCGAGATTGCCATCCGCATGGCCATTGGGTCGAGCCGCTGGCGCATCGTCCGCCAGATCCTCGCCGAGGCGATCGTGATTGCGATTTTCGGGGGCGCCTGCGCCTGCGCTCTAGCATGGATCGCCCTCACCGGCCTGGCCAACTGGCACCCACCCACCGAATACCCACTGCGGTTCTTCGCCGTAACGCCCCAGCCATCATTGATCCTGACGGGGTTGCTCGTCTCGGTGCTCGCCGGCGTAGTGTTCGGCGTGATGCCACTGCGGCAGATATTCAAGACCGATCCCAATGACGCGATTAAGAGCGGCGGAAACCAATCCCCCGCAGGACGCCGCTGGGCGCTTCGCGATGTCCTGCTGGCCGCGCAGATCGCGCTCTGCTGCGTCACCGTCACGGCTGCCTTTGTTTCGCTGCGTGGCCTGGGCAAAGCAATGACGATGAATATGGGTATCAACCCGAAGCATGCTGTACTGGCGAAATTCGAGCTCAGCCAGGCTGGCTATTCGAACCAGGCCGCCGACCACTTCCAGCGCCAGTTGCTGGAAAGGGTATCGCACCTCCCGGGAGTGACAGCAGCAGCCTACGCGAATGCCACGCCCCTTTCACTGGATACGTCCGATTCCAATGTCTTCTCTCAACAAGCTACCGATTTCAAGCCCTCCAACAGAGCGTTTGATGCCTACGACTACTGGGTTTCACCCGGATACTTCGCTGCTGCTGAAACACCAGTGCTCGCGGGACGCGATGTAAGCTTTGCCGACACTGCGGAGACCCCGCCCGTTGCCGTGGTCAATCAGCAGTTCGCCCGGCGCCTCTTCCACTCCAATGACTCTCACCTCAGCGACGCCGTCGGCCGCTATTTCAAGAACAGCTCCGGCCAACCGATACAGATCGTGGGCATCGTGGCCGATGGAAAGTACTTTTCGCTTACCGAAGATCAGGAAGAGGCAGCCTTCTTCCCGATCTCGCAGGGACCAACTCCTCACACCTCGTTCATCGTTCGGATACGGCCAGATTCCTCCGACCTGGCCACGATCGATATGGCGGCCACCATTCGCAAACTAATCCGCGATCTCGACCCCGCCGTTCCTATCCGGGAATCGAGCCCCTGGAAGAATCAGCTTGGACTGACGTTCTTTATGTCCCAGGTGGCTACAGTCGCCCTCGGTCTCTTCGGCGCTTTTGGATTGCTGCTCTCGATCACCGGCACGTTCGGTCTTGCGTCTTATACCGTCAGCAAGCGGCTGCGCGAACTGAGCATTCGTGTCGCGCTCGGTGCGCAGGCGAAGCAGATTCTCTCGGCCGCGCTCGGCCGCATGCTCATCCTGCTGGCCAGCGGGTCCGTCGTTGGGATGCTGCTCGGTGTCGCCGCGAGCCGGGTACTTTCAGCGATCGTCTACCAGGCGTCGGCGCAGGATCCATTCGTGCTTGCTGCGGTTGCATTCACTGTGCTGATCACCGGATCGCTCGCCGTAGCCGGCCCAGTGCGACGCGCCCTGCACATCGATCCGGCAAACCTGCTCCGCGAAGAATAGTTTCCACTGGGTTATCTGTACGTATAATAATGTACGTACCTTGGTCTCTATCGCACAAAAAAGCGAAATGGATGGGGGCTCGCTTGCCGTTTTTGGGCGACTTTAAGCGCTCCCATTCAAGTCATTGATAATGCGCATTATTGCTCTGGTCACTGGCGTGGCGCGGTCGAAAACCTTCGTGCCAATTCTAACGGCAAAGACGGGGTCGCGCCCGCTTGCGAGCAAACGTACCGTGCCACCTCGTTGGCAATATTATTGATTTCGTCCAAGTCCATTCTCCGGAGCAGTCCCAGAACTAACGCGGCAGTGAATGAATCACCGGCACCCACGGTATCGACGACCTTCACTGGACGAGACAGGCAATCGGACCATCTCACTTCATCCTTGTCGTTTTGATAAAGCAGGCTGCCATTCGCCCCCCGTGTTAATGCAACAATCGCAGGCTGAACATCTGTGCCACCCGCTCAATCTGACACTCGATCGAACCGGTCAGGCTGAACATTTCCCCAACGGTCGGCAGTTCGTCATCGTTCAACTTCAGCACGTTAGCCAACTGAAGCGACTCTTCAATCGTGCCGCGCGAATAGAACCCCTGCCGAAGATTGATGTCAAAGACGCGCAGCGCGCCTGCCGATGTCGCCGCGACCAGTTGCTGAATTGCGTAGCGCGAGGGTTCGCTACGCTGGGCCAAGCTACCGAAACAGATTGCGTCCGCCGTGCTCGCCACCGCGAGTGCTTTACCCGTGGCAGCAAGGTAATCCCACGCCACATTTTCTTGAATCGTGAAGTGAGCCAGGCCATTGCCGGAGAGCTCGACCGTCGCGATCCCTGTCGGCGCGGTTTCATCCACTTGCACAGCGGTGTCCGGCAGGCCATCTCATGAAAGCGGCGAATGATTTCGCGTCCGTAATCATCATTCCCCACGCGCGTAATGACCTGAGCCTGCGAACCCAGTGCATGCGCGTGATACGCGAAGTTCGCTGGCGCTCCACCCAACTGTGGTCCAGTGAGAAGCAAGTCCCACAGCACTTCTCCGACGCCGACAACGCTAAGGTCCATTTGACCCTATTCGATGCCCAGTTGTTTCTGGATGTGCTCCAGCGGCACGCCCTTCGTTTCCGGAACCATCGTCTTCACCCAAATGAGTTGCAGAACCATCATGCCGGCGAAGAACGAGAACACGTAGCCGGGTGGAACGGCAGAGACCATCTTGGGGAAAAAAGTCGTCAGCACGGCGGCGAAGATCCAGTGCGTGAAGCTGCCGAGCGCCTGACCTTCGGCGCGCTGACGGTTGGGAAATATCTCGGAGATGAAAACCCAGATGACCGCTCCCTGACCGATTGCGTGTGCGGCGATGAAGGCAAAGACACAAATCGGCACGATGGCAAAATGCTCGGTGAAGAACGCCCAGGCAATCAGACCGAGCGAAGCGATGTACCCGAACGAGCCGATAAACAGAAGAGTCCGTCGGCCCGCCCGGTCAATGAGCCAAAGGCCGACAAACGTGAAGATGAGATTGGTGATGCCGATGCCGATGGATTGAAGCAGCGCAGCTCTCGCGCCCAGCCCGGTAAGTTCAAATATGCGCGGCGCGAAGTAGAGAATCGCATTGATGCCGGAGAGTTGGTTGAAGAAAGCAATGAGGATCGCAAGAAGGATAGGCTTGCGCAGACGACGCGTCCAGAAATGGGCTGACGACGCCTTTTCCGAGGACGCGGCCATAATTTCGTCCGCCTCGCCTTCGATCTCGGCGTTGGAGGCTTCGGGTTGGATGCGGTGCAGAACTTTCAGACCGCCCTCGCGGTCGCCCTTCCTGCCCAGAAGCCAACGCGGGCTCTCGGGAATGCCGAAGCAGAGCAAAGCGTAGAGAAGCGAGGGGAACGCGGCCACACCCAGCATCCAGCGCCAGGCATTCTCGCCGATGCCGGCGAGCAGCGCGTTGGATACGAAAGCGATGAGAATGCCAAAAACAATGTTGAACTGAAACATGCCGGCAAGCCGCCCCCGTTGCTTAGGCGGCGCGATCTCCGAGATATACAGCGGAGCCGCCACGGTGGAGATGCCGATGCCCAGGCCGCCGATGACACGCGCAACGATGAATAGGTAAACATTGGTTGCCAACCCTGACCCGACTGCGCCGACAAAGTAAAAGACGCCGATCCATAGCAGTGTGGCCTTGCGTCCGAAGCGGTCGGCGGGCCAGCCGCCAATCAGCGAGCCCACGACGGTGCCGTAGAGGGCGGAAGCCATGGCAATCCCGTGTTGTCCGGGACTCAGCCCCCAAAGCGACTGGATTGTTTTCTCCGCGCCGGAGATGACGACCGTGTCAAAACCGAAAAGAAACCCGGCGAGTGCGGAGGTGAGGGACCAGAAGAAGACGCGACCATTCATAGGTAGACAGAGAGATGGATGAAGTCGATGAGCGCACTTCACGATAAATGCATCGTGGACGCCGCGCAAATGTGAGGGCAGCGAACTTGAACCGCCTCGTTTGACCGTGTATAAAGACTTAAGACGCACGACACCGGGCGCAGTGTTGCGATTGGGACTGTCCCGCATGTGCCGTGCGGAGTTTGTGTCCCTCAAACGGTCTGTAAGATAGTGATTTTAAAGCGGAAGTGGTGGAACTGGCAGACACACCATCTTGAGGGGGTGGCGCCGAAAGGCGTGGGGGTTCAAATCCCCCCTTCCGCACCATCGTACTGATTCCTGCTTACGCTTGTTGCTGATGGAAGGTCGGAGTCTAAATCGGGCCGCGGCCCGGACGGAGTTTTTTTGCAATGACCATTCTGATTGTGGTAATTCACGTTATCGTTTGCTTTTTCCTGATTGCCGTCGTGTTGCTGCAGAGCGGGAAGAGTGGGGACTTGGCCGCGGCTTTCGGCGGTCAAGGTAGCCAGACAGCATTTGGGCCGCGGGGCGCGGCATCGGTTCTTTCCCGGGCGACGACCTGGTCCGCGATCATTTTTATGGTTACGTCGATCACGCTTTCGATCTTTGCGGCCCGGCGAACCGGACCCAACTCCGTGCTTTCGGGTGTGAAACAGACCCAGACAAAGTCGCAGCCGGCGACTCCGGCTCCGCAGAACCCTGCACCAACGCAGAAATAGAGATCAAGCGAACGGCAGATCCATCGCTCCGCTCGGGATGACAATTCTTTAGACTATCCCACCAGGAAGGGATTCTCTTCCCTTTCCTCTCCTATGGTTGTTCGCGGGCCATGTCCCGGAATCACGAGCGTGTCATCGGGAAGGGTCAAGACGCGGTCGTGCAATGAGCGCATGATTTTCTCGAACGATCCTCCGGGGAGGTCGGTGCGTCCGATGCTGCGGGCGAACAGGGTGTCGCCGGCGATCAGCAATTTTTCCGCGGGAAAATATAGGCAGACGCTGCCCTCGGTGTGTCCGGGAGTGTGGAGAACGTTTGCCGTTAAGGTACCCGTCTGCAGCGACTCGCCGTCTGCGATGCTCGCTTCGATGGCAACTTTGCCGGGCGCTGCCATACCGAGCCACGAAGCCTGCACGTCAAGCATCTTCAGCAGCGCGTAGTCATTCTGATTGAGCAGGATTGGCGCGCCAGTCAACGCGCGCAACTTCATGGCTCCGCCCACGTGATCGATGTGGGCATGGGTGATGACGATCTGTTTTACATCGAGCTTGTCCTGGCGGACGATGGCGAGGACGTCTTCAATGTCGTCGCCGGGATCGATGACCATCGCTTCGTGCGTGGTCTCATCGCCGATGATGGAGCAGTTGCATTGCAGCGGGCCGACGGGAAGGATCTTGTGGATCATCAGGTCATTTTCGCTCATTTTCACCCAGGGCGCGACACTTCACCACTTCGCTGGACCCGTCTCGCTCACCCGAGGTACCACCCCCCGAGTCGGTAGTGGCACCCCGCGACATTTGTGGTCAGAACTCCGGACGCAGTCAGATGGCACAGGAGGTGTAGGGGTCCTTCGACTCCGCAGAACGATCCGCTTCGCGAATCGTTCTGCTTCGCTCAGGATGACAGTGTAGATTTATGCTTCGGAACTAGCGGAATGCACCTACGATGCCGCCGCGACCTGCCCCGTCCTCTGATCGGAGCGGAAGCGCAGGAGCGCCGCGATATTTCCGGCGCGATCCAGTTCTTCGTGATCCTTGAGATAGAACAATTCGATGTCGCGACGGATGGCAATAGGGATGATGGCGTCGCAGACGTCGGTGAGTTCACGAGTGGGGTGACCACACGCGACGCACGACGGCACCAGGTGGGCGTCGAGGTGGCCGCAGTGCGGACACTCGACAGCTCGAGCAGAATAGTTTTCGGTGAGAAAGATGCTCTGCACTTCCCCAGTCTCCAGTGCTTGCAGCACGCGGCGGAGGCCGGTGACCCCACGTCCGTTGGATTTGGCGAAGTCCAGCGCTTCGCTGGCTTTTTTGGAGCCTCGTTCCGTGATCCAGCGATTCATGACGGCTCCGGCGCGATCGCGAATCTCTTCGTTCGAGACGCTGGCAACGTCGGCTGAGAACCGGCCGATCAGGCGCTGCTTGACGTAAGGATGAAGGTGGGACTCGAACTCGGGCCAGTTGGCATCCTGGCAACCGACGATAAGCCGCTCCCAGATGCCCTTCTCGAAATCGGTCCGCAGTCGCTCGGAAACTGCCTTGAAATGCTGGAGCGCTTCCTCGGCCACGCGGCGCTCGGCATGGCCGCCTTCGTAGCCGTTATAGCCGTAGCTCGACGCACTACGCGAGAGCATATGGACAATCGCTCCTCGTTCGCGCAAGTCATCCAGGCGAAGATCAAAGAAGCGAGCGCGCTGGCGGTCGACCATGGCAACGCACAGCGCAGGTTGCGCTCCGAGCAAAGCTGCCAGCGGCTTCAAGTGAAACCGAGGTTGGAGATAAATGTGGGTGGCTACGAGATGCGGGGGCAGTTCGTACTCCTTCCAGAAATTCTGAGCGGAGCAGCCAAAGACTGCTCTTCCCCGGGCACTGCCGCGCAGGTTCGTGGCCAGATCGAGGACGCGGTCGAGGTCGGCATGAAGGGATCCGTTCTTGCTTTGAGCGGCAGCACTTTTCAGGGCCTGCTTAACGACATCTTTGGCGACGATTGCCTCACGGCGATGGGAACGATCCTGCGGAGGATCGGGTTGAAAGTAAAAACTCAGGGCGCACGCCCCTTTGGTTTCGTCCGCTTGAAAAGCCGCCAATTCACGGATTTCGTCCCGGGTCATCATCTCGACGCTCCTTAAAAATACTGAGATGCTGGTACTGAGCAGGATGTTTAGTTCGAGTTTTAGCTTCGATGCTTAGCTTCGATGCTTGACCAGGAGTTCATGGTGGAACTCGCTGGCGATGGAAGGCGCACTGCGAACGCAGTCGCGCGCCCGCTGCACGGACTCGCGCACGGCCTCCGTATGCCGCCCGGTGATGGCGGCGATTTCGCCGAGGGAGAAACCCTCGATCCCGTAGAGGAGAAAAGCTTCGCGGTCGGTGCGGTCGGCGCCGCGGAGTGCGGCTTGCACCAGGGCAATCACTTCGTCAGAGTAGGCGGCTTGTTCGGGAGTGGACACGCGGCGATCGGGGATTGAGCTTTCGCGCGTCCAACCTTCATCGGCTTGGTGGAATTGCAGCGCGGCTTCGTCGGATGCCTGCACATTTTGCCGGCGGCGACTGTCTTCCAAATGGATAGGAGCCTCCAGTTCATGAAGCCGCGCCGTCATCTCGTTCATCGCTTGCAGCGCAAGTTGGTAGAGCCAAGGCTCAAGCGACAGTTTTTCCGGACGATCGTGGTCGCCGAGAGCTCGGGCGATGACCTCGTTCACGACCTCCGGGGTGGAGAGGCCGTCCTCGGAACTGGGCATCTCCTCGTCGGCGCGGCGGAAATAGAGTTCGCGGTCCACGAAACGTTCGAGGCGGGAAAGATTGGCATTCACATAAGAGCCGATATCATCGGCGGAAATGGTGGGCAGCAGCACCGCCGCCAGCGTCTGCTCGAAGGGGACGCCGGGCTCGCGAGATTCCTGCGACCCTCCGCGCCAGCGACGCCATTTATGGCTGGAGCGCAGCAGTTCCTTATGCCGCCCGATCTGTTGGATGAGTTCGTCAAAGGCAGCCTTCGTGGCCGCGGTTGGGCTGGGGGCTTTCGCTTGGGCGGCAAGTTGCCCAGAGGGCAAGCGCAGATTCAAGGAGACGAGCATTCCCTCGCGCGCTGAGTTCTGCTCGATCACCGCTTTCAGATGGACCAGTTCGGGCCGGAAGACGTGAAGGCGCTTCTGGATTTTCTCGATCTGGTGGCTGATTTCTTTTTCGATGTCGGGAGTTTTATGAACCTTATAACTGACGTGAACGTTCATTTTCGCGCCTCGAACGCGGGGAAGAGCCCCGTCAAACTGCGGTCCCTACAAAACAATTGTACACCCGGTGGGAAGGGCGGAAACGACGTTTGCGGCGGCTCTGCCTTCCCTATTTCCCCGTCTATTTCACGTACACCGAATCCTTCGTTAACTCCTTTGGCATGTTGACTGGGAACGGCGGGAATTCGTGCGAGGCGCCTTTGAACAAGAAAACGGTAGCCTCGAAGCGCCGGGTGCCGTCGTGCACGGCGATCTGATGCGGCTTCTCGGAATAGCCCGACCAGAGAGACACGCCGGCGTAGGCGCCGTCCTTGCGCAGGATGAAGTAGGTCATGTCGATAAACTGGAGCTTGCTCATGTCGTTGTTGTAGTTGCGGACGATGCGTTTGAGGGCGTCCATGCCGGCTTCGAGCGGCGACATGCCCCGCCGCATGTTCTCGACGATGGTATGCGCTCCCGCGACCTTGATGTTCTCTTCTCCGCTGCCGGTAGCGCCGGCCGAGCCGACATCTTGATCGGTATAGCAACCGGCGCCGATGATCGGCGAGTCGCCGCAGCGTCCGGGAAGTTTGAAGGCGAGGCCGCTGGTGCTTGTGCAACCGGAGATCTCACCTTTGTCGTTGAGAGCGGAGCAATGGATGGTCCCCGTCGGTGGAGACAGAACACGCCGGATGGCGGCCAGTCGGAATTCCGGTTCGATGCCCAGCCGGGCGGCAGCGTCTTCGAGGCGGTGGATGCGTTCTTCCCATAATTCAGAATGAGGTTGGGATTGCGGTGCTGTCGTTGGTGATGTCGAAGGCAATGACGACGGCGGTTTCCAATTCGGGTCGGCGAGCCCCGGTCCCCACCAGTCGTTTGTCGAATGATTTTCTTTCCATAGCAGCCAGATTTTGCGCGACCGTTCGGTGAGCAGATTTTCACGCGGGAAACCCACGGCGACGGCGAATCGTTCCGCGCCTTCGCCAACCAGCATGACGTGGCCGGTGTGTTCAATGACGGCTTTCGAAACGAGCGAAACATTTTTGATGTTACGCACACCGCCGACCGACCCGGCGCGCCGCGTGGGGCCGTGCATACAGCAGGCATCGAGTTCGACCACGCCTTCTTCGTTGGGAAGCCCACCCAGTCCGACGCTATCGTCGTTCGGATCGTCTTCCGGGCCTTTTACAACACGGAGGGCAGCGTCAAGCGTGTCGCCGCCGCCTTTCAGGAAAGCGAAGGCATCGTCGAGGTAGTTAACGCCATTGTGGGCGCAGATGATGATCGGGCGCTTGTAGCTTGTCGCCGATTCCGTGGCGCGTGGAGTATCGCTCTTAGCTTTGTCCTGCGCGTTCAAATCTGGCGTATTCAAACCCGTGGCCAGCGATGCAGCAATTGCAGAACCCAAAAAACCCCGACGGCTTATCGACATGAACTCTCCGTGCTCGCGAAACGGCGAGAAGAATAACACGAGATCGATTTGTCGGTGGAGAGCCGGGCGTCCCCACCCGGCCACTCAGACTTCACGGGCGAGACGCTCGTTACTCCACCACCTGCAGCAGCCGAGCGACGCCTTCGCGAAAGTCGGCTGGTTCGGTGATCAGGCTGAGCACCAAGTGTCCTTCATTTGGAAAATCGTAGAAGTGGCCAGGATGGACACTCACGCTCGCCTTGCGCAACAAGCGAATGGCGAGATCTTCGTCGCTTCCAAGCACAGGCACGCGAAGCACCGCGTACCATCCGCCTTCGACTCGCAATCGCGTGCACGAAGGATGACTGACCAATTGGCCATCGAGCTCCGCTAGATTCGCGCGCAAGCGATCCAGCAAAATCGGCTGGACTTGCTTGCGCTGATCGAGCAGCACCGGCGCGGCAAGCTGGACGGGCGCGTTCATGGAAAGAAAAGTATCGGCGATGATTTCGAGGCGCGCTCCCGCTTCGGCGACCATTTCCTTGGGGCCGCTGGTGGCCACCCAGGCTAGCTTCATCTGTGGGAGAGCCGAAATCTTGGAGACTCCGCTGAGAGTGAAGGTGAGCGCCTTGGCATTCGTCACGAAACTGGGACGCGCTGTACCGTCGTGCGAATAATCGAGAAACACTTCGTCCACGATCAGAGCCAGCTCGTAGTCAAGGCAGAAAGCGTTGAGCGCCGAGGTTTCCGCAGCGGAGACATAAGAGCCGGTCGGATTGTTGGGATGCACGAGAATAACCGCCCGCGAGCGGGCCGTCGCTGCTTTGTAGAGCGAATCGAAATCGACTTGCCAGCCGTGATCGTAGAGCAATGGGTACGGGACGACTTTCACGTCGGCAAGATCGGCGAGAAACTCGAACAGCGGGTAGCTCGGTTTTGGCACAAGGATTTCGTCGCCGGGATTGCAGAGCAGGCGGAAGACGTACGAATAGGCTTCGCTGGTGCTGGTGGTCAGAATCAGGCGCTCGGGATCGAGATCGAAAACCTCGTGCGACTCGCGATAGTAGCGGCACACGGCCTGGCGTGCTTCGAGCAGGCCCCGAGGCTGTGGATCGTAATGCATCGCTTCAGGATTCGCCAGCGCGGCGAGTACGATTTCAGAGTCGGGGCGAACACCAGCTTCCGTCGGGTTCGAGATAGTGAGATCCAGAATTTCCTGTCCCGAAGTGCGTGCTTCCTCGATCGCGCGCGTGAGAGCGTTCGGACTGAGCCGCCAGTTTGAGCGGTGCGAGAACATAGATTCCAGTTATGGCTAGTGTGATGTCCCGCAGTTCGTGGCAGGAATCCACACTGTCATCCTGAGCGAAGCGAAGGACCTATGAATTTGAATCCGCCCCAATGCATAGGTCTTTCGCTTCGCTCAAGATGACAACCCATACTGATGTTGCGAACAGCGGGGCACGACACTAGATCTTGATATCGCCGCATCGCTACTTCAAGAAAAATCCCAACTGCTCGGGAGCAGGCAGAGTTTTGGTGGTCCCATACTGACGTTGGGCTGCCTGCACGACAACGATTTTCGACTGTACCTCCGACGCCAGATTGTCGTAGCGAAGCAGAACGTTGTCCAGCCAGTAAGGATGGTTCTCGCGCGCCCAGCCTTCCGCGTACATCTTGCGCAGCTGCGTGATCGCGTCCCGCAGGCTCTCCAACCGCCCGTTGATGTCAACAATTTCATCGAGGTCATTTTGCGCCCGTGTCTTGTCGGTTTGATTCTGATAAGCGTCCCAGTAGTAGCGGCTGATTTCGGAGGTGAATTGGATCTTCAAGCCCAGCGTGTCCAAATGCCAGGCGGCAAGCAGCATGTCGTCGAGAGTTTCGGCGTGGAGGTGTGCCTTATCTCGATTGCGCAGGAGCGATTCAGCCGCATGTTCAGCGCTCACGCGGAGATCGTGGGCAGCAGGCAGTGCTTTGGCGGCCAAGTTGGCGCCGGATTCACTGAATGGATCGGACCAGAAGAGCTCGTTGCTCGCGTTGTCCAGTTTCAAGCCGCCGAGCAGCGCATTGGGGCGATCGAGATTCTCGATCACTTCAGCAAAGGTTCTGTCGTCACCAGTATTGCGGTAGAAGGCCCAGTCATAGCTGTTCTTGAAATCATCGATATTGGACTCGCCCGGCTGCCAACTGGCAACAGCACCGAAGACTAGAGCAGGCCAGGTCATATCGACGAGCGATTCACCATCGTCGTTCCAGGTTGTGTTGAGGGTGCCGATGGCCTCATGCTTTTGCCCGTCGCGGACAAAGTTTCGAATGTTCACGAACGCGCTGTCGAGGTCAGGCCAGATCGCGCCCCAGTTGCCTGCTCCGGGTGCGACGACGACGCGCAGGCCGGCATTGGTGTATGGGGTAATGATGTTCTCGTAGCTGGGCTTCGGATTGTACTCCCAGGGAACGGCGATCATGTCTTTAGGAAGAATGGTGAGCAATTCGGGATACTTGACCGCGATATCGCCCCAGAACATGAGCTGCTTGTGATAAGGCTGCATGATCTCGAAAACCTTCTGCAGGTGTTCGAGATAAACGCGGCCAAGGCCTTCCTGGGCGGCGAAAGCTTTCGTCTGGCCGAGGCCAAGTTCGAAAGTTTCATCGGCGCCGATGTGAAAGAACGGGCCGGGAAACAAGGGAACAACCTCACCGTAAATCTGGCGAATGAAATCGTAGGTTTTGGGATTAGTGGGGGTGAGTACGTGCCCGTGCGGCGTTTCCGCGAGGTCGGAATAGACTTCGTACTTCAGAAATTGATGAAGGTGTCCGAAAGCCTGCTGCTCGGGCAGGATGGTGATGTGGTACTTGCTCGCGTATTCGACCAGTTCCTTAATTTCGGCGGGAGTTAAGGCCGCTTCTTTAGCTGGAACAAGTGGCTGGGTCCGGAAGTCAAAAACGTTTTCCAAGTTGAACCCGAGCAGGTTGATCTTGTACTCGGCCAAGGTGCGGATCTGCATCTTTAAATAATCAAGCGTAGGGATGGGACCGCGGCTGATGTCGTCCGACACGCCCCGCCATTCCATGCTGGGCCAGTCGCGGATGACCAGCGCCGGAATCGCGAGCGTCTTTCCTACCGGACCCTCCGGACGCAGCAACTGGCGAAGCGTCTGCACGCCATAAAAAAGTCCTTGCGCGGTGCGACCGGCGACCAGCACTCCGGAGTCGGTTACACGGATCACATAACCTTGGTTCTCAAGATCGTGGTCGCCAAGCTCGTCGACGTTTACTCCCTGAGATTCGAGATAGGACCGTAAGCCGCGGTCGGTCAGGCGTCCGAGTGAGATGTGCCCCGTAGTTCTCGAAGCGGCAGTCACAAATTCGATCGCCGGCTTTATACCCGTGCGGTCGTGGATTTCTTTTTGCAGCGTTTCAGCCGCAGTCCGGTCTTCGGAATTGCCGATGAGGATGGTGGTCGATGGCTTGATCATCATCCGGCCTTCGGCCATACGCACCTCTTTCGGCGCCGGCAAAATCTTGAGCGCACGGATGGTGTCGCTGACCTGAGCGTGAGCGGCCAGCGGTAAACAGGCCAGGCAGGCCACAGAAATCCATCTTGTGATGTTCATGGCGTGGATGTTCATGGCGTGGGTGAACGCCGAGAGTAGCAAGTAAGATCGTACGGCGACAAGTTTGGAGAGGCCCACCTACTTCACAAAGGCCTCTTTGTTCACCACATACGGCATCTTGGTAATATCGCCGCCATAATTTCCTTCCAGCACGTCAATCAGTCCTTGCACGCAGCGTCCAGCCATCCCCTTATTGGGATCGGGAGACAGGCGCGTGATGCGCGCGGCGCTCGCGAAATGCGGCATGAGGCGGCAGCGGTCGGCGATTGCGGGATCTCGCAGCAGTGAATTGGCGGGCAGAGGTTCGGTTTCGTAAACGTCGAGAGCGGCACCGGCGATCCAGTTCTCACGCAAAGCGCGGGCCAGGGCTATCTCGTCCACCACCGGACCGCGCGATGTATTGATGATCATCGCCGTCGGCTTCATCATACGCAGCGTGGCTTCGTTGATCAGGTGATAGGTTGGCGTGGCGCTCTCGCCCTCGCGCAGCAGGGGAACGTGCAGGCTGATGTAATCCGCGGCGCTCAAGGCTTCGTGCAACGTGGTGTAACGAATTGTGGCTCTCTCGCGGCTGATACCGCGCTGGAAGCGTAGATCCTTCACCTCCTGTATGGCCCGGACGTAATCGTGGTTTTCATAGGCCGGATCAAAGCACAGGATGTTCATGTCGAATCCCGCGCACTTTTTGATGAAGGCGAGGCCGATGCGTCCGGTGCCGATGACGGCGACAGTCTTTCCCGTGACTTCGTCGCCCAGAAATGGAAGATAAGGATGCCAATAGCCCCAATGATTTTCGCGCGTCAGATGTTCGGCGGCCCACAATTTGCGGGCGAGCGCGCCCATCAGGAAGAAAGCGTACTCCGCCGTCGCTTCGTTCAGGACGTCGGCGGTATTGGTGAAGGGAATTTTGTACTTGTTGGCATCGGCGCGGTTGATGTTGTCAAAGCCGACGGCGAACTGTGCGACCACTTTGAGTGTGCCTTCTCCGGCAGCGAAGACCTCGGCATCGATCGGGTCGCGCAAGGTGGTAATCAGCCCATCCACGCCGAACCTCACCTTCTCGACGATCAAGCTTTTCGGTGGAGCTTCTGGCCGGGAATAGACTTCCAGGTCGTATCCCTTCTGGTCAAGAATGGTGAGGGCGTCTCCAATGTCGCAGGTGGCAAAAACGCGGATTCTCTGGCTCATGGGCCCGAACAGTGTACCGCGAATTGCCGGTGGCGAGCCGGGCGTCCTCGCCCGGCTGGGACGAGCGTCTACTGCTCGCGTCTTTCCGGGCGCGGAGCGGCGGACGCGGCCTGCGCATGATGTCGGACATCGGCGCCCAGCACCCAGAAAATGACGTCCTCGGAAATGTTAGTGGCGTGGTCCGCGACGCGTTCAAGATTGCGTGCCACCAGGAGCGCATCTAGAGCCTGCTGAGTCACTTGCGGCTCTTCGTTCATCTTTCGCACGAGCACGATAAAAGCCTCGTCGCGCATCCGGTCGACGACGTGATCCATTTCCAGTACCGCCTGCGCCAGTTCGGCCTTGCCCTCCACAAACGACTCCAGGGCGCGCCGCACCATGGCGCTGACGGCCGTGGCCATGCGCGCGATATCGACCGGCAAATCGACGGCCGGCAACTCAATCAAGTCCATCACACGCTCGGCGATGTTTACGGCCTGATCGCCCACGCGCTCGAGATCGGCATTGATCTTGGTGACCGCGAGAATGAAGCGGAGATCCGTGGCCGCCGGTTGCTGTGTGGCGAGGATGTCGAAAGCCAGTTCATCAATCTCGCGTTCGGCGGCATTGATGAGGCTCTCGTTTTCGAGGACAAGCTGGCATCGGGTGAGATCGCGTTCAGTGTATGCCTGGGTGGCGCGATCAACCGCCAGTTCCGCGAGACCGCCCATCCGGAGCAGTTTTTCCCGGAGTTCCTCCATCTGCTGTTGAAAGCGCGTGCGCATCATCCGAACCTGCCCGTGACGTAGTCTTCCGTCCGTTTGTCGGAAGGATTGGTGAAGATCTTCTCGGTTTTATCGAACTCGATCATTTTGCCCAGCAGGAAAAACCCGGTGAATTCCGCCACCCGGGCTGCCTGCTGCATATTATGCGTCACAATCACAATTGTGTATTGCTCTTTTAGTTGAAAAATCAGTTCTTCGATCTTGCCGGTGGAGATCGGGTCGAGCGCCGAGCAGGGCTCGTCCATGAGCAGAACTTCGGGTTGGACGGCCAAAGCGCGGGCGATGCACAGGCGCTGCTGCTGCCCGCCGGAGAGGCTGGCGCCGGACTTCTTGTGCAGAGAGTCTTTGACTTCGTCCCACAGGGCCGAGCTGTGCAGAGATTTGTGGACGACCTCATCGAGTTGCTTGCGATTGCGAAAGCCGTTCAGCTTCAGCCCGGCAGCCACGTTGTCGTAAATGGACATGGTCGGGAACGGATTCGGCTTTTGAAATACCATGCCAACGCGGCGGCGCAGTTGGGTGGCTGAGGTTCCGTTATAAACGCTGAGGTCGCCGATGTGCACCTTGCCCTCGACGCTCGCCTCGGGGATGGTTTCGTGCATGCGATTCAGACAGCGAATGAACGTGGATTTCCCGCAGCCCGAAGGGCCGATGAGTGCGGTCGCGTGGTTGGCGGCCACGATGATATTGATGTCGAACAACGCCTGCGTCTTGCCGTAAAACGCATTCAGGTGCTCGACCGTAATTCCGACGCCCATAGCTCCTTATGCTCCTGCCCTAAGCTCCTGATAATGTTCCGTGCCGTACCGCAATGCGAACCGCGGCCACCGCGCCTACGATGAGGATAATCAAAACCAGCGCGCCCGCCCATGCCTGCCGGTGCCATTCGTCGAAGGGCGAGATGGCGTAGGTGAAAATTTGCAGCGACAGGGCTGCCGTTGGCTGGTCCGACTTCCAATTCCAGAACTGATTTCCAAATGCGGTGAACAGCAGCGGCGCAGTTTCTCCGGCAACGCGGGCGAAGGCCAGCATGACGCCGGTGATGACGCCGGAGGTGGCCGTGCGCAGCGTAATCGATAGCGTGGTGCGCCAGCGGGAAACGCCCAAACCGTAAGCGGCTTCGCGGATGGCCTGCGGAACCAGGAGCAACATTTGCTCAGTGGTGCGTGCGATGGTCGGAATCATCATGATCGCGAGCGCGACGCCGCCGGCCAGCGCCGAGAAGTGTTTCTGGCGCATCACGACCAACCCATAGGCCACAATGCCGATCACGATGGAGGGCACACCGTTCAGGACATCGGAAACAAAGCGCACGATGTCGCCGTAGCGGTTTCGTCCGTACTCAGAGAGAAAGATGCCCGCGCCGATTCCGAGCGGCACTCCGAGCAGACTGGCGATGCCGAGAATGACCATCGACCCGACAATGGCGTTCGCCATGCCGCCGCCGGGTTCGCCCACCGGCTTCGGCGTCTGGGTCAGGAAGGCGATGTTGATCGAGCCGATGCCCTTATAGACAAGATAGGCAAAGATGGCGAAGAGCGGCAAAAGCACGAGGAGGACAGTGAGCACGGCGGCGCCGGTCATCGCGTGATCCATCACACGCCGCCGCAAGCTGACAGGCGGCATCAGGGCTGCTGCCGAATTGGAGTTCGCGTCAGGCATCTTATCTCAGGCCAGGCTTCTCGCCGGTTGGCCTCGAGTCACGCTCCACACCATGAGCCGTGCGAGCGCGTTAACCACAATCGTGACAAAGAACAGCGCCAGGCCAATTTCGATCAACGCTGAAAGGTACAGATCGCCGGTCGCTTCCGTGAATTCATTGGCGAGCACGCTGGCCATGGTGTATCCGGGAGCAAAGAGCGACTTGGCAATTTCGGGACGGTTGCCGATCACCATGGTAACCGCCATGGTTTCGCCGAGCGCGCGGCCCAGGCCCAAAATAATGGCGCCCACGATTCCCGCCCGCGCATTGCGCAGTACACCCACGCGGATCATTTCCCAGCGCGTTGCACCCAGCGCCAGCGCAGCTTCACGCTGATGCTGTGGAACCACGGTGAGCACTTCGCGGGTGATGGACGAGATGATCGGAATAATCATGATCGCCAGAATCACGCCCGCGGCCAGCATCCCGATGCCGTAGGGTGGTCCGCTGAACAGACCCGTCCAGCCCAGGGTCTTGGCAAGAAACGGCTGTACATATTCCCGCAGCACCGGCACAAGAACGAAAATTGCCCAAAGTCCATAGACCACGCTGGGAATGGCGGCCAACAGTTCAGTGGTAAAGGAAAGAATCCCGCGCAGTCGGATCGGACACATCTCGGTAATGAAAACAGCCACGCCGATGGACAGCGGCACAGCGATGACCAGCGCCAGCAGCGAGGACACGATCGTGCCAAACATGAACGGCAGCGCGCCGTACACATCCTCCACTGGATTCCAGTCCGATTGCGCAAAGAACTTCCAGCCAAACGCGTGCCAGGAGAGCTGTGAGCCCACCACCAGTTGGTAAACGATCAAGCCCAGCAGCGCGACTACCGCCAAACCACAAAGACGCATCGCCCAGCCAAAGGCAGCGTCCGGGATTTCGCTGACCTTGCCGTGCAACAGCGGCGTGGTTCTGGCTTCGACTTTCAGGGCGGCCTTCGATCCCCGCTCCGGTTCGGGAGCGTTGAAACGCGGCCGGGGCAGGGCTTGATTAGACATTCCGTGTTGAGGTTAGCAGAGCGTTGTTACAAATCGGTTAAAAAGTGGACCGGGAGGCATTATTCGGCAGTGGCCTAATTCTGTGGCGCCGAGTAGATATGCTTCGGGCTGCGAGCTGCGGGCATCCCGGTTTTCCAAGCTCGCGGCTCGAAGCTCGCAGCTGCTCTTGCGCGACGCTGCCCGGTTGTGAGAATACTGATCATTCACATTCGATCGTCACAGCCATGCCCACCTTTGCCGCCATCGACATCGGCTCGAATTCTGTTCGTCTTAAGATTTCGCGCCTGCACGCCGGGCGGCTGAAAGAAATCCATGAAGACCGCGAAGTCACTCGCTTGGGCGGAGGCGTCTTCAGTAGCGGACTGCTTGCGCCCGAGGCGATGACGCAAACGGTGCAGGTGTTGCGGCGTTTCCATCGGGCCATGCAGGAATGCGCCACGGATTCCGTGCGGGTGGTGGCCACCGCGGCGCTGCGCGACGCCCGCAATTCACGCGCATTTCTGGAGTGGGTGCGCTCCACGACCGGCTGGACGATCGAAATTATTTCCGGACTGGAAGAGGCTCGCCTGATTCACCTGGGCATTGTCTCCGCCAGTCGCCCGGGCGCCCGCAGCGTTCTGCTGGTGGATCTCGGCGGCGGCAGTTGCGAACTCACGCTTTCGCGCGACGGACAACTCCGCGATACGGTGAGCCTGCCGCTCGGAGCCGTGCGCCTGACCGGCGAATTCCTGCAGCACGATCCGCCGCGCAAGAGTGAACTGAAGCGGCTCTCTGAGTTTGTGGCGCGGGAAATTACGCGCATTCAACATCGGGTCAAGTCCGCGCGCGTAGGCGCCGTCATCGCCACCTCCGGAACTGCCGCCGCCCTGGTGAGCATCGGCAGGCACCTCGCGGACACTCGAAAGACTCGCCCGGCGACCTACGTTACGCGCGAAATGATGCGTCGCATCGCTAAACAGATCACGCGTCTGTCCTTGGAGCAGCGCGGGAAGGTTCCGGGCATCGGTCCGCGGCGCGCTGAAATTATTTGCGCCGGCGCGGTGGCCTATGCGGAATTGCTGGAGCGCTGCCATCTCCCCGGCTTTCGCTACTCGGCCCTGGGACTGCGTGATGGCATCCTGGCCCAAATGGCGGCGGACTACGATCGCAGCACAAGATCAGGCCGGGCGATTGAATCGGAACGGTGGGAGTCCATCAAACGCGCCGTGGAACATTACCGCGTCGACCTGCATCATGCCTTGCACGTGCGCGACTCGGCCTTGCTGCTGTTTTCCTCGTTAAAGTCGGTACACCAGCTTCCCCCGGAGTATCGCGAATGGCTTTCAGCGGCGGCCATGCTGTATGAGGTCGGCGACTACCTGAACCGCAACGGACACCACCGCCACACGTACTACATCATCGCCAACTCTGAAATTCTGGGATACACGCCCCAACAGCGGCGCATCATCGGGTCGATCGCGCGCTACCTCGGCAAGTCGCGTCCTACGCCCGGAGACGGCCCCATGAACGGCCTGAGCTCCGAGGAGCAGGAAAATGTGGAGAAAGCGTCGGTACTGCTTCGCATCGCGCGAGCTCTGAATATGGGAAGGAGCCAGTCGGTGGGGAAGGTTGGCGTTTCAGCGCGCAACGGAAGAGTCACGATGAAGCTGACTCCACGCGGCAAGGCCAGCGTGGACCTGGAGGTATGGTCGATAGAAAAAGACCGATCCTACTTCCGCGAAGTCTTCGGGCGCGAACTCTCCGTGGCCGCGGTGTGAAGGGTGCGCAGGATGCGGGGCGTGATGCACCAACTGAGCGACCCGGAATTGCGCCGCATCTCGACTTTGGCTACGGCCCCCTTCTTAAGCTCAACCACCGCTTCGCATCCACTGTCGCTGATTACGCGTCCGAGAAATTCGCGCAGGTTCGGATTGTGCCCCACCAGCAGTACCGAATCCTGGCGAGCGTACTTTTCCAGCATCTTCTGAAAATCCGAGAAGTTGGCCTGCGGACGCAGCGCGTTATCCATCACTAGCTTGCCTTCGTGCCCCATTTCGTTACCCACCAAAGCCGCGGTCTGCGTGGATCGTTTCAGCGGGCTGGAGACGATGATTTCCACCTGCACGCCGAGTGCGGCGAGGGCGCGTCCGATGTATCCGCATTGCTCGATGCCGTCTTTATCGAGGCCGCGCTTTTCGTCCTTCTTCGCCGTGCTCAACTGTTGCCCGGCACTGGCGTGGCGCAAAAAATAGAGAAACATTGCGGAGTGACTATTCCTTTCCCGTCATAGCTCGTGCTCGAGAGGATCGACGCGGGACAGCGGCAGGAATCTCCTCCAGCGTCTTTGTGCCTTCCGCAAGTCCAATGAGAAAATCCTGGGCACTGAAGGCAGCAGCGCCTCGCGGAGGTCGCTTGCTGCGTCCGCGCGGCGACTGCCAGGGGCGCAGGTAACGGCCGTCCTTTTGCAGAAATCTTGCTTTCACATTGTCAGCCAGGTAAGCGGCCAAAATCTCGTGCACCACGCGGTCGCGCAGCAGCGGGCTTTTGAGCGGGAACAGGACTTCCACGCGCTCGTGCAGATTGCGCGGCATCCAATCGGCGCTGCCCAAGTAGACTTCAGGCTCGCCGCCGTTCTCGAAATAGTAGATGCGGCTGTGCTCCAGGAACCGGCCCACGATGCTGCGCACGCGGATGCGGTCGCTGATGCCGCGAATCCCCGGCCGCAGCGAGCAAATGCCGCGTACAAGCAACTCAATGTCCACTCCTGCCTGCGAAGCGCGGTAGAGAGACTGAACAATATTCTCGTCGAGCAGCGAGTTGAACTTGGCGATTATGCGCGCCGGTCGCCCCATGCGCGCATGCTCGGCCTCCCGCTCAATCAGGCGCATGCACTTTTCCGCCAAATCCAGAGGCGCCACCAGCAGCGGCCCGTAGCTGGGGTTCTCAGCGTAGGCGGTCAGAAAACTGAAAACATCGTGAACCGCTTTGGTAATCTCCGGGTCCGCGGTGAGCAGGCTGAGATCGGTATAGATGCGGGCCGTGGTCGCGTTGTAGTTGCCCGTGCCCAGGTGCGCGTACTGGCGGTTTACGCCATCGGGATCGCGCCGCACCAGCAGCGAGAGCTTACAGTGTGTCTTCAGACCGACCAGCCCGTGGAAGACCTGCACCCCGGCATCTTCCAGATCGCGCGCCCAGCGGATGTTCGACGCTTCATCGAAGCGCGCTTTCAGTTCCACAACGGCGGTGACTTCCTTGTGCGCCGCGGCGGCCATCAGCGACGGAACAATCAGCGAATGCTCGCTCGTCCGGTAAAGCGTCTGCTTGATGGAGAGCACGCGCTCGTCTTCGGCGGCCGACTGAATGAAGGATAGGACAGCCTCGTAAGAATCGTAAGGGTGGTGCAGCAGAACGTCGTGGCGCCTCAGCTCTTCAAACAGATCGTGGGACTTCCCGGTCAGGCGCAACTCCCGCGGCACGTAGGTGTGAAACTTCAACTCCGGCCGCGCCGCCTCGTCGTAAATATTGAACAGCCGCGAGAGATTCACCGGACCGTTGACCGGGAAAATCTGCCACCGTTCAATTTCGAATACGGTGCCCAGGCGCTCGATGATCTCGGGGTCGGCCTCGGACTCAATCTCCATCCGCACCGCGTCTCCCTTGCGCCGGTTGTGCAATTCCGCGCGCACCGATTCCAGCAGGTTGCGCGATTCTTCTTCCTGCAGGTAGAGGTTGCTGTTGCGCGTGACCCGGAAAGCGGCGGAAGAAACGATGTCGTAGCCCTTATACATCCGCACCGCATGGTGAACGACCAGGTCGGCAAGAAAAATGAAATCGATGGTCCCCTGGGAAGGCAGTCGGACCAGCCGTGGTAGCGCCCGCGGAACGGTTACCACGCCGGTGTAGGTGAGCGACGAGCGACGCCGGCGGCGCAACAACAGGGCCACGCACAACGCCTTGTTGATTACGCGAGGAAATGGATGCGCCGGGTCCACCGTTACCGGAGTGAGCAGTGGATCGAGCTCCCGCTCGCAGTAGCCGTCCACGAACGCCAATCCCGCCTCGTCCAGTTCGTCGATGCCGAGGACGCGAATTCCCTGCTCCGCCAGTTCCGGCCGCAGGCGCTCATTCCAGCATGAGTACTGTTCTTCGACGAACTCGTGAGTGGCGTCTTTGATCAGTTCCCGCTCCTCCACCATGGTAAGACCGTCGGGAGTGGTCGAGTTGTGGCCGTCTTCAAGCTGTTGCAACAAGCCGCCGACCCGGACTTCAAAGAATTCGTCCAGATTGCTGGCCGAGATGGCCAGAAATTTCACGCGTTCCAGCAGCGGGTTGCGGAGGTCCCCCGCTTCTTCAAGCACGCGCCAATTAAACTTCAGCCACGATGCTTCGCGGTTCAGGAGTGTGGCGCGATTGCTCAGAGTTTGCCGAACCATATTTGTCGACTATTTCGTGGTAGATGGGGGTGTTTACGGCGACTATACGACCCGATTACGAGTTTTGTGCCGGGATAACCATCAGTTCCTTTACCCAGGAAACCTGCCTTGGGGCGCAGGAAAAGCATCCGCGCAACCAGGGCCCGGCGAGGCATCCGGCCCGAATAGTATACCAAGTTGGCTGCAAGCTACGCGCTTCGAGCTATGAGCAGGCCAGAGCCGGGATTCGTTCCCAGCCTTGTGGCGATTAGAAGGTGCCGAGCAAGTCAAAATGTGAGGTTGAGGCCGAGTTTCTCTGCGTCCCGTACCCGGCACACGCCAAGTGAAACACCTCCAACCCTGAGAAATTTTCCCTCCCTGAACTGCAATTCGATGCACACCCTCCGTTGCTACAAGCTTCGCGTGAGTTCGCTAAGTTGCTAAATGCGCAAGAGTTAGCGGCTTCTGGTGGGTCGGATGGAATGGAGCAACGGATGCTATTCCCATAATGTAAATAAAGTCGATTATAACGATAGGCTTTATGATATACATGGCCCAGAGGTCGCCCAGCAGCGATCTCCGATTGTGAAAACTTTCTGTTACTTCCCCGGAATGTCGATCGACTGAAAACTCAATAAGGAGAGGACTGCAGTTTATGAAATCCAGCAAGCAACTCTTTCTCGCTGTCCTGACGCTGGTGGCACTTTCAGCCGCCGCTTGGGCACAAACCTCGGACTCAGCCGCCCCGACTCCGAAAAAGAACCACAAGCCCGCAGCAATGGCGCCGGCGCCGCCAGCAATTACCGCAGCCGACGTTCAGGCTTTGAAAGACGCCCTCGCCGCCCAGCAGCAGCAAATCCAGCAACTGAACCAGCAACTGCAGCAGGCGCAGTCCGCCGTGGCCGACGCTGCCAGCAAGGCCGCCGCAGCCCAAACCCAGGCCAGCCAAGAGCAGCGGACGGTGAATGAGCTGAAGAGCGATCTGGCCGAACTCAAGACGGTGAACTACAGCGATTCGAACAATGCCGTATTGAAGAACGCGGTACTTTCATTGCAAGAACCCATTCCGAGTTCCACTTCGGAGCCAACACAGGTTTACAGCAAGCAAATGGAGAGCCCCATAACCCTCCGCTTCCGCGGGATCAACATCACTCCCGGCGGATATGCCGCCGGAGAATTTGTGCGCCGTTCGCGGGCTCTCGGTGCAGACGTATCCACTCCCTTTAACTCTTTAACCATGCCGGGCGCGTCGCAAAGCCAGCTCTCAGAATTTTTCGGCTCGGGCCGGCAGTCAAAAGCTACCGTTTTTGTGGAAGGCAAACTGAGTAATGTGGATCTGTCCAGCTATATCTCCACGGACTTCCTCTCCGCCGGTGTCACTTCCACTCCTACCTCGACCAATAGCTACACGCTTCGTCTCCGGCAAGCGTGGGCGCAGGCCAAATTTGACAATGGCTGGTCTTTCCTGGGCGGTCAGGCGTGGAGCTTGGTGACCGAGAATGGCAAGGGAATCTCACCGGACGACGACATGGGAAAAACCAACGATGCCCGTCCCAAAACGATTGATGCCTCGTACAACGTCGGCTTTGATTATTCGCGCCAATGGGGAATTCGCCTGACCAAGAGCTTTGACAAGGTTGCGTTCGCAATTGCGTTGGAAAATGCGCAAGGCACAGTGACCACCCACGGCAACGTCAACAATTACCTGTTCAGTCAGGCCGGCGCCAGCAACAGCTACAACACAACCACGACATACTCCTTCAACCCGGCGCCCGATATCATCGCTAAGGTCGCGTTCGATCCCGGCTTTGGACACTACGAGATATTTGGGCTTTACGATCGCTTCACCGATCGCGTGTTTCCTTGCGAAGACATAACCACAACCACCCCGTGCGGGACCGGCACGGGCCCGAATCCGTCGAATGCTTATAACTATTCCAAGAATGGCGGCGGCGTCGGTGCCAGCGCTCGCTGGCTCTTCGCCAAGCGCGTTACTTTTGGTCTGAAGGGCTTCGGCGGAAGCGGAATCGGACGCTATGCTCCCGGCGGCCTGCCGGATGCCACGATCAATCCCGACGGCACAGTTCGGTTGGTCAAGAACCTCCACGGAATCGGCACGCTGGAATTGAAGACCAAGCATGTCGATTTTTACAGCTACGGTGGAGTCGAGTACGCCGACCGCACCTGGAGCATCGATTCCATCACTACCAAGCCAGTCGGCTATGGCGCGCCAGGCTTCAATAACACGGGTTGCTATACAGAGACTGCGCCCGGGACGAGCACTTTTGTTTCCGGCCCCGTAGGTGGCTCATTGGCCAATTGCACGGCGGACACGCGCGCGCTGATCGAGGGAACCTTCGGCTTCTGGTACCGCTTTTACAGCGGGCCAAAGGGCAGGTTCCAGTATGGCACGCAATACTCCTACGTGACCCGTAATACCTGGGCGGGCGATGGCAGGCAACCGAACGGCGTGGACAACATGATCTTCACCTCGTTCCGCTACTACTTGCCGTAACCGCCAATGGTCCCGCGCCACCGTTTGACGCGGGACCACCTGGTTTAAGTAGACAAGGTTTTTCGCGGCCACCCAATCTTTCTGAGGGGCACTTTCCTGAGAGGTGTTCCCCCTCAGAAACACTGCCGGCCCGGTTTTGGCTACTCTCCTTTTCCGGGCCGGTGGTGCTGACTTAATGGATAGCCAGGATTTCGCGCCAGGATGTTCGACACGGTGCTCTAATCGCAGTGCTCTAATGGATCTGCTTGATGGCTGCTTTGACTTTCTCCGCCACGTTCGGGGGCAGCGGCGCGTAGCTCAGTTGGTTCGTCATCTTCTGGCCGTCGTTGACCATCCAGTCGAGGAAATCGGCGATGATCTTCCCTTTCTTCGGGTCCTTGGCCTGCTCCGGCACCAAAAGCCAAGTAAAGCTCGAAATCGGATACGCCGTCTTGCCCGGCGCGTTGGTTATGGACACGCGAAAATCTGCGGGCATTTTGGGCGCCGATGCCGCCGCTTCGGTTACACCGTCGAGCGAAGCTTTCACGAAATTGCCCGCGGAGTTCTTGACCGATCCGTAAGTGATTTTGTTCTCCACGGCATAAATCAGCTCAACATAGCCAATTGATCCTTGCAACTGCCGGATCTGTCCGGCAACGCCTTCGTTACCCTTTCCCCCTAAACCGACCGGCCATTTCACCGAGGTTCCCTTCCCTACCGTCGCTTCCCAATCCTTGCTGACCTTGGAGAGATAGTCGGTGAAGATGTAGGTTGTGCCGCTGCCGTCCGAACGGTGAACGACAATAATCGACTGGTTCGGGAAGTTCACGCCCGGGTTGACTTTGGTGAGTGCCGGATCATTCCAGTTCTGAATCCTTCCAAGAAAAATGCCGGCCAGAGCCTCCGGAGTGAACTTGATTTCTCCGCTGATGCCAGGAACGTTGTAGGCAGGAACGTCCGCGCCCAACACCGTGGGGATGTGCAGGATTTTCGTCTTAGCCTCCTTTAGTTGCTCATCGGTCATGGGACCGTCACTAGCGCCGAAATCAACCGTGCCGTTCAGCACTTGGCGGATGCCGCCGCCGCTGCCAATCGATTGGTAGTTGATCTGCACATCCGGGTGAAGCTTGTTGTATTCGCTGAACCATTTGGAATACATCGGATATGGAAAAGTGGCTCCTGCTCCGTTCAGTTGCGTCTGCCCCATGACCGGCAGCGCCAATGCAAGACCTGCCAACAGCAGCAAGATGCGATCTCTCAGACGTATCACTCGACGAGTCCTCCTCAGTTCTTAACTTAAGTATGCAATCTTCTTTTATGGGCAAAGTGTTAAGGGAAGGTTACAACAGGATGAATTTCTGATGAACCCACTTTGTTTTCCAAGCACTTAGCGAGCGTCGCATCAGGGAATCGCGTTTGCGATGCCGCAAACTTAGCCGGTTAAGAACGAGGCAAGCCGCGTCTCTACCATAAGGTTGTTAGCGGCTGCCATTCTTGTCGAGCCGCGCCAGTTCCCGGCCAAAAAGAGTGTTGTCGGGGAAGTCCCTTTGCAGGGCGAGCAGGAGCTCGCGAGCGCGGGGCAACTCTTTCTCGCGGACGTAGGCGATGGCCAGCAGGATGCGCGCAAATGGGGCCAGCAAGTAGCCTTCCGTCGCGGTGGTTTGCAACTCGGCAATGCCGCCGGCCTTGTCTCCCGACACACCTCCGAGGCGCACCAACCAACGCACGGGAGCGGACATCGATCCGATGATGTAACGGCTAACGCCGCCGGCCAGGTGAGCATCGTAGCAAGTCGGATCGGCGGCGAGCAGTTGCGCGGCCCACGCCGTCGCCTCCTTCGTGTAATGCAGCGACGCCAGATTGCGCTTTTCAATAAGCGCGGCGAAATCGGAGCGCAAGCCAGCGGCAAAGGTCATCGCCAGAAGCGCATCGCGGTCCCGGGCGTCGCCGCTCAGCCTGGACTTTGCCAAGGCTTCAGCGCGCGCGAGTTGCTGCTCGAAACGTGTGCGTTGTTGCGGGTCGGCGTCGTATTTCTTCCGCGCGCCGAAGACCGAGTCGTCCACATAAAACTGCGCTTCCAGCACGCCGAGGCGGTTGAATTCCGAAAACAAGACGCCAGCCGCCTCGCTCGCCGGCCCCATCGGATTTCCCGGGTTTAGCTTTTCCCACGACTCGAATTCTTTTTGTGCGCCGCTAAAATCCAGATTGTAGAGCCGGAGAAATCCGCGATCGAGTCCCGCCGAGGGCAGCTCGGCGACGGCCTGGGGAATACTGATCAGCAGCACGAGAGCGGCAACGACCAGGACTGCTTTCGCTCGACGCCCAAGCCGAGGTAAAGCATGAATGATGCGGCTTCCTGACATGTGCAAAATTAGATGCATATTTCCGGTGTTTTGGCGAAACTTCGAGCACAGATCCTCATCTTCTGGCAAACTGCTTGTCGGTGAGGATGCCTTTCTGTGAGCGATGCTGCTGTCAGGAATGACCTTCGTTATGCGCCCGGCGCGCCCGGAATCGCCCCCCGCTGGACCTCGAGCGCCAAGGCCGGCATAGGCACCGCGCTCAACCTCCACAGCCGGGTCTGGTTCACGCTCAGTCATGGCATTCTCAATGAAATCTATTTTCCCCGTGTGGACCATGCTTGCACTCGCGACCTCGGTCTGATCGTCACCGACGGCCGCCAGTTCTTCTCCGAAGAGAAACGCCATTGTACCTTCGAGATCGTTCCGATCGAACCCGGAGTACCTGCCTACGAGCTTACCAATACTCACATGGAAGGCCGATACCGGATCGAAAAGGAAGTGCTGACCGATCCGTGGCGAAACGTGGTGTTGCAGAAAGTTCGCTTTGTTCCGCTCCAGGGCAAACTGGGCGACTACCGCCTGTACGCACTGCTGGCGTCGCACCTGGCAAATATGGGATATGGCAATACCGCCTGGGTGGGCGATTACAAAGGGAAGCCGATGCTTTTTGCCCAGCGTGATCCCAGCGCGCTCGCCCTGGCCTGTTCCGCGCCGTGGCTGAAACGTTCCGTCGGATTTGCTGGCACGTCGGACGGCTGGCAAGACCTCTCGCGAAACTTCCAGATGACGTGGGAGTACGACCGCGCGGAAAATGGAAACGTCGCATTAACCGCTGAAATTGACCTGGCCGCCTGTAACGGCGAGTTCATCCTCGCCCTCGGCTTTGGTGCACTCTGGGCGGAAGCCGGTCAGCAAACTCTCTCTTCCCTGCTGAACGCTTATGAAATGACCCGCAAAGATTACATCTTTCACTGGCAGCACTGGCAGAAGACTTTGAAGAAGCTCGACGACAAACCGCGGGCAAAGGATTTGTACCGCGCCAGTGCGGTAGTTCTGCGTACGCACGAATCCAAAGACTTCATCGGCGGAATCATCGCCAGCCTCTCCATTCCCTGGGGTTTCAACAAGGGCGACGAAGATCTCGGCGGTTACCATTTGATCTGGCCGCGCGATCTGGTCGAGAGTGCCGGCGGATTGCTGGCCGCCGGCGCCGACGACGACGCTCTCCGCGTGTTGCATTACCTTGAGGCCACCCAGGAAGCCGACGGACATTGGGCGCAGAACATGTGGCTGGATGGGCGTCCCTACTGGAACGGTCTGCAGATGGATGAGACCGCCTTTCCGATTCTCCTGGTCGATTTGCTGCGCCGCGAATCGCCTCGCTGCTTCCAGCAGACCGATCGCTGGTGGCCGATGGTGCGCAAAGCAGCGGCCTTCATTGTGGCCAACGGCCCGGTTACACCGCAAGACCGCTGGGAAGAGGATGGCGGCTATTCGCCGTTCACGCTGGCGGCTGAAATTTCTGCCCTGCTGATTGCCGCCGATTTTGCGCAGTCGATGGGCAAGGCTGAACCCGCCGAATTTCTGCGCCAGATGGCCGACACCTGGAACGACAACGTCGAGCGCTGGACGTACGCGGTAAATAGCGATCTTGCCAGGCAGGTCGGGGTTGAAGGCTACTACGTGCGCGTCTCGCCCGCCGACGGGGACGGAGCCGCCTCGCCCCTGCAGGGATTTGTTGCCATCAAGAATCGGGCCACAAGTCCAGACGCGCCGGCCGTCGAGATCGTCAGTCCCGATGCGCTGGCTCTGGTGCGCTTCGGCTTGCGCGCTCCTGACGATCCCCGAATGCTGAATACGATCAAGGTCATCGATGGACTGCTCCGCGTTAAGCTTCCGCAGGGTCCGGGTTGGTACCGCTACACTCGCGACGGCTACGGTGAGCACGAGGACGGATCTCCCTTCGACGGCACCGGCGTTGGTCGCCCCTGGCCATTACTGGCGGGTGAACGGGCGCACTACGAACTGGCCGCCGGACGCGCCGCTTCCGCCGAGGCCTTATTAGGCGTGATGGAAAATTCGACCGGAGCGAGCCGCCTGATTCCCGAACAAGTATGGGACAAGACCGACATCCCGGAGCGCGAGCTGTTCGCGGGAAAAGGATCAGGGTCGGCGTGCCCGCTGGTGTGGGCTCACTCCGAATACATCAAACTGCGCCGGTCGTTGATCGACGGCAAGGTCTTCGATCAGCCTCCACAAACGGTGGAACGTTACTTGACGAAAAAGAAATCGGCGGAGTACTTCAATTGGCGCTTTAACAACAAGCCCCGCACCATGCCGTGCGGAAAGAAGCTGCGCCTTTTGTTGATAGAACCGGCGATGGTGCACTGGAGCTTTGATAACTGGCAGACTGCGCACGACAGCGACTCCGAGGAAAGTGGCTGGAATCTTCAGCACGTCGATCTGCCAACCGAAACTCTCCGCGCGAGCCGCCAGATCACGTTCACGTTCTTCTGGAAAAACGGCGCGCGCTGGGAAGGGCGGGACTACCAGGTGATCGTTGAGTAACTTGAAGCGCTCGCGGCTCGGAGCTCAAAGCTGCGGGCTACGAGAAATCTCATCTGAGAACTGGATCTCGATCTACGCTGCTAAACTTTCCGTACACACGAATTCGCCTCGAGGCACCATGCGCGTTTTTATCCCGTTTGTTATGGTCGTACTGATACTGGCAACGATAATGATGACCACCCTCGCAACATCGCAGACTCTAACCGCAGCCCAGGCAATTACTGACCCGAAACAGATCGCCTCCAAGCCCGATGCCCGGGTGGAAAAGAATCTTTCCATCGAAAAACTTTACATGACGCGCCAGGTAGGAGGCGCGACCTGGTCGCCGGATGGCAAGACCGTCGCCTTCGTCAGCAATCTGAGCGGCCGCAATAATCTTTGGCTGGTGCCCTCCGAAGGCGGATGGCCGATGCAACTCACGGTGAGCGATCAGCGCCAGACCCAACCAACATGGTCGCCGGACGGCAAGTGGATCGCCTTTATGTCCGATTACGACGGCGACGAGCAATGGGACATTTTTCTGGTGTCGCCGAAGACTGGACAGGTCAAGAACCTGACCAACACGCGCGAGATCGCGGAGGAGAGTCCCACATGGTCGCCCGATGGCCGGTATCTCGCCTACATGGTCAAGCCCAGGACGTCTTCTTTGTTCGAGATTGACGTTTACGATACGGTGCTGCGCGACGTAAAACACTTGACCAGCGGAACCGCCAAAGACCGCATGAACGTCGCGCCCATCTGGTCGACGGATGGGAAGTTCATCGTTTATACGCAGGAGCAGTCGAAAGGGACCGACTCGAATGTGTTTCTGGTCGAAGTTGAGAGCGCGCAAAGCACGCTGCTGACGCCGCATGATGGTGAACACCGTTACTCGGCAAACGACATTTCACCCGACGGCAAGAGCGTTCTGATCACGTCCAACGCTGGGGATGGCTATGACAACGTCGGCTTGCTCGAGATCGCACGCAAGAAGATCCGCTGGCTGACGAACGACAAGTGGGAAATCTCTGGTGAGAGTTTCTCTCCCGACGGCAAGTTTTTTACCTACAGCGCGAACGTAGATGGCAACACCGACATTTACCTCTTTGACGTCGCATCTGGAAAGGCGCGTGCCCTGACCCTTCCCAAAGGGGTCAACTACGCAGCGGGCAGAACGTCGCCTTTCACTCGCGATAATTCGCGGCTGCTTTATTACCACACCGGACCAACCGCTCCCGGTGACTTGTGGGTTTACAACCTCGCCGATGGCAAGTCGCATCAACTCACACACTCGCTGGTGGGCGGCGTGCGAGCGGAGGACATGGTCGAACCTCAACTGGTGCGTTATCCGAGCAAAGACGGCAAGTGGACGATCTCTGCGTTTGTCTATGTGCCTTGCAACTTGCCGCGCAATGGCGAGCATCCCGCGATCGTCTTGGTTCACGGCGGTCCGACGGCGCAGACGATGAACAACTTCAATCGTTTCGTGCAGTACATGGCCAACCAGGGCTACATTGTGATCGCGCCCAACTATCGCGGGTCGACTGGGTACGGAAAAGAATTCCAGCAAGCGAATCTTTTCGATATGGGCGGCGGCGATTTGCAGGATGTGCTCGCGGCCGCTGACTGGATCAAACAGACAGGCTACGTCGATCCGAAGAAACTCATTTTGATGGGCGGCAGCTTTGGTGGCTACTTGACAATGATGGGCGTCACCAAGGCTCCCGAGTTGTGGGCGGCGGGCGTTCCGATTGTGCCTTTTGTGAACTGGTTCACCGAGATTCAGAATGAGGATCCCGTGCTGCAGCAGTCGGACCTTGCGACCATGGGCGATCTCGTGAAAAACAAGGCGCTCTACGAAGATCGGTCGCCTATCAATTTTATCGATCAGATCAAGGCGCCGTTGTATCTGTTGGCGGGCGGCAACGATCCTCGCTGCCCTAAGGAAGAAGCGCAGCAGGTAGTCGATGCAGTCAAGAGACGCGGCGGCGTGGTCGAATACAAAGTCTATGAGAACGAAGGCCACGGCTTCGCTCGCGTTGAAAATCAGATCGACGCCTACAAGCGCGTGGCTGACTTTCTGAAAGCTCACGTTCCGCCAGCGGATTGCAGCTGCTCGCTGAATGAGTAGAGTAGTGCTCAGTTCCCGGTTCTCAGTCGACTCTGAAAGCGAGCCACTGATCGCAGCGGTGAACCCCTGCGCCACCCAAAACCAAGCGCAATGCAAAGTCCGCAATCGCTAGGGATGCGCCCGTTGTGTGTGGCGCTTCTTCGCCGCTTCCAGGCGCAACATCACCATGTAGAGGACGATCGCGACGTTGATAGCAAGGATCAGAAGCCGAATCCAGTCTGGCCGGCGCAAGAGATCGGCTACCTCGAATGGGATGTAGAGAGAGCCCGAGGCGATGGCGATCCACTCCGCCCACGGGCGGACGTACCACAATCCGTAGGCCTCGACGAAGCGAAGGCTTACGTAGACGGCCGCCACCACGGCGATCTTCCACAGGCGCATGTCGCTTACCCGGTACACCAGGTCGATAAAGACGCCAACAAAGTGGGCATGGGGATTGACGTGGAGAAACTCCAGCAAGCTTTCCGCCAGTCCCCAGATATCTTTGTGGCGAAAGCGGAAGACGCCGAGGCCGGCGAGAAAGACGACGATCCCTTTCAAAAACTCCCAGGCGGCAACGGTGCGCACGCCTTTGATGTGTCCGGGATCGCCGATTTTGGGATGCGGGATTCTGGGATGCATTTTGAATTAGGGAACCGGGCTCAAATTGCTTGACGAACGCCGGCGCGCAACTCCTCGACGATCTCCAGAGCGGCTTTGTGGGCGGCGTCACTCTGGGTGACGTCGAACGAGATCGCGCCGACGCGGGCGTGACCGCCTCCACCATAGCGCTCGCAGAGCCGGGCGAGATTGATGGCCGGCTCGCGTTTCGACCACGGGTTCGATCCGACCGAAACCTTTACCCGGAACGAACTCTTGCTCAAGCCGACGCTGTAGACCGAGTCGGGATGCAGGTAGTACGGAACGAACTTGTTGTAGCCTTCGAGGTCGAGGTCGGTGATATCGAAGAAAATCGTGCCGTCTTTTTCTACCGCGCGCTGCCGCAGAATCTCGATGGAACGCCGGTGGCGTTCGAGCAGCGGCGGCAGGACGGCGGCTACGAATGGCTCCTCGAGAATTTTGGTGAGCGGGTTGTACGCGAGCAACGGAATCACGCTCTTAACGAAGTTGCGATCAGTGGAGGCTTCGATGGCCATGGTCAGCTTCATGGCTGGGGCTTGCATTTCTACCGCCGACTTTGCGTCTACGTACATGGCGCCGTCGACGATATCGGTCCAGTACACCAGCTCCGAGACCGGGCCGGGATCGAAGCCGAAGTGTTCTTTCGCGATCATCGCAATGAAACTTGTACAGGACTTGAATGCCGGGTCGTAGAACTTGCGGTTGCTCTGGTCCTGCTCGAAGTGGGCGGCATCGGCCGGGGAAAGAAAAGCGCTTTCGTGGTGATCGAACCACCAGGTGATTTTGGGCGAACTGGAATACTTGAAATCGACGATGGCATTCTCGTCGCCGTCGAACTGCTTCTCGTCAAAAAGAGAGCCGGCACGATGCAGCAGGCCGGAGTACACGAAGTCCACATCGCTGCGGATTCGTTCCCGGTAGAAACGGGAGAACAGGGCGGCCGAGGAAGCGCCGTCAAAACACTTGTCGTGATAAAAGACCCGCATTCGCACAATGAGTTCCCCTACCCGTTTCTCTTTTTCATGGCGTGAAGTGAAAAACAAATAGAGTTGCTGGTTTGGAGAGTTATGTCAAGGCTGATCTTGGGCGGGGAGGCCTGCCCGTTATCACTTCCTCCGGCGCCGTAACTTAAGGACGAAACTAACCACTCCGTTCTGGTCGCGCAGCGCCACGATCGAAATGGTCCGCGTTATGTTGTACTCCACCTGGATGATCTGCTGGTTAGAAACCGAAACGTTAGTGCTGTAAGTGAGGGTGATATTGCTGGCCACTTGCTGCTCGACGGTGACCTGCGGGCCGCGAACCACGTTGGTTTCACTGGCCAGTCCCTGGGGATCGACCTTGACGCGGCTAGCTCCGAAGAGGCGCTGGAGACGGCTGTTGACGGTGCTGTTGAGAGCCTGATTGATCAGCAGGTTGGAGGCGTCTCCGCCAAATCCAAAGGATGATCCGCTCGACGCCGCGGCCGCCGACTCTTCCCGCGTGCGGCCCAAAGCCAGCAACGCGATGACGTCGCCTTCGGGAAGCTGCGGCTCGGACTGCCAGGTGACTTTCAAGCCATTGGCAACGCTGGCGTCACCGCGGAATTGCACCGTGATGTCGTAATCGCGCACACGGGTGGTCGCCTGCAGATCGATGATGGGCTGCGTCCGGGCCGGATTTGCGAAGGTAACATCGCCGCGCTCGAGCTTGTACTTGGTCCCGTTGAAAGAAATTTCTCCTTCCAGTACTTCCGCCCTTCCCAGAATAGCCGGGCGCTCGGCGGTGCCGCGTACCCTGAGGTCGGCATTCCCAGAAAGCCTGGCAATGGCGGTTTGCATCTGTAGTTCCGGAGTTGTCGTGACATGAACATCGAGCTTCAGGCGGCTCTGCAGACTATCGGTCTGCGTCAGGACGATCCCCTGCCTGCTCTTCTCGATATAGGCACTGAAGTCAAATCCTGGAGTGACGGCCAGCTTGGTGACCACCACGTTACCGCTCAGCAAAGCGGAATTCGTACTGCCGGTCAGCCGGAGGTCCGCGTCGGCGGTGGAACTTACACCCGGGGGATAACGCAGGCGAACTCCATGCGCAGTGGCACCAAAATCGAGTTGGAGCACGCCACTCTGGTAAGTCGCGGAGCCGGTCAGGGCCACGGCGCCGCCGCCGGTGGCGCCGCTGAGGCTCTCGATCTGAAAGCGGTTGCGATCGAATAGCAAGACGCCATTCAGGTCGCTGAGGCCGCTGGGAAAATCGTTGTGACTGACAAAGGTGTTCTTCACTTCCAGCCGTCCTTGCAGCACGGGCTGCGCAAGCGTGCCGCCGGCGTTGAGGCTTACTCCCACGGTGCCGCGCGCCAGAATCTTGGGGTAGAGAGACTGAAAGAGCGCCATATTGACCGAGCCGTCGAGCCGGAGGTCGAGCTCTTGCGCGCCGCTCAGGTGCGCCCGGCCGTGAACGGTGAAATCGGTTCCACTCCCTGTAAGGTGGAGGCTTTCGACCAGCAGGGCCTGATCGGCAACCTCGAAGCGGACCGCACCGACACTCTGTACCTGCACGCGGTCGACCTCGACGCTGAAAGACTGGAGCTCGGCTACCGCTTTCAACTCGCGTGGAGTGCGCAAGGGACCGCGAACCTGGAGCGTTCCCTCCGAAGAAGAATGTCCCGTGATCTTTCCCGGCAGATAAATGCGGAGCAGCGAATCGGCATCCAGATGATGGAATGCCAGGTTGAGATCGGCATTAAAGTCGTGTTCTAACGCGACCGTCCCCGCGATAGTCAAGTCCGCCTTATCGAAGTCCGAGTGCGCCTTGAGGTCGAGCAGCCGTCCCTCGGTGACCGCGTCGACGTAGAAATCTCCAACGCGCTCCTTGTCCATCGCGAGGTCCTTGAGATGGACGTGCGCTTCGATCGAAGGCAACTCGGGAGTGCCGCTGGCTCGCAGCGTGAAATCGGCGACGCCATCCGCCGAAAATCTGCTGGTCTGCAAACGCGGAAAGCGGGCGAGATCGAGGTTGCGTCCAAAAAGATTCAGGCGAAATGCATTCTTCGACGACTCGTTGGTCGACGTACCGCCGTTCGACGTACCGACGATCGAGGTGCTGACGGCGGCGCTGCCGGAGATTGGAGCACCGTAAACACTGGCGTCGATGTTGTTGAACTGAAGTTCGCCACCGGCGAGGCGGAGGTCGCTCTTCACCAACGGAACGATCACTCCGTAGGCCATGCCATTGTGCAGTTCGAGGTGTCCATCCCCGTGGGGATCGTAGCGCGTGCCCGAAACCGTGGCCGATAGATCCAGAGTGCCGGCGAAAGGCTGCGTGAGTCCGGCGATTTTTGCTAGCTCGGCCACGTTGGCGTTGCGTAGGTCAAAATGCAGAGTGAAGGGACCGCCCTCCAGGAGTATGCCTCCGGTCAGTTCGGCACTCGTTTCGAAGTGGGCCGTGGTGTGACCATGAATGATGGACCCGTTGTGTGCGGCAAAGTGATTGCTGGAATACTGTACGGCGGTGGCGAGTGCGTCCCAGTGAATCGTTCGGGAGGAGATTCCTTGGGTAGCGGGCAAGATGGTGTCAAAATCGTAGACTTCGAGATTTCCGTTGACGGAGATTTCAGAGAGTTTGCCGCTGGCGTTGCCGGCTAGACTTGCCCACCCGTGAACCGTGAGGGGCAATTCCCGGTATCCGTAGGCCGCTTCGAGCAGCGGAGTCCACTCCCTCAGGTTGTGGCTGGTGAACGAGAATTGCAGCGATGAAGTCGCGGCCAGATTGCCAGTGGCGGTGATTTCGGAGGCCGGCGTTGTCAGCTTCAGCTGGGTCACTTCCAATTCGTCGCGCGACCCGAGATAGATGCCATCAATCTTACCGCGCACCGGGATCTCGCTCGGGGCCGGATTTAAGGGCGGCGCAATCCCCAGGTTCAGGCGCGCCTCGGCGTCCCGAATCGAGCCTACCCAGAGCACCTCGACATTGCCGCTCGCGTTGCCGGAAAGGGCGAGGCGATCTAGCGGCAGCTTTTGGGAGCTCAGCATTTCCAAGGCTGGAAGTAGCGGGAAGCCGGCCAACTGCAGGCGCACCGAGCCACGCTGCAGGCTTCCCGGCGGGATTCGTCCGATCCCATGGCGACGCCCAGCGGCGGACGACGGTTCGGGAGGATTTGGGAGGGAACTCTGCCAGTTCGTTACATCGGCGTCCCCCGTTAGATCGCCACCGAGCAGGTTTGCCTTGATCGCGGAAACGTGAAAGCGATCCGGGGTAACGGAGAATCCTGCCGCGATGCGGCCATTGCGCATCGACAGCTTCCCGTTCGACCATTCGATGTCTTTGGCTTGCACGGTTCCCTGGGTGGCAAAATTCTGCAGGCTCCAGGAACCTTTGCCCTCGAACTGGGCGGTACCTTTCCGAACTTGCACCTGCCGTGTCACGGACGCGAGTTCGCCGAGATCCGCGACACCATGATAATCACCGTTCACCTGTGGGTTGTGAAAGTCCAGCAGGCGACCCGCTAAATGGATTTCAGATTTTCCGGAGGCCACCGTCAAACTGACGATGTCGGCGCGTCCGCGGGCCAGAACCAAGGAAGCATCGGCCCGCCAAACAAACGACGGGTAGTCCTGCACGCGCGTGGCGACGCTTCCCGCGACCACATGGGCTTCGTATTGCCGGCGCAGCAAAGAGTAGTTCAAGAGCAGCGCCAGGTCGCGGGCGGCGAATTCAAATGGCACTTTCTTGTCTTGCCACAAGAGTTCGCCCTGCTGCACCTCCAGGTGTGAAACCGCAAGCGAGATGAGTTGCTCCACGGGTCCCTGGCGTACGGAAAGGCTCGCTTGCGGCACGGGAGCGTTGGTGGTGCCGTCGGGATAGTCAATGATGTGGACGACGGGATGCTCGAGGACCAGAGAATGTAACCCGACGGTGGTGCTGAGGAGTGAAATGATTTTCAATTCCGCTTGCAGCCGGTCGACGCGCAGAAATGGGGCTTGGTCCGGAGCTTCGCGGCCGTGGATGGTCAGGTCGCGAGCGTCCACGCGCAGGCGGAACGGAATGGTGTGAAGTTCCCCGAGTTCGACACGGCCGCCGGTGAGTTTCTCTGCCGCCGCAATCACCCGGCGGCGGACCATGCGCTGAAAAGAATCGGTAGTGACGTACCAGCCGAGCAGGCTGAATCCAACCAGGCTGAAAACGCAAAACAGCAAAAAGAGTTTCCACAGAATGCGCCGGCGCTCGGGAGGAGACGACTCGGTTGATTGTTTGGCCGACGACTCGGTCGATTGCTCGGGCGAGTGTTCGGGCAATGGCTCGGTCAACGGTCCTGCTCTCCGGCGCTGGGTTCAGGAGCCAGGATATGGCTCCCGGAGCGTAGATTCGCCAGCCATCCCGAGAGCAGTTCGTTCATTTTCTTCTCGGCCAGCAAATCCTTAATTCGGCCAAAGACTTCGGTCAGCGGTGTTGCGCGACTGCCGGCGCGCTTCATCTCGGGCAGCAACTGATCGTGGTAGTAGGTCTCCACCGCCTGCTCATCAATGTGGATCGAGGGCCGCAGCCGGTCTTCCACGAGTTTCATCAGTTGGATCTGGTCGCTTAGACGTTTCTCAAGCGAGCTTTGGGTTAGGCCGTAGCGTTGCAAGGTGGCATGCCAAGCATCGTCGGTGGCGCAATCCGGATGGAGTTTGCGGACTTCGGCAACGCGGGCAGCGACCTGCTCCGCGGGAGCTGGTTGTGCCGGTCGAACCTGCTCCCGCAGCAATTCCTGATCGATCAGGCGGTCGAGGGCCGCCTTGCGCTCGGCTGAGGTGAACGAATCCGGATCGCGGCCATTCGACAGGGCCTCGAAGGCCACTTCCTGTTCCCAATCGCTCTGCAAAACCACGTGGCCGTTAACGTTGGTGACCACACGATCAACCACCTGGCCAGCCCCTGCCGAGATCGCCAGTACCATGGTTAACGACATCAACACCGCGCACTGTTTTCCGAGGTTGATCTGTTTCATCAGAATGACTGCCCGACGCTGAACGAAAAGTTAAAATGCCCCGCGCGTTGATATCCAAATTGCCCAACGGCTTGCCCAGCGTTGGTCGTGATGTTGGTATAGCTGGGAAAGTAGGGTGGATTTAAATTGTATCCGAAATCAAAGCGCAATGGTCCGATCGGCGTCTGATAGCGCACCCCCAGGCCGATGGCGTGCGAAGCGTAGTTGTAGTTGCATTGGGACAGATGCCCGTACAGTGGCGCCTTAAAACAGAGCTGTTGGTCGGGCTGGTGAAAACGTCCCAGGCTGGGGAGCATCTCCTGTGGCCGCGCAAAAACGTTGCCCATATCCTCGAAAACCGTAAAGCCGACGTTGTCATTAATGTAAGGCACCCTGACGTTTGGGAAACGCATCTCCAGATTGTTGAGGAACACGGCGCTGCCCCCGACGGGAAATCCTGTGAACGGGTCGCGAGGTCCCGCCTGATTTAACCCAAACCCGCGATGGGAGTTGCCCCCGCCACTGAAGAAACGCTCGGGCAGAGGGATAAGAATCTCGCCGGTGGGCACCGGTTGCGCCGGATCCAGTAGTACCGTGCTTCCGAAACGGTTCTCAACCCCGACGCTAGTGGAACGGGCAAAAACGAAGCCCTGTCCCGTGCTGTGATTGCGAAAAAACGTGTGATAGGTAGAGTTCTTGACCAGCAACCGGCTGAAGTCAGCCTCGGAGCCAAAATAACTGGAGGCAACGCCCCCTTCGACCGTAGTGTAGCTGCCGCGTGTGCTTTCCAAATCGTTATCGCGACGGTTGCGAATGTAGAGAAAATTCGGCATTCCTACCCGGGTTGGCTGGGAGAGCAGCGGGATGAGGTTGCTGGTGACCTCAATATTGCTGGCCTCCACGCGCCGATAGCTGAAACGGTAGGCGAGCGTCGTCAGTTCGCGCTCCTGCACTTTGTACAGCACTTGCAACACTTGGAAAGTGCCCTCCAGGCGTTTCGACGTAAAGGTGGAGACGTCTACGGTGTTGTCGTAGAGCCCGGTGGCGGTGAAGCGAAGGTTGTCAAGGTTGAGCAGGTTGGGGATGTCGTAACTGATGAGCGCTCTCTGCTGCAGGTAGCCGAGGTTACCCTTCATGGTGATGGTCTGGTGGCGACCGTCCACATTGATGCGGCTGACGCCCAGAGAGACCTCGGGGCTGACGCCGGTTTGCCCGAGTGGCTGGTTAGTTCCGTATGCGGGCTGTCCGGTCTGGAATTCGAACCCGACGCCGTAGTCGAAGGTGTAGCGATCCGCTTCGCTCGCCGTGACCAGCACGTTTTTGTGCGACTCGGTGCCGTCGGGGTTCTGGATGGCCGTGTCCACCTGCTTGAAAAGGCCGAGGTCGTATAGGCGGCGCTGGCTCTCCAGCATGTCCTGCTGGCTCAGGGGTCCACCCGGTTGCACCCTTATTGCCCGGCGGGCCACACCGCGGCGGGTGTGGTGCAGCCCATCGAGAAAAAGCTGACTGACAAAAAATTGCTCGCCTTCATGAATCGTGAAAGTTACACCAACGCGCGGTAAGTTGTCCGGTGACGGAACAGAAACAAAAGCGACGTCAACAGTAGCATTGGGAAAACCATTATCGAAATACTTGCTCAGAATCGTGTCGCGGTCATCCGCCAGACTCGATTCGTCAAAGCCCTGCCCTTCGGCAGTCGAAATTTCGGGGAGTTGCTCCTGCGGAAGGGTATAACTGCCCTCGATGCGGACCCACGCCACCCGCGTCTGCGGGCCCTCCTTGACGACGATCTCGATAGCCAGCAGCGACGGATCGCCCTGGTACTTTTCAACCAGCTTGCGGGTGACCTCGGCCTGCCGGTAACCACTCGCTCGATAGAGGCTCTGGATACCTTGTACATCCTCTTCGAGCAACGCTTCGCTGTAGCGGCCGTGACTGAACAGGCGTCCGGCGGATTGGTCCCGCATGCGTTGGCGAATCAGTTCGTTGGAAAAAAATCGATTGCCAGAAATACGAATAACCACGAGTTTGTGGCGGTCCCCGGGATTGACAGCGTACACCACCTGCACATTCTTGCCGTCCGGCGTGCCGTGCTGGTTCACACTGACGGTAGCCTGGAAGTATCCCAGAGTCTGCAGATGGTTCTGGATGTTGCGCCGGCCTTCGTTGAGCAGGTCATCGTCAACCGCGCCTTCCTCGTAGATTGGCACCAGTTTCTTCAACACGTGCTGGCTGATCTTAAAACCCTCGGCGGCAATCGTCACGACCGGGCCGCGATCCACTTTAAAGACATAATCTACGGCGTTGCTCCCGGAATGGTAGGTGCGGCTGGCCACCTCAACCTGGGCGAGCAGACGGTTCTGCTTCTGATAGCGATTGCGAATGCGTTGCAGAGCGCGGGTAATGCGGTTCGAGGCAACCGGATCGCCGGAATGCAACTTGGCGATCTCCTTGATCTCTCCGATGGAATAGCCGGCGTCACCTTCCACACTGATCGTTCCGACGACCGCACGCGACCCGCGGACCACATGGAAGGTCAGGTTGACCTGGTGCTGTTGTTCGTCGCGCTGTTCGGAGATCGTCACCTTCGACAGGTGGAATCCATTTTCTTCCATCACTCGTTGAATGCCGGCCCGAGCCCGGTCGAGTTTCTCCCGGGTATAGAGTTCGCCGAGTTGCAAGCGGGTGGCGCTTGCCAGTTGGTTCGCGGACGGATTGGTAGAGACGCCTTCTATCGCCAGCATGCCCACGAAAAAATTGGCGACCGTCAGAAAGCGCAGCCTGACTCCGGCCGTGTCGGTGCGGTCGGCTTCGGCCTGAATGTCGGAGAACCGTCCGGTGGCAAAAAGAGCCTGGATTGCGTCGTGCAGCGTTTCACGGGTAAGCGGCTCGCCAATCTTGAGCGGCGTGGCCGCCAGCAGCGAAGCGGCCTCTTCCGGCGGAACCCCCGGCAACTCGATCTGATCAATCGTTAGGCCCAGATACGGCGTAATGGTTCCGAACGTTGCTCCGAACTGCGAGGGCGATTCGAGGGGTTGCTGCCCGGCGGGTGGCGAACCAGTCGCCCAACCTGCCCTGGGTGCCAGCGCCAACAAAACGACCAGCGCGAATCGGACGCTGTTTATCGCGAACCCGGACTCGCTGTGACCGCAGGAAGCTGACGAGCTTCTCCACCCCGTCAAGGTAACACCGGGCTTGACGGGGACCCCGGTTCGCTCGGCTTGGACCCTTCGCCTGCGCTCAGGGCAGGCTCGCGAGGACGCCCGTCCCCACACGAGCAAGCCATCCCAAAATCCAAGCGGGCTAACCATGAAACCTGTCGGGTTCGATGAATCGCGAAACGGCACACGTTGCTCGCAGGATAAAGTTTGATGACCGGCACCTATAATACTGGTTGGAAAGGCCTCGGAAGGTTAATCGCTAAGGTGAGCGCTTTGGAAATGGACGCTTTGCAGAACACTTTGCAGAAAAACGACCGATACTCGCGGCAGGCGCTGTTCAAGGAGATCGGAGTACCGGGGCAGAAGAAGCTGTCGCAGTCCCGCGTGGTCATCGTGGGATGCGGCGCAACCGGTTCCGTACTGGCTTCGCTGCTGGCGCGTGCGGGCGTCGGTACACTGCGGATCCTCGACCGCGACTACGTCGAGCCCAGCAACTTGCAGCGGCAATCGCTTTTTGACGAGAACGATGCGCGCGAGTCGGTGCCCAAGGCAATCGCCGCGGCGCGGCAAATCGCGCGCTTCAACTCGCAGATCGTGGTCGAGCCCCATGTCGCCGACCTCATTCCGGCGAATGCCGATTCCCTGCTCGGCAGCTCCGATCTGATCTTGGATGGTACCGACAATTTCGAAACCCGTTACCTGATTAACGACTATGCGGTGAAAAACTCCGTTGCTTGGATCTACGCCGCAGCGGTCGGCAGTTATGCCGTGACCATGAACATCCTGCCCGGCGAAACGGCGTGTCTGACTTGCATCTTCCCGGAATCTCCACGGGGGACGGTCGAGACGTGTGAGACCGCCGGCATTCTGAATTCCGCCGTGAACCTGGTGGCGTCGATTGCGGCCACCGAGGCCCTGAAATTTCTGGTGGGCGCCCGTGCGAAGATCCGGCGAACGCTGCTCTCATGGGATGTCTGGAGCAACGAGCGGGCGGAACTGGCAGCGCTGCATCCACGTGCCGGATGCCGGACCTGCGCGGGAGACTTTGTTCATCTGGCAGGGGAAGGCCGGCCTCACATTACGCTGTGCGGCAGGAATTCCGTGCAGATCCACGAGCGTGAGCGGCCGGTGGACTTTGTCGAGCTGAGCACTCGGCTTCAGCCTCTCGGGAGCGTTCGCCATAACGAATTTGTGCTGAAGTTCTGGCGCGAGCCCTACGAAATGACGCTGTTTCCCGACGGCCGGGCGATCATCAAGGGAACCACTGACACTGCCATTGCGCGCGGTCTGTACGCCCGATATGTAGGCAGCTGAGATCGCGAGTTGAGTGGAGCTGCGCTAACTGATTGCAGGTTGTGCGCACGGCTTTTCACCAGTCTTGCGAACGTTCTCCGCCCGAGCTTCAGTGTTTTGACCGCAAGCACCGCGAATCTCCCGAAATTTTGGATGTCTTGCTCTCAGCGGCAACTGGCCAGCAAACTGCTGCTATATAGGTCAAGTGTTAGCGCAGTGGAGGTAGTATGCGACCCTATTTGGTTCTGACCACGGTAGTTTTGCTGGCTGTATCGGTTTTTGCGCAACAACCCTTTCCTCACCCCGGCCCCTGCCTTTATGGATGCGGGCCGTATGTCCCGCTTTTGACCACGCCGCAGTTATCCCTTCAAACTTTTTCGCCGAACCCGGTGGGAGCAAGCAATGCCACCACGGGTTTAATCGCCGGTGCGACCAACTCGACTCTTTCGCAGATTGAGGGTTCAACGAGCTCGGTCTATACCGAGGCCGTGTGGTATCAGGGCGGCGCCCCGTTGATGACTCCGCAGGTCCACCTGTGGCCGGAAGCGATTGGACGCGAAGGTCATGTCATGCGCGAACCGATGTATGCAGAGCGTGGGCGTGAAGAACATGCTCGTGAAGATCGCGGGCCGCGCGAAGAAGCGCGCCGCGGCTGGACGTATTTCACTGGCCAGGAGTACACCGAGAGCCCGGTGGGTACAGCGAAAGGTAAGAAGGCCGCTCACTCCTATACCAATGACGACGTGACGCGCCAGAACGACAAGAATGGCACGGTGAAGTACGACGGCAAGACGGAAAAGATGTAGAACGCACTGTCAGCTCTCAGTTTCCGGCTCTCGGTCGCGGCTGCTTGCCGCGATGAGAGCCGGTTGTGCTTTGGGGTGTCTGATCCGCGTCGCGCTGAAAACCGGACACTCTTGAATCCAATCTGTTATCTTCGTGCGGTTGTCTTCTTCACAAATGAACTGCAGGCGCCGCCGCGCCGAGGATGAGTGTCTTCCATGCCTGAGCTTGCACGTCCGGAACCGTCCCGCCGCTACCGCTGGATGGTGCTGATCGTTGTCGCCCTCGCGATGTTTGGGAACTACTATGTCTACGACTGCATCGCACCCATTGCCGACCTGCTCTCGAAACAACTGGGGTTTTCCGATTCCAACATCGGCCTGCTGCAAGCGATCTATAGCATTCCGAATGTGATCATGGTGCTGATCGGCGGGTATATCGTCGACCGCATCGGGACCCGTAAGGCCATCTTCATCTTCGGGACGCTCTGCCTGATCGGAGCGGTGGTCACAGCACTCTCAGGCAAGTTGGCGTTAATGGCATCGGGGCGGCTGATCTTCGGGCTCGGAGCCGAGTCGTTAATCGTGGCTGTCACTACGGCGATCGCGAAATGGTTCCGGGGCAAGGAATTGAGTTTTGCCTTCGGCATTAACATGATGATCGCGCGGCTGGGCACGTGGCTGGCACAGAATTCCCCGACCTGGGCCCATTCCGCCTATGGCAGCTGGCGGTCGCCACTGTTGATCTCGGTGGCCTTCGGAACCTTCTGCGTGACCGGCGCGATCGGTTACTGGGCTCTGGAGGTGTATGCGGAAAAGCGGTATGCACTTGGCCAGGCGGGCTCTACCGACAAAGTCGTCTTCAGCGATGTCTACAATTTTGGCATGTCCTATTGGTACATTGTTGCGCTCTGTATTGTGTTCTATTCGGCGATTTTTCCGTTTGAGACGTTTGCCATCAAGTTCTTTATCGAGGCGCATGGGACAAGCCGCGAGCTGGGGGGCTTTCTGGTCAGTATCCTGACCGCCTTCACCATGTTTGGGACGCCGGCCTTCGGTCTGTTCGCGGACAAAATCGGCAGACGGGCGCTCCTGATGATGCTGGGGTCGATGCTGCTGATCCCGGTCTATCTGATGATGGGTTATACCCACATCACCTTGTATCTCCCGATGGCTATGATGGGCATCGCCTTCTCGTTGATACCGGCGGTGATGTGGCCTTCGGTGGCTTATATCGTTGAGCAGTCCAAGCTGGGAACAGCATATGGGCTGATGACGATGATCCAGAACATTGGGCTGGCAGGGTTAAACCTGCTGATCGGGTGGGCGAACGACTATGGGCACGCCAGCGCTCAAAATCCGGCGGGCTACCGGCTGGGAATGTGGATCTTTTCGATTCTGGGCTTCCTGGGGGTGCTATTCGCCTTCCTGCTGAGGCAGCGGGAACTTGGTCCGCACGGGCATGGGCTGGAGACGATCACGGCAAAGGGGTAGGAGCTCCATCCCCTAAAGGGCATTCCGATTTTCGGGAAAATTTCGGTATCGCTAGAGCGATACCCGGATACGAAACCTGGGTTTTTCCCGAAGGGTCCGGAAAGTCAGCTTCGCAGTGGCCAGAGGTTACGAAGGTGATCTACGGACCTTGTTACGAACCTTGTTTGGTGGGTACTTTGGTCGCGTGGATCAGTCCGCAAGCTACGGTTTTTGGTATTCTGACGATTTGGAAACGGTCGAGAGCGCTTCCGCGACTCCCTCGGCAAATTTGTACAACGAAAAGAGTTTGAAGCCGCATCTGAAGCAGTAGCGGCCGGAAAAGGCGACTTGACCGACCCCAAGCAAGGCATCACCGAAGCAGAAGCTATTGAGCAGGCGAAGCAGGGCCACGAATCTGCATTCGAAGTCCTGTATCACCTGCACAAACGGCGCGTGTACTCGCTATGTTTGCGCATGGTTGCCAATCCCGCACAGGCCGAAGATCTGGCCCAGGAAGCTTTTCTTCAACTCTTTCGCAAGATCGGCACCTTTCGCGGCGAGTCCGCCTTCTCCACCTGGCTGCACCGTATGACCGTCAACGTGGTGCTGATGCAACTGCGCAAGAAAGGCCTGCCGGTGGTGTCGCTCGAAGAGACTCTGGAAGCCGACGACGAAGCTCCCAGGAAGGAATTTGGTACCAAGGATGTGAAGCTGACGGGCTCCATCGACCGCCTGCAATTGCAGCGGGCGATTGACCGGCTGCCGCCAGGTTATAGAACGGTTTTTGTGCTGCACGATATTGAAGGATTCGAGCATAACGAGATTGCCGATATTGTGGGATGCTCGATTGGTAACAGCAAATCGCAGCTCCACAAGGCGCGATTGAAGCTGCGGGATTATCTGAAGTTCATGAGAGCCGAAAAGGCCAAGACTTGGTAACGGAAGTTGCGGTACTGGGGAGAGAGTTGCTATGACGTGTTCTGATATACAGCGAGCGCTGCCGGAGGTCCTCGACGGTGGTGCAAACGGCGTTGCGGCTGAATTTGAGACTCATCTGAAGTCTTGTCCAGATTGCTCGGATCTGGTGTCGGACCTCAAGCTGATCACGAGCGAAGCCCGGCAACTGGCGGCGACTGAGGAACCGGCGCCCAGGGTGTGGCTGCGAATTGCGGCTGAATTACGCGCCGAAGGCCTGATCTCCGATGCGACGATCCCTGAACCGGCGTTTGCCCGAACTTCCGCGGCACCCCGGCCTGTCCTTCTCCCAGCTTCTCCACGACGGCGTTGGAGCGCGTGGTGGCTGGCGCCCGTTGCGGCTGGGCTGGTGGCGGCAGGCTCTTACGTGGTACGCCACAAGCCAGCGCCACAAGTGGCGCAGCAGCAGGCTCCCCCAACTCCAACGACAGCCCCGGCTCCCGTTACGACCCCAGTTACAGGGACTCCTGCGGCTAGCTCAGCTTCTGTGCAGGCCCCGGCTCCTCAGCGACTGGGGCGGAAGTCGACTCCGGCAAAGGATCTTTTGGCATCCACTGCCGAACCCCAGGTAGAACCCGCGCCGAGCGCCGAAGATCAACAATTTCTGAGTGTAGTTTCCACCCGTGCCCCCTCGATGCGGGCCACGTATGAGAATCAGTTGAATGCCGTGAACGCGGACATCCGGGAAACGCAGGCCTATGTGAAGCGAAACCCGGGGGATGCCGACGCCCGGCAACATCTGATGGATGCTTATCAACAGAAAGCACTTCTGTACCAGATCGCGTTGGATCGTATTCAATAATCGAAGGGGCGGACCGGCGTTCCCGGCCGCAGGGGCGGCGTATGGCGAGTCTTCGGAGGGCAAATCTCCACAGAGCGAGTATCCAGCGGGCGTGTGCTCAACACACCGTGGTCGTAACTCTGGTTCTGGCAACCGGCCTGGCTTCGGCGGCTCTGGCCGAGACCAGGAAGGAATACCGCTTCACGGTCGGCGCCAACGCCAATGTTTCCGTGGAAACTCAGTACGGGGCGATTTCGGTGAAACCTGGGAGCGCCAATCAGGTCGTGGTGACGGCCACGATCAAGTCGGACTCGGGCAACGTAGAAGTCGACCAGCATCAAAGTGGCAACCGGATTGAAATCGCATCGCACCTGCTGCAGGGCGCGGACCAGCAAACGGGTCAGGTCGACTACGAACTGCTGATCCCGCCCGACGCCACCCTCAACCTCCGTTCTTCAACCGGCCCTTTGTCGGCGGAACGCTTGCATGGAGACCTGACCATGGAGGGTTCGGACGCCGTGATGAATGTTCGCAACGTGGAGAACGGACATGTGCACGTCCGGACGATGCGGGGGACGGTCACGCTGGCCGATGTCAGCAACGGACACATTGAAATCTCTTCCATCAGCGGCGACATCCATTTGAAATCCGTGACTGGGCCGATGGTGCAGGCCAGTTCGGGCAGCGGAAGGATTTTTTACGATGGCGATTTCGGCTCGGGCGGCCAATACAAGTTCACCACCCATAGAGGTGATATCGAGGCGCTGGTGCCGGTGAACGTTTCAGCCGATTTCAGGGCGCACTCGGTATTGGGCCGGGTGCAACACGACTTTCCTCTCAAACCCATGCACTCCCGCTTTCCCGCGGAAGCGGGACGTTCCTTCTTTGGTACCACCGGCGAGGCCGCATCGGAGGTCGTGCTGCGGTCTTTCAGTGGTAGAATCCGCCTCAAGCAACACTGAAACACAGAAAAGAATCAATGGGAGCGGATGGGCGCGGACTTGGGGCTGACAACACTGCCTGACGTCGCCCTTCTCGTGCCCGGGAGCGCCATGGGAGTGCGCGCAGTGTTTCTTGTGGGATTCATGGCTTCTGGCAAGAGCAGCGTGGGACAGGAACTGGCCCAGAGGCTGGATTGGGATTTTGTCGATCTGGATGCCCGAATCGAGTCCCGCGAGCGGCAAACCATTCCCGAGATTTTTCGGGACAGTGGCGAGTCCGGGTTTCGGCTTGCCGAAACCAGCGCGCTTCGCGATCTACTCGCCGAGTCACTGCAAAGCAACAGCGTGGTCGCGCTCGGTGGTGGGGCTTTCGTACAGGAAAGGAACCGCGAATTGCTTCGGCAGTGGCCATCGGTTTTCCTGGAAGCGTCCGTATCCGAGCTTTGGGAACGGAGTCTGGCGGATGGCATAGAACGGCCACTGCGGGGAGATCCAGAACACTTCGCTCGACTGTACGCGGAACGCCTTCCCTTTTATCGCCAGGCGACCGTCGTGGTAGAAACCACGGGTAAGCCGTTGGCCTCCATTTGCGTCGAGATCGAAGAGGCATTGCAACTTAGGGGAACTCCGGAAGACGCGGGTCCTGAAGTAAGCTGAGAAGGAGTAACCTGCCAAGTTTCGGAACAGGAGAATCACCGTGAAGTTGTCTTATCGGCTGTTCGCTTTCATGATGGCGCTGGTCTGGTCCATTGCGGCATGTGGTTCGTTGGCGTCGGCCGCTCCTATGCCAAAAGAGAAAGAGAAGGAAAACGAGGGAAAGCAGGTTGATTCCGGTTCGTTCGGCGTATTCCAGAATGGCCATCGGGTGGGAACCGAGACGTTTTCTATCCATCAAACCTCCAGCGGCAGCGTCATCCGGTCCGAGTTCAAGACCGAGAATGCTCCCACCCAGGCCGTGCAAACTTCCGAGCTGCAGCTCACCGCGAGCGGGAATGTTCGGCGTTACGAGTGGAAACAGCTGAGTCCGGAAAAGGCGGAATCGGAGGTGGTTCCCAATGAAGATTTTCTGAATCAGAAGTGGAGCACTGGAGAGGAGAAAGCACACGAGCAACCCTACCTCCTCCCGGCCTCGACCAGTATTCTCGACGACTACTTCTTCATCCAGCGAGAGGTCCTGGCCTGGAAGTTTCTAGCCGCAGCTTGCAAACAGGAAAAAGGGCAAGTGCAGTGTCCACCGCGGCAGCGCGCCGAGTTCGGAACCCTGAACCCGCATCAACGTTCTTCGGCGCCGCTGAGCGCGGAGTCACTCGGACGGGAAAAGGTGAACCTGAAAAGCGGGCCGCAGGAACTGAACAAACTGGAACTGAGGGACGATGCGGGGACTTGGCAACTTTGGCTCGACGATCAATGGAAGGTTATGCGGATGTCCATTGTGGGAGAGAATACGGTAGTGGACCGCGATTAGCCCGACTAGCCAGAGCTTGCTGAAGGTCACCCCCTTTCGGTATTGGATGGCTCTCCATTTCATTCGATACGATAGGGTGGGCGATGGAGAGGAAGTCGCCCGCAGGCGGGACTCGACCGGCGGGGATAGCTCTTGACGATCATTGATTCACGCACTTCGCGCGTGTTGTTCACGGCGGTCCTGTTCGCCGTAGGGCTGGGCTTTCTCTATGCCGCTCGGCGTACGCTGATTCTCTTCCTTTTCGCCATTTTCTTTGCCTACCTCATTAATCCTGCGGTGGGCCGGCTGGAGAAACTGTTCCGCAGCCGCGTGCGGGCGATCGCGGTCATTTACCTCCTGCTTCTCCTTGCTCTCGGGCTGTTTGGCTTTCTCGTCGGTCCGAGGATCGCCCGCCAAAGCGCCCGTCTCGGAGCATCCCTGCCCGGGTTTGTGGATAAGGCCAGTACCGGCCAACTCTCCGGCCAAATCGGCCAGCTTGCCGCACGGATCGGAAACGAACACGGATGGAGCGACGAGACTCAGAAGCGTATTCAAAGTTTCTTGATAAGTCGCCGGGGAGACTTGTCTCACCTGGCGGAGCGCATCGGCGTACGCGCAGCCCAGGCGGCGCAGGAAGTGTGGGTGCTGTTTCTGGTGCCCATCCTCGCCATTTTTTTTCTCCGCGATGGGGGCAGCTTTCATGAAGTACTGGTGGCGCTGGTGCAGTCGCGTTCGCAGCGCGAGTTTTTGCAGGATGTGCTTCAGGATCTGAACCAGATGCTCGCCCAATTCATCCGCGCCCAATTGACCCTGGCGGCGCTGTCGCTGGTGGCGTACACCTCAATTTTGGGTGCGATGCGAGTGCCCTACGCGCTGATGCTCGGCACCGCCGGAGGCGCGCTCGAGTTCGTTCCCCTTGCCGGACCGCTGCTGGCAGGCGCTGCGATGATGACCGTCGCCATACTGGCGGGGTATCAGCATTGGGCCTTCCTGCTGTTGTTTTTGTTCGTCTGGCGGATGGTTCTGGACTACGTCATCTCTCCTCGCGTCATGGGAGTCAGCGTGGAATTACACCCGCTCGCAGCTCTGTTCGGAATTCTCGCGGGCGGCGAAATCGCCGGCATACTCGGCGTCTATCTCTCCATCCCGGTGATGGCCAGCTTGCGCATCGTCTGGCGCCGGTGGCGCATCTACGCGGAAAAACGCAAGTTCGGACCGCTCAACGAGTATTCCTTTCCACAGGAGTTGGGGCACGGGAGATCTTAGAAAATTCCTATAGCGCCTTGTGATGGAGCGACGGGCGTGCTCGCCCAGCTATGGGGATGTCCGGTGGACGGGCGAGGACGCCCGTCGCTCCACCGTCCGAAGCTTCTACGATGTGACCGCCGTGGCTGTGTCCTTCACGCTTTCCACATCGACTTTGCGCAGAAACTCGGCCGCGGCTTCCGGCAGCACGCTGTTGATGAACATGCCCGAGCCCAACTCAAATCCGGCCACTCGCGTGAGGCGCGGAATCACACTTAAGTACCAATGAAAGTACTTCACGCCGACGCTGTCGGCGGGAGCGCTTCGAATTGTAAAGTTGAAATCGGGGTCCGCCAGCCCGTGGTAGAGCTTGGCCAGGGTCAAGCGCAACATGCGCGCCAGGTCGTTGATCTCCGCCGTGCTCACATCTCCGAAGCTGGCCATGTGCCGCCGCGGATAAATGTGGGTACAAAACGGGGCCGGCGAGGCATACAGTTCGAGCGCGGCGAAGTGTTCGGAAACCGCCACGATGCGGGTTTGTTCTTCCAGTTCTTCTTCAAGCATCTGACAGAAGATGCACGTGCCGAAGTCGTCAAAGTATCGCAAAGCCTGTTGAAAGCGCTCACGCACCTGCAGCGAGGTCACGGGAGTTGCAATCATCTGGGAGTGCGGATGTTCCAAACTGGTGCCCCCATCGATTCCGTGATTCTTGAAGATGGTAATGAGCGCGATGCGCGGGTCGAGGCTGAGCTCATCATAGCGCGTCTTATAGATGTGGAGGATCTCCGCCACGTAGGACTCGGGCATCAGGGCCATTACCTGCGAATGGTCGGGCGTCTCCACGATCACATCGTGAACCCCGAAGCCGTTTACTACGCGGCGCAAACGGTGAACGGTGCGTGTCGGCTGCACGTCGCGGGAAAGCGCCGCAAATTTATTCGGTATGACGCGCGCGTGCCATGGAACATCCATCGAGGACGGCACTCGCAGAATCTCCGGCGGAGTCAGCTTCTCGTTTCCCGGACAAAAAGGGCAGTTCGCGACAAACGATGCCACCGGCTTCCGCTCGCGGCGGTTTGCCATTTCCTCGGGACGGCGGGCGCGCTCGGTTGCGATCACAACCCATTCCTTGGTGGCAAAATTCTGGCGCAATTCGGACATGGTCACTCCCGGACAAAGCATACATCCGCGTTCGAGACTCGAACAGTCACCGAGGGTCGTATTCCGCCTCTCGCGCAAGAAATCGCGACCACGCGCATCGAACTCGCCGACGGATCAGCCGCGGCATTCCCTGCCGAAATTTCGCTGGTATAAAATCAAAACTTACTCATGTCTATCAAACTATGTCAAAAAAACTTCCTGTAGGAATCCTCGGTGCCACCGGCATCGTCGGCCAGCGATTTATCCAGATGCTGGAGCATCATCCCTGGTTCGAGGTCGCCTGGCTTGCCGCTTCCGATCGTTCCGAAGGCCGGCCCTACGCAGAGGCTGCACGCTGGCGTTTGAAAACTGCTATCCCTGCGGACGTGGCCAAGATGACGGTTGCACCCGCCAAACCCAACGGCGCGCCGAAAATCATTTTCGCCGCGCTCGATGCGGGCATCGCCCGCGAACTGGAACCGCAGTTCGCCGATGCCGGCTGCGCGGTCGTCTCCAATTCGAGCGCATTACGCATGCAGGCTGACGTTCCCCTGTTGATTCCGGAAGTCAACGGCGATCACATTCGGCTGATCGACAAACAATCCTGGCGCCGCAAATCGGGAGGTTATGTTGTCACCAATCCCAACTGCTCTGCGATTGGACTGGTACTGGCCCTCGCTCCGTTGCATCGCGCGTTTACGCTGGAGACGGTGATGGCGGTCACCATGCAAGCGGTCAGTGGCGCCGGATATCCTGGCGTGGCTTCGCTTGATATTCTTGGCAACGTCATCCCCTACATCGCCAAAGAAGAAGAAAAGATGGAAGAGGAGACGCAAAAGTTGCTGGGAACGCTGAACGGTTCACGCGTCGATCCCGCCCCTTTTGCGATGAGCGCGCAATGCAACCGCGTCGCGGTGGAAGATGGTCATACCGAATCGGTCGCGATTCGGCTCAAGCGAAAAGCGAAGCCTGAAGAGATCATCGCTGCCTGGAACGATTTTCGCTCTGAAGCGCAACAGTTGCGCCTGCCGAGCGCGCCTGAGCAACCTGTCGTGTACATGACCGCGGCGGACCGTCCTCAACCGCGCTTCGACTGTGACCTAGGCGCTGGCATGACCACGGCGGTCGGACGCTTGCGCAAGTGCAACGTGCTCGACTGGAAGTTCACGGTGCTTTCGCACAACACCATTCGCGGCGCCGCTGGCGCTGCGCTGCTCAACGCCGAACTGCTTAAGGCGAAGGGATATCTCGGGTGATGGGAACGCCTACCACGGAGGCACGGAGGCACGGAGAAAAGCCGAATCATGTGTGCGAAGTTTCGCGTTTTGACAGCGAGCCCTGGGAACGGATGGGATCGTGGGTGCTTCCATCGGTCGGCGATCGTCACCCACTAGATTCCTTGGTTCAGGTTTCCTCCGTGTCTCCGTGCCTCCGTGGTGGATGTTCTGCTGACCCCAAGGAGCATCCCCGCCCATGATTGTGATGAAGTTCGGCGGGACTTCCGTACAAGACGCGAAAGCGATTGAGCGCGTGGCCCACATCGTCCAGGGCCGGTTGGCGGACCGACCCGTGGTGGTGGTCAGCGCCATGGCCAAGGTCACCGATTCCCTGCTCGCCATGGGCAAGGCTGCCGGTGGCGGCGATCGCAAGACCGCGCTCAAAATGGCGCGCGCCTTACGCGAACGCCACTATGACACCGCCGGAGAATTGCTCGGTACCGCCCTGTTCACCGAATTTCACGGCGACCTGGGAGCCGACTTCGAAGATCTCGACGAATTGCTGCGCGGCATTGGCGCTGTCGGCGAGATCACTCCCCGCACCTACGATTACGTTGCCTCGTTCGGCGAGGTGCTTTCGAGCAAGATCGTAGCTGCGGCGTTCACCGCCCGCGGATTGCCCGGTGCGCACGTGGATTCGCGCCAATGTCTGCTGACCGACAGCAGCTATACCCGCGCAGTTCCTCTGTTCGAAGAAACCAACGAACGCCTGCGCAAGAAAGTCCAGCCTCTGGTCGACTCCGGCAAGGTTCCGGTGATGGGCGGGTTCATTGGCGCGAATCGCGCCGGCATCACCACCACCATCGGCCGCGGAGGATCGGATTTTTCCGCCGCAATTTTTGGCGCTAGCCTCAATGCCGAGCGTATTGAAATCTGGACCGACGTCGACGGCATGATGACCACCGACCCCCGCCTTTGTCCCGACGCTCGCCGCATCAAGGTCATCAGTTTTGATGAGGCTGCGGAACTTGCCTACTTCGGGGCCAAGGTTCTGCATCCGGCAACTGTGCTGCCCGCGGTGCAACAAAATATTCCGGTCTATGTTCTGAACTCGATGAACCCGACTTGCGAAGGGACGAAAATCACGGCCCGCGCCCCGCGTTGCGCAAATATTTTCAAGGCCATCGCGCTCAAGAAGAAAATCACACTGGTAGAGGTTGCCTCGCCTCGTCGTCTGCTGGTGCATGGATATTTGAAGTCCATCTTTGAGGCCTTCGATCAGCACAACGTGGCGGTGGACGTGGTTTCCACCTCGGAAGTCAGTGTCTCGGTAACGGCCGAGACTAACGAAGCCATCCCGGCGCTGGCTGCCGATCTGGCGAAACTCGCGGACGTAAAATACGAGGGCCGGAAGGCGATCGTCTGTCTGGTGGGCGAGAATTTGCGTGACACACCGGGCATCGCCGCCAAGGTCTTCGGCATCCTTGAAGATGTAAAGATCCGCATGATCTCGCAGGGCGCCTCCGAAATTAATCTGACCTTCGTGATTGAAGAAGATGACGCGGCCGAGGTGGTCCGGCGCCTGCACCACGCATTTTTTGCCGAGGCGGATCCGGAAGTGTTTGCCTAGAGTCATTTTCACTGCCGAGACGCCGAGGACGCGGAGAAAAAAACAGCACGGGACCTAAAAGAGCTGTTATATAGACTTTTCTCAGCGTAATCTGCGTCTCGGCGGTAAAAGGGTTCTGCATGAATCTTCTAATTCTAGGCCGCGGCAAAACCGGATCGATGGTGGCGGAGGTCGCCTTCTCGCGGCGCCATCATGTGCGAGTTTTCTCCTCCTCTGAAAACACCGGCGGCAGCGCTCTTACGCCCGATTCGCTCGCGGCGATCGACGCGGTGATCGACTTCACCACCCCCGCGGCGGCCGTGGCCAATGCTGAAGCCTGCATCCGGGCTAAGAAAAACGTCGTGGTCGGAACCACCGGCTGGTACGACCAATTGCCGCGCCTGCGCGAAATGGTGCTCGCCGCCAAAACGGGCTTCCTCTACGGATCGAATTTTTCCATTGGCGTGAACCTGTTCTTCGAGATTGCAGCGACCGCAGGGGCCGCCCTCAAATACGATTATTCAGGCCAGATTTTCGAGCGTCACCATGCGCAGAAAAAAGACGCTCCTTCGGGAACCGCGCTCACCATCCAGAAGATTGTGCGCGAGTCGGGAGGCAAGGAGAAAGAAGTCGAGATCGTCTCCTTTCGCGAGGGAGACGCTGTTGGCATGCACGAGGTAGTCTTCAATTCTCCCGGCGATCGCATCTATTTGTGCCACGACGCCAAATCGCGCCAGGGATTCGCCGAAGGCGCAGTGCGGGCCGCCGAGTGGCTGGCTGGGAAAACAGGTTTCTACGAGTTCCGCAACATCTGGCGTGAGCTTTAGGCAATGCCGATCCGGGTTGCATACCACCTCCAGACAAAACTCTTTTCGCAACGTTGCAAACGGGCCAGATGGGTGTAGACTGGGGCCGCTTTCAAGCCGAAAGAAGGAGGTTCCACATGAAAAGCAGCAAGATTTTCGCTGGTGTGACGATTGCTCTCCTCAGCGTTAGCCTGTGCTCTGTCGCCGTTGGGCAGGACCACGCAACCGCTCAGGACGTCGTCGCCAAGGTAAGGGAAGCGGCCACCACTCTATCGAAAACAGGTGACGTGAAACCGTTTGACGAGAGGCAGGGTCCGTGGGTGTGGAAAGACACTTATATCTTCATCTATGACTGCGACAAGAAAGTCATGGCGGCTCACCCCATCAAGCCGGAGATGATAGGCCAAGACATTTCGTCGATTAAGGACGCGAAATCGGGAAAAGTCATCATCCCGGACGCAGCAGCCTTCTGCACGACGGTGAAGGACACGCCTTCGGGCATCTGGAAAGTGTTTTGGTGGCCCAAGCCCGGCGAGAAGGAGCCCTCCCGCAAGGTCGCCTATTACTTGCAAGCAAAAGGGACTCCTTACGTGGCCATCGCCGGCGTGTACGACGACAAGACAACCATCGCGGAAGCGTCAAAGCTGAGCAGCATGAAGTAAAAAAGGAGATTCCCAATGAAAAGCAGCAGGATTTTCGCCGGTGTAACGATGGCGCTCCTCAACATCGCCCTATGCACTGTCGCCGTTGGGCAGGACCACGCAACCGCTCAGGAGGTCGTCGCCAAGGTAAGGGAAGCGGCCAGCACCCTATCGAAGACGGGTGACCTGGCACAGTTTCAGCAGAAGCAGGGTCCGTGGGTATGGAAAGACACATACATCTTCGTGGAGGACTGCGATAAGAAGGTCCAGGCGGCTCACCCCATCAAGCCAGAGCTGGTAGGCACAGATTTCGTGTCGCTGAAGAACACCAAGGGGGGAACTGTCTTCCCGGCAGATTTTTGCGATGCAGCGAAGAAGCCTTCCGGTGTCTGGTTCGAGTATTGGTGGCCGAAACCCGGCGAGAAGGAGGGCTCCCGCAAGCTCGCTTATGGCTTGAGTGCTAAAGGAACCAAGTACGTGGTAGCCGCCGGGGTCTACGACGACAAGGCAACCATCAAGGAACTGTCCAAGCTGAGCAGCATGAAGTGACCGTCAGCGCTCACCCAACCCACGCCCACTAACCTCGCAAGAATGCCCTTCCTCCCGCCAAGGAGGAAGGGCGGCAGCCACTCCGGAAATTCGAAATGGGGAATGCTTGATGAAAACGCCTGCACTGTTTGACTTAACCGGTCGGGTGGCCGTCGTGACTGGTGGTAATGGCGGAATTGGTCGTGGCATTGCCCTCGGACTGGCCGAAGCCGGGGCTGCCGTCGCGGTGTTTGGCAGAAACGACGAAAAGAACCAGCGGGTGCTTTCCGAATTGAAAGCAATCGGTGTTCCATCGGTTGCCGTGAGGCTTGATGTGACCAACCGCGCCGCTTTGGAGCCGGCGCTTAATAGGGTCGAGAGCGAGCTCGGAGGCATAGACGTCCTGGTTAATAATGCCGGCAACGTGTCGCTGAGCGGCGGCGTGTTGAACGAAAAATCTGAAGATTGGGACAACGTCATCGAGACGCAACTCAATGCAGTTTTCCTGCTTTCGAAGCTCGCTGCCAGATTGATGGTCAGTCGTAAGGGTGGAAAGATTATTAACATTGGCAGTATGTACTCGTTCTTTGGATCTGGGCTCATCCCCTCTTACAGCGCAGCCAAAGGAGCGATAGTCCAACTGACCAAGTCCATGGCCATTGAGCTCGCCCCGCACAACATTCAAGTCAATGCGATCGCGCCAGGGTGGATTGAAACGGACATGACGGCGCCTGTGCGTACGATGCCCCTGAACGACGAAATTCTTGCGCGGACCCCCGCCGGTCGATGGGGTCAACCGGAGGAACTTGCCGGAACGGCTGTGTACCTGGCCTCGCGGGCTTCGGACTTCGTTACCGGTACCACGATTTGTGTCGATGGCGGTTATGCGATCCGCTGATATTCCGAAGGTAACTCGGCCGAAACATCCCCACACGAACACACCCTGCTCATGCAAGCGCGTGCCAGAAGAGTTATCCTTGAGCCATGCAACTGCGAGGCTGCGGTACCGCTCTGGTCACACCGTTCTCTCAGGACGGCGCTATCGACGAAAACGCATTGCGCAATCTGGTCGCCTGGCAGGTCGAATCAGGCATCGATTTCCTGATTCCCTGCGGCACTACGGGAGAGACTCCCACGCTCAACCACGATGAGTGGCTGCGCGTCATCGATGTGACCATCGAAATCGTCGCCGGACGCGTGCCGATCGTCGCCGGTGCCACTTCCAATTCGACCCAGGAGGCTGTGGCCAAAGCGAAAGAAGTAGCGGCGCGGCCGGGCGTCAACGCCATCCTCACTGCTTCGCCGTACTACAACAAACCGACGCAGGAGGGTCAATACCGGCACTTCCGGGCGATCGCTGAAGCGGTCGACAAACCCGTGATCGTCTATAACGTGCCGGGCCGCACTTCCGCCAACCTCGAACCCGCAACCCTGGCGCGCCTGTGCGAAGTTCCAAATATCGCCGGCGTGAAGGAAGCCAGCGGCAACATGACGCAAATCGCCGAGGTGCTGAATGTGGTGCCGGAAAGTTTTCTTGTTCTCTCCGGAGACGACGCCGTCACTTTGCCGGTGATCGCGCTCGGCGGCGTGGGCGTAATTTCGGTTGCGTCCAACGAAATCCCCCGCGAAATGTCGGAGATGACGCGCGCCGCTCTGGCGAATGATTGGCATGCAGCACGCACCATCCATCGCAAATATCTTCCGTTGATGTTGGCCAACTTCATCGAATCGAGTCCGCTGCCGGTAAAGGCCGTGCTTGCGATGATGGGCAAGATCGAAGAAGTCTATCGGCTGCCTTTGCTTCCCATGCGGCGAGACACACGATCGAAGCTGCAGAAGGTCGCAACCGACGCCGGGTTGATTGCGCGGCCTGCAGCTCCGCCCGCTGTTGCCGAATTCTATATTTACGAAAATTGGGCAGCTGGCCCGCACAAAGCGATGCTGCACCGCGCATCCTGTGGACAGTGCAGTTCCGGCAAAGGACGTCCCGCCGGGCACGATCCCAATCATTCGCGCTGGCACGGACCGTACAGCAATCTTGCCGAGGCGCGCGAAGCGACCCATCAGATGCCTGGGGTTCTGATCCGCAGCGAATGCAAGTGCGTGGCGTAAAGCGGCCTTCAGCTCCTGGCCTCTAGCTTCTTTGCTCTTCTATGTCAGATCCGCTTTCCAGTCTAAGGTCGGCCATTGAACGCTTGTCGACGATCGAAAAGATCGGCAACCCCGGCGAAGCGCAGCGCACATTTCTCGATTTTCGCGCCGGTCTCACGCGCGGCGAGGTTCGCGCCGCTGAGAAGATCAACGGTCGCTGGACCACGAATGCATGGGTCAAACAAGGCATTCTGCTCGGTTTCCGTCTCGGCGAACTGAAAGAAATGTCGGATGGCGACGTGCTTTCTTTCGTCGACAAAGACACCTTCCCTGCCCGTCGCGTCACCATCGCCGATCGCATTCGCCTCGTGCCCGGAGGCTCGTCCATCCGCGAAGGGGCCTACGTCGCGCCGTCGGTGATCTGTATGCCTCCCATGTTCATCAACGTCGGCGCCTATGTGGATGAAGGTTCGATGATCGACTCCCACGCTCTGGTCGGCTCGTGTGCGCAGATCGGCAAGCGTGTGCACCTGAGCGCCGCCGCACAGGTCGGAGGTGTACTGGAGCCCGTCAACGCCGCCCCGGTGATCATCGAAGACGATGTCCTGGTCGGCGGCAATTGTGGAGTGTATGAGGGCACGCTGGTCGGCACACGCGCGGTGCTGGGAGCGGGAACGATTCTGACGCGATCCACACCACTCTACGATCTAGTGCGCGGAGAAATTTATCGGGCGACACCGGAGCACCGGCTGGAAGTCCCGGAAAATGCCGTCGTCGTCCCCGGCTCGCGCGCCGTGAACAAAGGCAAGGGAGCGGAGTGGAATCTCTCGCTCTACACGCCGGTGATCGTGAAGTATCGCGACGAAAAAACCGAGCGCGGGATTGAGTTGGAAGAGTGGCTCAGGTAAAAGCACGCCAAGTGAGTTTGTGCCAGGAATTCTCGAACGCGCATTATCCCTCACGGACGCATGTCGATCCGCACCGAATCGGCCGCCTCCAACTCAATCGCGCTGGGCGCCACCGAGACCCAATCCCATGGCGTCAGGACTATGCGGAGCCGCGTGATCGCCGGGCGCGGCGTGGTCCGCCAGTGGGTTTCGTCGGCATCGAGATAGTTAGCCAGGTCAGGCTGGCTCCAGGGGTACAGCCATATCTCGCTGGAGAGATTGGGCTGCGCGATGAACGACCGCAGCTCAGTGCTGCCGTCGGCGCGTGTGATTTCCACCTGTATGTTCTCGGGCTTCCGCAGCTTCCACCAGAAGCCGTAACGCAAGGTCAGGCGCAAGCGCAGAAAATCGGCGCCCGCCGGCCAGACGGGCGATCCGAGGTCCACTACCGACTTTCGTTCGCGAATCGGAAACACTTGCGCAGCCAGGCCGAGCGTCTGCGCTTGCATCGAGATTCGGGCGGCGCGTGAGTCATCGCGCAGCAAACCAAAGATCCCGTCCGAGATGGCCCGGCCTTTCGCCTGATAGTGCCGCAGCATCCAGAACCACACTTCCGGGGTGCGAGTGAAGTTGTACGTTCCGTCAATAGGCGCACTCAGGGCCAGGTTGCGACAGCGAACCATGTCGGTTTCCGAGAGTCCCGGGTGTCCATCCCGGAAGCCCCACTTGAGGTCGGTCGCGTAGAGTCCAGCTGGTGCTGGCGCGCTCTCCAGTCCCCCGATCTCAAGTTGTGACAAGTACGGGCCGGTGGCGGTGTAGGCCTGCATCAATCCTCCGGCGACGCTGCGCCGCGAGGCGATACCGAACATCGTCTGGTATGGGAAGACCACAATATGCTCCTGCGGCCCGCTTTTCTGGTCGAGGTAGCTGGTTGTCGACTGAAGCATGGCGGTGAATTCCGGCGCAAAGCAGCCATGGTCGAACTCGCGGAAGCCATCCGGACATAGGCCTGGGGGTCGGCGCAACTGCTGGACCAGACGAACGACGGTTCCTAGCCCGAACGCCCGGTGTGAAGACAGCACGGAGCATGTGATCGCCAGCAGGACTGCGGCGAACGACATCCGGGCACGTCGCACCGAGAAAAGGATCGTACCGGCAAGAAGCACCATGGCGAAATCCCCGTTGTCTACGTGCCAGGAATCGGAGCGCACCAAGGCGCTTTGCAACATGACCAACGCGAAGGCAAAGCCGCCCAGGAGAAAAGCAGTGCGTTCCGTGGTTGCGGCATTCTGCTTGCTCCTGGTGCTGGCGCGAAAGAGGAACACCGCCGCGCTGACCATCAGAGTTACGAGCAGGCGGACCGTACTGGCATTCGTCATTGCCGTCGGAGTGGCCCAGCGATATACGCTTACTATATGGGCGCTGTCTCTCCAGAATCGGAAATCGAAGACGCTGCCCATCACGGCGTTCACCGCCAGGGCGAAGACGAAACCCGACACCGTGTACGCCACCAACGCAACGATGCACCTGCCGATGACGTGTTTGTTCCAGCCCTCTTCGAAGGAAAACGCGGCAGTCGCAATCAACCAGGCTGCCGCCGAATACAGGCCGGTGTCGGACGCGATCAGGAATGCGATGGCACAGAGCAAGGCAGCTACGATTCCAAGCACGTAGCTTTTGGCGCGTTCCTCGGTGATCGCATACCAGCCGCGCAGAAAAATACCGAAGAGAAGAATTGGAAACGCGATCTGCAACGACCACTCCCAGAACACAAGCCAGAACACAAGGAGCAGTGACAGCAGCAGCGCCCGTTTCCAAGCAGGCTGTTCGGCAAGAAGCAGCCGCAGCGTCAGGTACACAAAGACAAAGGCGCACCAAGCAGGCACTGTGATCCAGGTCGCGTAGATCGTTCCCATCGATACGCCCTTGAACCGCGCCGGCACGCTGGAGAGCCACTGGAAGATTGGACCGTGGGTGAACGCAACGTCGCGGCCAACCCAGACGCCACGTGAGAGTTTGAAAACTTCGTCAAGATGCCAACTGTCGTCAGCATAATTGGTGTCGTGGACGACGGGTAGGACTCGCGAGATACACACCGGGTCTGTGGAAGCGAACACGAACAACAGCAAGACCAGCAGGTCCCAGTGTCCAGCCAGCCACGAGCGCGGGCGCTGCGAGCCAGAGTGAGACGCATGCGGGCTTGGTTGGCTCGCCCATTCATTCAGCCTTGTCATGAGCGAGTACGATTCTATCGCGGGTACTGCTAGGCAGGGTGCAACTTTGAATCGCTCTATCTCCCTTCCCGTTATTCAAATTCACGGCAGCCCGCCTCATCGCAATTACGAAGTCCTGGAAGGCGCGCCCTGGAGTTGTCCTTGTTCCGCCGCAAACCTGTGCCGCGCTTCGATATGCTTACCGCGGAAATGCGCTCGCGCCCGCTCGCCCCACGCTCGCACGAAGTAATAGTTCAGCGTGCATCCGATGGCTGAGCTGACAACCGGAATCAAGCGTCCTGCCCACTTCTCCACCACATCGGCGCCGGCCTGGACCGCGATTCTTTGGATCACGCGCAGCACGAATCGATTGACCACTTCCTTTTCCAGCAACTCGCGGCTGATGTCGACTCCGGCCGCAGTGGCGGCTGCAATCCAAAGCTCGGCAATTTCGTCGTCCGTGTTCAACTCGAAGCCATAAATCAGGCTGAGCTTTTGGATCGTCCGCATGGTGATGGCGGAAAGAATGCCCAGGTCGGGCACGATGGTGAGGATCCCGCCGAGGCCAAATCCGGCTCCCTCCGCCGCCGCCAGCTTCATGCCGCCGCGGATCACCGACTCCGCCGCATCGTCGAGGCGCTCCACCGGCAGCGTGTACACGCCATGAAAGGTGGCAATTGGCAGGCCGTGCGCTACGCGCAACTGCATCAGGAAGCGTCCCGGATCGACCTTGATCGTGTCGTAGGTGCGAGTCAGGCCTCCGCGGATTGCGCCCTCGACGCGCCGCCGCATCCACGATTTTTCATCGTCGAGCATCTTTGACTATGAGTCTATCAGCCGACCTTTACTCTCCATTTGTAAGAAATTAAGTTATGCTGTCGCCCACCGATCCGCGAACGACTTTCACGGCTAGCTCTTGAGCGTAACTCCAACGCCGGCCCGCCCTGTGCTAGCATCGATTTATCTAATGCCAACAGGAAAACTGCATATAGTGCCGCTGGGCGGAATGGGCGAGTTCGGTATGAACTGCATGGCCATCCGCTACGGCGATGACATCATCGTGGTCGACGCCGGCCTGATGTTTCCCGAAGCCGAGTTGCTGGGCGTCGACATCGTTGTGCCCGATATTTCTTACCTGCTCGAGAATCGCAAGCATGTCCGCGGCATCGTCCTGACGCATGGACACGAAGATCACATCGGAGCCCTGCCCTGGATTCTCAGCGAGCTGAATGTTCCCGTCTGGGGCACCGAGTTCACTCTGGCCTACGTCGAAGATAAGCTCGACGAGCATCAACTCCTCGATGACTCCGACCTGCGCGAAATTCGTCCCGGAGAACGTTTCAAGATCGGACCGTTCACCATTCATCCCCTGCAGGTAACGCACAGTCTGGTCGATTGTGTCGCGCTCGCCATCCACACGCCGCTAGGCGTGGTGCTGCACACGGGCGACTTCAAGGTCGATCCGACGCCCACCGACAACCGGCTCTTCGACCTCCACGGTTTCGCCGAGTACGGCAAAGAGGGAGTGCTGCTACTGCTGCAGGATTCCACCAACGTCGAGCGCAAGGGTTACACGCCGAGCGAGCGCGCGGTTCGCCGCAAATTCGAAGAAGTGTTTGTCCGCACCAAACGGCGTCTGTTCGTCTCCTGCTTCTCGTCTTCGATTCACCGCATCAAGCTGACGGTCGACATGGCGCGCGAGCACGGCCGCAAAATCTGTTTCATCGGCCGTTCCATGAACAGTTCCTCCGAAATCGCCGAAGACCTGGGTTATATCCAGATCCCCGAGGGCATGCTGATCCATCCCGGCGACATGAAGAACTATGCCCCGGAGAAAGTGTGCGTTCTGATCAGCGGCACGCAAGGCGAACCAATGTCGGCACTGTCGCGCGCGGCCGTGGATAACCACAAACACGCCAAAATCGAAAAAGGCGATACCGTTGTCCTGTCGTCGCGCATCATCCCCGGCAACGAAAAAGCCATTTTCCGCATGGTGGACCACCTGTTCCGCCGCGAAGCCTTTGTTATCTACGACGACGGCTCTTACCCGCCCATCCACGTCAGCGGACACGCCAGCCAGGAAGAATTGAAACTCATCATCAACCTGGTGCGGCCCAAGTATTTCGTGCCGATCCATGGCGAATACCGGCAGCTCAAGTTACATGCCGACCTGGCCGCGTCCATGACCGGCGCGGTTGGCAGCGTGCTGCTGATCGAAAGTGGAGACGTGCTCGAAATCGATGAGCTCGGCGCGCGCAAAGCCGGACGCGTCAACGTAGGCCGCGTCTGCATCGATTCCGGCTCCCGTGCCGATGTCGTCGAAGACATCGTCATTAAAGACCGTCGCCACCTCAGCGAAGACGGCTTCGTGATGCCGATCATCGCCATCAACAAGCTCACCGGATTGGTCGAAACTTCGCCCGAGATTGTGACCCGAGGCTTCGCGCCCGGCGAAAACGGCGTGATCGAGCGCGCCCGCGAGATCGTCATGGAGACGCTCGATGCCTCCAGCGCCGAAGAGAAAGCCGACTATGGCGTGATCAAGGAGAAAATCCGCACCGACCTGAAACGCTACATCTCGCGCCAAACGCAGCGGCGGCCGCTGATTATGCCGGTGATACTTGAGATTTAGTTTGGCGACGCCTGAGGTTATGATAGTGATTGGAGGGATCCCAATATGGCACGGGAATATGTCGAGCAGCGCAACGGGGGTTACTGGATCACCGGTACGCGAGTTTCCCTGGATTCCATCGTCTACGCATTTTACCGCGGGGCGAAACCCGAGAGTATTGCCCAATCCTTCCCTGTCCTGAAACTGGAAGAAGTCCACGGAGCCATCGCCTACTACCAGTGCCATCGGAAAGACGTGGACTCCTACCTGCGGCGGAATGACGGAGAATTTGAGACCTTGCGGGTGCAGGCTCGCCAGGCCAATCCTGACCTGTACAAGAAGCTCGAAAAAGCCAAGAAACTCGAAGAAGTCATACAGGTTCTAAACGGGTGAAGGTTCGCTTCCAGGCGGACGCCGACCTAAATGAAGATATCGTCACCGGAATTCTTCGCCGGGAGCCAGGAGTCGACTTTCAGACCGCGACCATAGCTACCCTTCGTCTTCTTTCAGATTGGGATGTTTTGGCTCTGGCGGCCCGCGACGGTCGTGTTTTGGTCTCCCATGATCGCCGGACCATGCCGCAGGCGTTCGCGAAATTCGTGGGATCGACCAGCAGTCCAGGCCTTCTCATCGTGTCCCAAAAAACAAACTTGCTCGCAGCAATCGACGATCTGCTTCTAATTTGGATGGCTTCTGAAGCTGAGGACTGGGTCAACCAAATAAGTACGATTCCGCTCTAGGCTCGCCGCGCTGAAAATGCTCAGCGGTTGAAGGGATATTCCTCGATCCAGTGGAAGCCGCGGTTCACAAGTAAAAACTTACTGCGGTCAACCAATTGCAGCCGCATGTGAATCTCGTGGCTGTCCATGTTGCCATCGAGGACCAATTGATCCTGGGCCACTCGCTGGAAGGTGAAGTTGGCTTTCCAGTTCTTGTCGCTGAATTTCGTGAGCGCGAGTGTCTTGTCGTTAACGTTGATCGAGGCGCCATAGCGGGCGAAAGAATCGTCCATGCGCTGAAAGGTCATCATCTCGGGGAAATCAAAAATAGCGCGGCGCCAGCGGTCGTAATCGGTAAGGAGCGACGAGCGGAGTTGGCCGTCAATGGAAAGCTCATCCACATTCCAGATGCCGTAGAGTGCCGACGTGGGACGTCCGCCGCCGTATTGGTGCCAGTCGTCCCAACCGCCATAAGCAGCCGTCCCTACCATCCAGATGCCGAAGACGATCTGCAAGGCGAACGCGATGCGATTGGCGCGGCGCGTTTTGAAAAGTCGACGTTGCATGGAGGGCGCGACGGTGCGATTGCGGAAGAAGAAGTCCGAGAGACGCTGCAGTTCGGGCGCGAGCAGGAACAAGGCCATCAGCAGCAGATGAAACGAGAAGAGTTTTACCGGAACGTCGTACGTCATGTTGAGCATGAAAACCTGGGTCATGTCGGCCAGGCAAACCAGCGCACCGAGCGTCGTCGTCCAGGGAATGATGAGCAGGATTCCACGCAGCATTTCAGCGCTGCCCGCGAATATTTCATACGCCGGGGATGCGCCGACCGAAGACCAGAGAACCCCCATAGGCGAGAAGTTGCCGAATGGCTCGAGCAATCTGGTGAGAAACGGAAACGGCATTTGCAATGGAATGACTTTCGCCATGCCATACCCAACCAGTTGCGAGGCGAGCGCAAAACGAATGAAAAGCCGGAACCATTTGTATAGCGTGGCGTAGTTTTCGCGCCGGCGGTCGAGAAGAGACCAGATAGCCGTTGCTAGTGCGGCGAAGACCAGCAGGCAGAATGCTAATACCCAGTCGAAAGTCTTGTCGCCGCTGCCGCTGCCCGAATAGACCAGCGGAGCCTGGCATGGAAAATATGTGCGGCGGTCCAGAAGACGATCTGGCGCATCGGCCAAAGCGAGGATGGGCCTATAGATTCCATTTTGGGGATGGAAATCAGGCCGCCGAAGATTTGCGTGTAAATGCAGAACAGTCCGAAGTACACGAAGCAGAATCGAAAAGCGATGCGAAGGCCAAGGCCCCAGTGCAGACTTTGTGTTTCCTGCTGTAGTTGGGCGATCGGGGAATGAGCAGCCATTTCGAGGCCTCTCGGAGCGCTAAAGTTTACAACAAACTTCCGGTTTCAGCCCTCTTCCTTGCATAAACTCAACCCTGCTGAGGAGTGCGAGACCCTACGCGAGGTCCGGACGAACAAAACCGTAGAATAGAGCTGATGGTTACTCTCCGCGACATTCGCGCGGCCCAAACGCTCCTCGACGGCATCGCCGTACGCACTCCCCTGTTTGAATGGACGGGCGCAGCCGATGAGCGCAAGCTCTTCCTCAAGCTCGAAAACCTGCAGCCCATCGGCGCTTTCAAACTACGCGGTGCCTACAACAAGGTCGCATCTCTTAGTGACGAAGAACGCCGCCGCGGAGTCATTTCCTACTCCAGCGGCAATCACGCGCAAGGCGTGGCCTACGCGGCTCGGGCGCTGGGCGTGAACGCCATCATTGTCATGCCCGGCAATGCTCCGAAGAACAAGCTCGAAGCCACGGCGGCTCTCGGCGCACAGATCGTCACCGTTGGTCCCAGCAGCGAAGAGCGCCGGCTACGCGCCGAGCAACTGGCAGCCGAGCACGGCTATGTGATTGTGCCTCCCTACAATGACGAAAAGATCATCGCCGGCCAGGGAACCGTAGGGCTCGAAATCCTCGAAGACTTTCGCAATGAAGATCTGCGCAACGAAGACCTGCCCAGCGAAGACCTGCCCAACGTTGAAACCGTGCTGGTCCCGGTCGGTGGCGGTGGATTGATCAGCGGCGTCTCGGCGGCCATCAAGCTCAGCAATCCTCTCAGGAATCCCCAGGTGAAGGTGATTGGCGTTGAGCCCGAACTTGCCGCCGATGCACAAGCCAGTCTGCGCGCCGGCCGCATCGTCTCCTTCCCCGCGGAGCAAGTCTCGCAGACAATGGCGGACGGTCTTCGCACCCAGAGCATCGGCGCCATCAATTTCGAACACATCCGCGCCTATGTCGACGACATCGTCAGCGTGACCGAGGACGAGATTCGCGAGGCCATGCGCGCTCTGAGCGCGAACGCGAAAACGGTGGCTGAACCGAGCGGCGCCGTAGCCATGGCCGCATTTCTCTTCCACGCCGGCGAGTTGCCCAACACAAAGATCAACGTCGCCGTGATCAGCGGCGGCAACATCGATCCCAAATTGCTCGCCGAATTGCGCAATTGCTGATCACTGTTCCTGAGCGTTCGAGAACGGGTTCGAAGTCCAGGCTTTCTTCCGGCTCGACTCGTGCTGCGAGCGCGGCGAATGTACAATCCTGAGTTTCCACCCGAGGGCAACTTGAATCGTTGGCTCGATCAGTTCTTTGAACTCTCTCGCCACCAGACAACCGTCCGCCGCGAAATTGTTGCCGGACTGACCACTTTCTTCACGATGGCCTACATCGTGGCAGTCAATCCTGCCATCCTGACAACTGCCGGGATGCCGCCCGGCGCCTCGCTCACGGCCACTATTCTGGCCGCGATTTTCGGAACGCTGCTGATGGGCTTCTATGCCAACCGCCCTTTTGCCATCGCTCCTTACATGGGTGAAAACGCTTTCGTCGCGTTCACGGTGGTTCACGTGCTTGGCTACACGTGGCAAAGCGCGCTCGGCGCGGTGTTCCTCGCGGGAGTTCTTTTTATCCTGATGACGCTTTTTCGCCTCCGCCAGTGGATGGTCGACGCCATTCCCACCACCCTCCGTTACAGCTACGCCGTCGGTATCGGACTGTTCCTCACCTTCATCGGACTGAATCAGACCGGCATCGTGACCATGGGATCTCCGGGAGCGCCGGTTCGGCCTGGCCATCTGACTTCGCTTTCCGTCCTGCTTTCTATCTTCGGATTCCTGCTGATCACGGTGCTGACGATTCGCCGCTTCCCGGCCGCGATTCTTAGCGGAGTTCTCGTTACCGCCCTCATCAGTTTCGTGACCCGAGTCGCTCCCGCGCCGACCGGCTGGATCAGCCGTCCGCCGAGCCTCCAGCCCTTATTTTTCCAGTTCGATCTGCACAGTCTATTCACCTGGGGATTTTTTCCGGTTGTCTTGACGATTTTTGTCATGGCTTTTGTGGACACTATGGGCACGCTAATCGGGGTGTCGGCACGCGCGGGTTTCCTCGACAAAGACGGCAACCTGCCGCAGATCGAGCGCCCGATGATGGCCGACGCGCTGGCTACAACTTTCGCCGCCGTGATTGGAACCACCACATCGGGCGCCTACATTGAATCCGCCACTGGCGTAGAGGCGGGTGGCCGCACCGGTTTGACCGCGATCATCACGGCGTTGTGCTTTGTCGGGACTTTATTCTTTGCGCCCTTCATCTCCGCCATCCCGCCCCAGGCCTACGGACCAGCGCTCATCTTCGTTGGATTGCTGATGCTGACTCCGATCACCCGTATTCCCTTCGACGACCTAACCGAGCTGGTTCCAGCCTTCGGCGTCATCGTGCTGATGGCCTTCACTTACAACATAGGAATTGGCATGACGGCGGGTTTCATCTTGTATCCTATTTGCAAGCTGATTTCCGGACGCTTACAGGATGTCCGCCCAGCGCTCTGGGCGCTGACCGCATTGTCACTGCTGTTTTTCGTCTTTTATCCGTACAAGTAAGAGTCAAGGGCAGGCGGTGCGGAGAAGCCGGTGAAATCGACATGATTCGCTTTGGTATCGCAGGTTTCGGTTTGCACGCCGTACGGCGGCTGATGCCGGGCTTCGCGCTTGCCCGGAATTGCAAGGTGGTCGCTCTTTCGCGCCGTGACTCTCACAAAGCACGCGAAGCGGCTGCGCAGTATGGGATCCCGCATGTCTTTGCGTCCACCACAGAGCTCAGCCGCTGCCCCGAGGTCGACGCCGTGCTGGTCACCACTCCCAATGCCTGCCACCAGCAGGACGTCCTCACCGCGGTTTCTGCCCGCAAGCCGGTGCTGTGCGAAAAACCGATGGGCATGCACGCGGAACAATGCCGCCAGATGGTTGAAGCGGCGCGCAACGCAGGAGTGCTCCTTGGTGTCGCGCAGGTTTTTCGCTTTGAAGAAAGCACTGCGAGATTTCGGGAGCGCATCGCCGCGGGCGACATCGGCCGCCCGATTTTTGCACGGGCGGAGTTCTCGTATCCAGGTTCAGGCCACGCCCGCACCTGGCTCTATAAGCGCTCGATCGCTGGCGGCGGTCCCATCGCCGACGTGGGCGTGCACTGCATCGATGCCTTGCGTTACATCCTGCAGGATGAGCCGCGACTCGTATCCGCTGCCGGCCGCTCCGACGAGCAATCGGGAGATGTGGAGGCAGCAGCCATCCTGACGCTGGAGTTTCAACGCGGCACCCTGGCCACGGTGCTGGTTTCAACTCGTGCCCACTATCGCACGCCGCTGGAGATTGTCGGTGAGGCCGGCGTACTGCGGGCCGACGATGCGCTGAATGTTGAGCGTCCCGTTGTGTTGGAACTATGGCGCAACGGACAACGCGTCGCTGAAGACAAAGTCTGCAACCAACTTGCCTACGCGAGCCAGGTGGACGCCTTCGCCGCCGCAGTTGAAGGTCGGGGAGCGTTCCCAGTCCCGGGCCACGAGGGTTGGCAGAACCAGCTCATTCTGGATGCTGCCTACCGCAGCCTGTGCTCAGGAAAAAATGAAGAGGTAGCGTCCGTCTCCGACCAGTCTGGCAGAACTGAAGTGCGAATTGGCGGTAACGTGGGATCCGCTGAGAAACTTCCCTACAAATAAGAAGCGCCCCGGATCCAAAGGACCACAGGACGCCCGAACAGCCCTCCCCCAGAACTGCTCATCCCCAAGATACGGCAACTGGCCTCGGGAGCGGAATTCCACTTTGGAGGCATGGAATAGCACTATCGAGCCACTTGCCAGAACCGGGACTGTGCTAGCATGGGTAACCTCGCGATTGGTTACGTTACTTCCAGTCGCATCCAGGGTTCTGGACACCCAGGTTAGAGTTTCGTTTTTCGCAGCGAAATTTCCCTGCCCATTCCGAACCCACAGTTGTTCCGTTTCGTAGTCGGTAGAACCGGCTATCGGAAGTTGAGCATCTGGCTGATCTTGGGAAAGCGATCTGATCCTAGTGTGCAGCAGATTGCACTCCGGGAGTTACAGGCGTTTACGAGGAACGGTTTTAAGCTGTTGATACAAAACGACAACCAAGCTTCGGTAGTTTTGGAATGGCAAGTGCACTAGACACTAGAGGCGACCTATACCTTGAACCATAAGATTTAAGGTGAAAACTGGGAAAAAGAAGCACAATTTTGGGAGGAATTATGAGGCGAGTGTTGGTTTTAGGATTGCTGGCATTGGCGTTGCCGATGGCCGCTTGGGCGAACGGTATTAGTCTGGTGGACGAGTATGGTTCGATTTCGGTCTCGGATTCAGGCATCGTTTCAACCGGAGCGCAACTGATAGAATTCAACGGCATCGTACCTCCTCCGCACCGCGCTCTAGGTTCGGTCAGCTTCTCGACCGGCGCTCTGCTCACCGGCTCGATCACGGCGGGCGGGACGTTTTCAGCCACCGGTTCCTCATTTATAGTGACGGGCTCTGGTAATTACGGAGAACCGAAGGGAGTGATCTTTAGCGGCGTCTTCGTCGGGCCGATTGATTGGACAAAAGAGAGCACGGGCCCTCATGGCAACACCATCTGCTACCAGCTAAGTGGCACGATCCAAGGTATGTATAACGGTCGTATCGTGACTGGTACAACTGTCCAGGACATTTACACCTCTAAGGATCAACTCGCCCAAGGTATCGCGCACATCAAGATGGGCAACACGCAACTCACTGTCCCGGAACCGGGAACTTTGGGTCTCCTGGGAACAGGGCTTGTGGGTATCGCGGGAATGTTCCGCCGCAAGCTGACTAAGGCTTAACTGAAGTTCTGTTGGTTCGCCTGGAACACTCAACTCATGGCCCCGCCGCAAGGCGGGGCTTTTGATTTGACTGGGAGCCACTTGATTGGCTTGATAACCTGGCGCTACCCTTTAGGAACGCTCCCACCTGATTCGCTTCGAGGAACCGAGCCTGATTGAAACGCAGCTTTGCCTCCTCGTATGCTCTGCCTGGATTACTGCGGTAACCGCACGCGATGGCTTTGCCGTTGACCTTAGTTTTCCCCAAACCTTAGAGTCAGCGCAGGGGGTTGTATGAAAGATATCCATGAGGTTTTGCGCAGCAAGCAGGCGCAGTACGCACAACTGGGCAAGCAGATCGAACTGCTGCAGCAGGCTGCCGAAAAACTGCGCGAGGTCGCGCCGTTGCTAGCCGAGAATGAAGCCGAAGACGAGAGCGCAGTGCTGACGGAAGTGGACGACGAAAACTCCAGTGCGATGGCTGCCAAAGCCAGCGCTCAATCCTCGCCGGCCGTGTCCAAACCGGGGCGCAGCGTAACTCCACGCTGGCCGTAAGCCAGACTGTGGAACCAAAGCGCGAGGCGGGAGGCTCGGTTTGATGATTTTGCAGACATTGCTGGTCTCAAAGGATGACCTGTCTGCGGAAACGCTAATTCAGGTTCTGGCGCGGTTCGGCGTAGCCGTCGATCGGGCAACTTCGGCCGACGTTGCCGTGGCGCAACTGGCGGAGGAGCGCTTCGATCAGGTAATCGTCGACTTCGCCGATCCCGAAGCGGCCTCCCTGGTGCTCGAAGCTTGCCGCCGCCTCAGCGGTCCCGACCGTAATCCGCCCGTCACCGTCGCTCTGCTACACGATGCCTCGCAGAGCCGCTCCATCCTCGGCGCGGGAGCTCATTTCATCCTCACCAGGCCCGTCGTTCCCGAACAGGCGCAAAAGACGTTTCGCGCTGCCACCGCGCTGGTGAAGCGTGAAAGGCAACAATCGGCGCGGGTTGCCGTCCAAGCGGCGGTTTCGATTCATATCGACGAGGGCAATACAGTGGAAGGCATCCTGCTCGACCTGAGCAACCACGGGATGGATGTGCTGGCGGCCAAGCCGCTACCATCCGCGGCTCTCGTTCACTTCTCTTTCGAGCTTCCCAGCGGCGCGAGCATTGAAGGCAAGGCCGAGGTTGCATGGAGTACCGCCAATGGTCAAGCCGGCCTGCACGCTCTCGACATGGACGCCAAGATGCGTCAGGAAATGCGCGACTGGCTGGCTGCCCGTTCGCGCGATGCTTTGCCCGAGGAACCCGACACGGTTAGCCAATGTAAACTGACGGATTTGAGTCTGGGCGGATGCTACGTGCAGACCGAATCTCCCTTCCCTCAGTCCTCGGCCGTTGACCTGTGCCTGCGTGCCGCCGGGCTGGAGATTCACACGGAAGGTTTGGTCCGGGTCATGCATCCCGGACATGGCATGGGCATCGAATTCCCTGCCCGCACAGAAGAACAGCGCAAGAGTGTCGGCGAGTTCATCGACTTCCTCACCAGCCAACCCGATGCCACGCCGCAATTGGAAACCTCTTTCCGCTCTCTTGTCGCCAGCCCGGTCGGAAAAAGCGAGGAGAGCACGGGAACCGACGGCGCGGATCCACTCCTCGAATTGCTGCGGACGGGCGATGCGCTTGAGGAAGATGCGTTTCTCGCCGAACTGCACCGCCAGCGAAATCCGGCGGCTGTTAGTCAATAAATAGGTAAATCGATAGACACGCACCAAAGACACGCACCAACAGAAACCCGTCCATCGTGACGTCCGCCCACCGGGCGCCGATCCCAGCAAGAACGCCCGCAGCAGAAACCGGGAACCAGATCGGCGCCCCCGTCTTTGGTGTCGACCCGGTCCCCGATGGTTTGTTCCACCTCGTTGATCGCAGACTAGCTCGATACTCCCTCCCAAAGGTTTCAGGACAGTTAATTTTCCGAGAATTTTCGGATGCAATAGAATTGCTCTTCCTGTAGGGACGCGGCGAGCCGCGTCTCTACGGGAAATCAGCGGCCCTTTACGGGGCTGGCCATCAACATACGGTAAAGCTCAAATTGCTCAGAAATCCGATCGCGCGCGCTTTGCTCTTAGCTGGCGCCTGTCTGCTGACCATTGCTCCGTTTTTCTGGGGGGAAAATCCCTCCGGGCATGACTTCGAGTTCCACATGTTTTCGTGGATGGAAGTCCTCGGCCAATGGAAACAAGGCGTCGCATATCCGCGCTGGGCGGCGCTGGCGCACTGGGGATACGGCGAGGCGCGCTTCCTGTTTTATCCGCCCGCGTCCTGGACCCTCGGCGCCTCCCTCGGCGCTGTACTGCCGTGGAAGATGGTGCCGGGAGCGTATTGCTGGATTGCGCTCGCGCTTGCCGGAGCGGCGATGCACCGCCTCGTGCGGAAGTGGCTCCCGGCCCCGGATGCGCTGTTTGCCGCCGTGTTCTATGCGCTGAATCCCTACCACCTGTTGGTCGTCTACTGGCGAAGCGCATACGCCGAACTGCTGGCCGCGGCCCTGCTGCCGCTGGTGCTGCTCTGTCTTCTGCGGATCTCTTTGCGGGAATCTGAGCCGGGTTTTCGCCCGACGCTGGGGTTGAGTTTCATACTCGCCGCAGCATGGTTGACGAATGTCCCGGCGGCCATAATGATCCACTACTCAACGGCCGCACTGGCGTTGATCTTGGCCGCGATTGGGGCCGTGCCAGAGGCCGTACGGGAACGATCCCGGAAGCCAGAGATCTGGCGTCCCCTAACTCGGATCCTGGTCCGGACCGTGCTGGCGATGCTTTTGGGAGGCGGCCTCGCCTCGTTTTATCTGCTCCCCGCAATCTACGAACAACGCTGGATCAACCTCAGCGAAGTGCTGTCGCCCGGCGTCCGGCCGCAGGACAATTTCCTGTTCACAACCAGTGCCGATCCCGATCACAATCGCTTCAATCTTCTGGTCTCCACCACAGCGCTCGCCGAAATCGGCATCCTTGCCTTCGCGATCTGGTTTTCCCGACGCTGGCGGGAGAACCACGTAGGGGCAGCCGCCCCTCCGACAGGCTCAGGGCAGGCGTTCGGCTGTCCAGCCGAGCACAGCGCGACCAGAGTGCCCTCCGATCGAACCTGCTGGATGCTGCTCTCCGCATGGGGCGCCGGCAGCGCAGTCCTGATGCTTTCGGTGAGCAATTTGTTCTGGCTTCATTTGCCACAGCTCCGCTTCGTGCAACTTCCCTTCCGCTGGCTGCTGTGCGTGAACGTCGCCTTGGCCATGCTTCTGCCCCTGGCCGCCAAGCGCTGGAGCACGCGTTTGCTGGCGTCTGCCGCTCTGCTGGCCGTCGTTATCCTTGCCGGCTATCGCTTCCAGCCGCCTTGGTGGGATACGGCCAGCGATATCCGCAAGATGAGCGATGCCATCGCCGACGGCACCGGCTACGAGGGTACCGATGAATACGTCCCCGCGGGAGACGACGCCTACGAGTTAAATAAAAGCCTGCCCCTCGTCAGCGACGACACGGGAGCGCCGGTTCGCAACCAGATGTTGATGTGGGGGCCGACCGAAAAGCACTTCATGGTCCGTGCTGCCGCACCGCAGAATCTAACCGTGCGACTTTTCAACTACCCGGCGTGGGCCGTCGTCGTGAACGGCAAGCCCACAGAAACGCAGAGGACCGATGTCACCGGCCTGATCGTCATTCCCATTGCCGCCGGAGACAACGATGTCCAAATCCAGTTCCGCCGGACGAGCGATCGCGTAGCCGGAAACGTCGTCTCGCTGATCACTCTGGCTTTGTTCATCATCGCCTGGGTCAGTCCAACGTGGATGAAGTCGCGACGAAAAGACCTCCGGCCGGCGAGCCCCGCGAGCTCCGCCCTATGACCTCGCGCACGGTTCTAGTGGCCACCTCGAACCCCGGCAAGCTTCGCGATTTCGCCGGGGCCGCAACCCGTTACGGCATCACGATCGTGAACGTCCCGCACTTTTCCTCTCTGCCCCAGGTGGTCGAAGACGGCACCACCTTCGAAGAGAACGCGCGCAAGAAAGCGGAGTCCTACAGTCTGGCCGTGCCCGGCGAGCTGGTTCTGGCCGACGACTCCGGCCTGGAGATCGACGCGCTTGGTGGAGCACCCGGCGTTCATTCCGCGCGCTACGCTGCCCGTGATCTGCAAAATAGTGAGCCCCTCACAGCAGTTTGCAACACGGACGACGAAGCCAACAATGCGAGAGTCCTGCGAGAACTACAGGGGGTTCCAGAACAAAAGCGCACTGCGCGTTTCGTCTGCGTTCTTGCTGTGGCTCGCGACGGACAGACTATTCACATCTTTCGCGGTACTGCCGAAGGCATTATTCTGGACGCGCCCCGAGGGCAGAACGGATTCGGCTACGATCCACTGTTCTATTTCCCGCAAATCGGCAAGACGTTTGCCGAACTGAGCGCGGTAGAAAAGGCGCAGTACAGCCATCGAGGCGCAGCCTTTCGCGCCTTCCTGGACTGGTATCGACAAACATAGTGGAGCGACGGGCGTCTTCGCCCGTCCTGCAGCTGTTGTGGCGCCGTGGCCGGGCGGGGACGCCCGGCGCACCACGAAACAAAGCCGAGCTCTCCTTGACTTCCCTTCCCACGCAAACGGATAATAATTGGTTTGCCATCAGACCATGTAAGGAGCAGTCATCGTGGCATCAACTGCCAATCCCGTCGCTCCTCAAATCAAACCGGGCGTCGCTCCACTGCGCGCTGGCGAGGGCACCTCGTTCCTGCTGCGCCGGCTGCATTCGCTCAGCGGCGTCGTGCCCATTGGAGCCTTCCTTCTTGAACACTTCATCTCCAACGCCGAAGCCTTCAAGGGCCCCATAGCCTATGGAAAGCAAGTCGAGTTTCTGAACAGCCTGCCTTTTGTTTTTCTACTGGAACTGTTCTTCATCTGGATTCCGATCGCCTACCACGGCCTTTACGGCATGTACATCTGGTATCAAGGCGACACCAACGTCGCGGATTACCCCTGGACTGGCAATTGGCTCTACACCTTGCATCGCTGGACCGGCATCGTCTCGCTCATCTTTATCGTGCAGCACACGTATTTCCTGCGCTTCACCGGCGTGCATCTGCCGACCCATCCCATGCAGTCTTTCGCTAAGGTCCAAGCCGAATTTCAGAATCCCTGGATGATCGCCTTCTACGCCGTCGGCATCGTCGCCGCTTGCTGGCATTTCAGCTATGGCATCTGGCTGTTCGCCGCGAAGTGGGGTATTACCACCGGCGAATCGGCGCGCCGTGGCTTTCTCCTAATCTGCCTCGCGCTCGCTATCGCCCTGGTCGCGATAGGCGGTGCCAGTATGTACGGATTCCTGAAGACTCCCCTACAGCCTTTGGATTCGAATACAGGTTCGGAAAACATCGTAATGCGATAACGGTTCCGCGAAAATGCCCGGGCTCGGCCCGGCAGATCGGATTCATACAGCATGGCAGCTCCTAAGATCATCGTAGTCGGCGGCGGCCTCGCAGGCCTCGCCGCCGTCATCAAGATCGCCGAGATGGGCGGCGAGGTTGACCTGTTCTCCATCGTCCCGGTAAAGCGCTCGCACTCGGTATGCGCGCAGGGAGGCATCAACGCCGCCAAGAACCTGAAGGGCGAAGGCGATTCCACCTGGCAGCACTTCGACGACACCATCTACGGTGGCGACTTCCTCGCCAACCAGCCGCCGGTCAAGGCCATGTGCGAGGCCGCTCCCGGCATCATCGATCTGCTCGACCGCATGGGCGTTCCGTTCAATCGCACGCCCGAAGGTCTGCTCGACTTCCGCCGCTTTGGAGGCACACTCTATAACCGCACCGCCTTCGCAGGAGCAACCACGGGCCAGCAGCTGCTCTACGCCCTCGACGAGCAGGTCCGCCGCTACGAGTCCGAAGGCAAAGTAAAGAAGCACGAGCACTGGGAGTTTCTATCCGCCGTGCTCGACGGAAAGCGCGTCTGCCGCGGCATCTGCGCGATGGATTTGCGAACGATGGAGGTTCGCACCTTCCCCGCCGACGCCATCATCATTGCCACGGGCGGCTGTGGCGCCATCTTCGGCAAGTCTACAAATTCAGTGGTGTGCACGGGATCGGCGCAGTCTGCGCTCTACCAGCAGGGCTGCTTTTACGCGAATGGCGAATTTATTCAGGTGCATCCCACTTGCATCCCCGGCGAGGACAAGCTACGCCTCATGTCGGAATCGGCGCGCGGCGAGGGTGGACGCGTCTGGGTTCCCAAGACGGCGGGGGACAAGCGCGATCCGAAGTCCATTCCTGAGAGTGAGCGCTGGTATTTCCTCGAAGAGTGGTATCCGAAATACGGCAACCTCGTGCCGCGCGACGTCGCCACCCGCGCCATTTTCAAAGTGGTGTTCGAGCTCAACCTCGGCATCGACGGCAAGCCGATGGTTTACCTCGACCTCACCCACATCGACGCCAAGACTCTCGACCGCAAGCTGGAAGGCATCCTGGAAATTTACGAGAAATTTGTCGGCGACGATCCGCGGGTCACGCCCATGAAGATCTTCCCTGGCATGCACTACACCATGGGCGGCCTTTGGATCGATTACAAGCAGGCTACGAACATCCCCGGCATCTACGCGGCGGGAGAAGCCGAATACCAATACCACGGGGCCAACCGGCTGGGAGCCAACTCGCTGATGTCGTGCATCTACGGAGGCTTCATCTCAGGCCCGAGCGCGGTGCAGTACGCAAAGAGTCTGCAAGCCGCGCCCGGCAATGGACACTTCGAAGCCGAACGCAAGCGACAGGAAGAAATTAACGCTGGCCTGATGAAAGCCGACGGCAACGAAAATCCATTCCTACTCTGGCGAGAACTAGGCGCGCTGATGACCGAGAATTGCACGGTCATTCGCTACAACAAGAAGTGCGAAGCAGCGGACGCGAAGCTGGTCGACCTGCTCAATCGCTTCCAGAAGATCAACTTGAGCGACCGCTCGCAGTGGGCCAACACAACGATCGCCTTCGCGCGACAGCTCTATAACATGCTGCAGTTGTCGCGCGTAATCGCGCAGGGAGCGGCCATGCGCGACGAGTCTCGCGGCTCACACTACAAACCGGATTTTCCCGAGCGCGACGACAAAAACTGGATGAAGACCACGAAAGCAACCTTCGCGCCCGATCTGGACGAGCCGAAGTTCGAGTTCGAGGCGGTGGATGCAAGTCTGATTCCGCCGCGGCCAAGGAAGTACTGAAGGGGAAATAAGTATCCGATGACTTCACCTGCCTGTCATCCTGAGCGAAGCGAAGGACCTATGCATTTTGCCCGCGCCAAGAGAATGCATAGGTCCTTCGCTTCGCTCAGGATGACAAGGGATTAAGCTAACGGCTAAAGGCTAAGAGCTAAATGGCAAACAATAAATCCGTCCTCATCAAAATCAAACGTCAACTCACTCCCGACGCCAAGCCGTCGTGGGAAGAGTTCGAGATTCCTTACAAGCCGAATATGAACGTCACATCGGCGCTCATGGAGATCGCGGCCAACCCCGTCACGCGCGAGGGCAAGCAGACCACGCCCGTCACCTACGACTCGAATTGTCTCGAGGAGATCTGCGGCTCCTGCGCCATGCTGATCAATGGACGCGCCCGCATGGCTTGCTCTTCCCTGCTCGACCACTTTGATCAGCCGATCAAGCTCGAGCCGCTCACCAAATTTCCCATCGTGCGCGACTTGGCCGTCGATCGCAGCGTGCTCTTCGAGAACCTGAAAAAGGTCAAAGCCTGGGTACCGGTGGACGGCACCTACGACCTCGGTCCGGGGCCGCGCATGACCATGGAGGACCAGGAAAAAACCTATCCGCTATCGAATTGCATCTCGTGTTGCTGCTGCATGGAAGCCTGCCCGCAGTTCAACGAAGACACGGGATTCGTCGGCGCGGCCACCATCTCGCAAGTGCGCCTGTTCAACACGCATCCCACCGGCCAGGCTCTGAAACGCGAGCGTCTGTCCGCACTCATGGGCGATGGAGGCATCCAGGAATGCGGCTACGCCCAAAACTGCGTCGAGATTTGTCCGAAGGAAATCCCGCTGACCACATCGATTGCCGAGGTCGGTGGCCAGGTCATGAAGCAAGCGCTCACCGACTTGCTGCGGAAGTAAGTGTGCCCGCTGCTTCGTGCGCAGCCCGCTAGGGACAGCCGCCCCCGGCTATCCCTACATGGTTACCATTCCTCAAAATGGCGCTTTTTTCCGCGTTTGCAGGCCGAATGCAGCAGATTACCCTGGGGTAACCACCCCTAACTCCCTTAAGTAAGCGGGTTTAGCTCGAATTGCTTCACAGAGTTGTTCATCTGTGGTTTACAATTACCAATCTCACAGGCAAATGGTCGTTTTTTCCACAGCCTCCGGGAGATGTTCCGACTGGCGCAATAATGCCATCGCAATGATGCTGAGATTCACAACACGAAGCCTGAAAATCCCCAAACCGCCGATGGCGCTGGTGACGGCGTTCATTACGCTGGCAATATTCATTATGGTGGCTGCGCCAGAAAGCGCCTTCGCCCTGCGTCGCGTCAGCCGTCGACACCGGATCCTGCATCACCTTCGTGGCATACTCTGGAACCCGATGTTCCGTCCGTCGCACGATTCCCTGCTGCGGCAAAACGAAGAAATCGACCGCCTCGATCTACCCCGTATTCAAGACGACGAAGAACTGGAAGCACTCAAAGCCTCGGGTGATCTGGTGCCCATCGAGGAGAGCGAGTCGCTGAAGATTGAGCACAGCCTTGATCCCTCGCGCCGCTATTGCCGTCCTTGGACTCGCGATTTCGTGCAGGACCTTTCCGAAGTTTATTACCGCCAGTTCCACGATCAAATCCAGGTAAACTCGGCCGTCCGCACCGTCAAGGTGCAGAAGAAGCTTCGCCGTCGCAATCGCAACGCTGCTCCCGCCGAAGGCGATACGGCGTCTTCTCATCTCGCCGGCATCACGGTCGATCTCCAGCGCCGCGGTTTGACGAAAGATGAGATCCGTTTCGTCGAGCACTACTTGTTCTACCTGAACGCGCTCGGTCTGGTCGAACCCGAGGAGGAAAGCCGGCACTGGTGCTTCCACGTGATGGTGTCCGACCGCTACAGTGATTGGCGCCAGACGCAAACCATTTTCCCGCATGCGCCAACGGAAGAACCCGTAGCCGCACCAGTCACGGCAGTCACCGCGATGGATGCCTCCAACTAAAACTTCCAGCTGAACTCCGCAGCGGAACTCTGCAGCCGCTACAATCTCCGCGGAATGATCGCTCTGATGCGATGGAGCGCCGGGCGTCCCCGCCCGGCAGACAGGCGCGGACCAGCGCTCCACCGACAAGCTAGGATCGACTGTCGTACAATCAAGGATTGCCAAAATACCTACAGGAGCACCCATGCGAACTCTAGTGCATACGCTTGTCCTGATCATCTCCACTTCCCTGCTCGGCGCCGCGCAGGCGGCGTCAACTTCGCAGCCCGCGACCACGCCGCCTGTCCACAAGCCTACCAGTTCCGCGCCCGCCGAGCCCACCGCCATCATTCACACCACGGCGGGTGACCTCCATTGCACGCTGTTTCCGAAGATAGCGCCCATCGGAGTCGAGAACTTCATCGGCCTGGCTAGCGGCACCAAAGACTGGACCAGCCCCGTCTCTAATACCAAGAAGCACGGCGTCCCGCTCTACGACGGCACTATCTTTCATCGTGTGATCCCCAGTTTCATGATTCAGGGTGGAGATCCCAAAGGCGATGGCACGGGCGACCCCGGGTACAAATTCAAGAATGAGACTTCGCCCACCGTCCCCTTCGATCGTCCCGGCCGCCTCGCTTACGCCAACGCCGGACCTGACACCAACGGCTCGCAGTTCTTCATCACTGAAGTTCCCTACCCCAGCCTCAATGGCGGCTATACCATCTTCGGCCAGTGCGATGATGCCGCCGTCGAATTGGTTAAGAAAATTGCGCGCATGGCCACCGACGGCGAACGTCCGCTCCGTCCCGTCAAGATCACGCACATCGAAATCCATGGCGCCGGTGCATCGACCGCAAAAACCGCGCCCAAGCCGTCGGCCGGCATACAGAAACCCATGTAGTAAGAGACGCGGCCAGCCGCGTCTCCACCGCAAGAGTAAGAAGGTCAATTCAAGAGTTCGAGGAGACTATGACCCGCACACCCGGAACCTATGCCGTGTTCGAAACCAGCGAGGGCACCATCGTTTGCCGCCTGTTTGAGAAAGACGCCCCCAAGACTGTCGCCAACTTCGTCGACCTGAGTGAAGGCAAGCGCGAGTGGACGCATCCCACCACCCGTAAGAAGACGACCGATCCCCTTTACCACGGGACTATTTTTCATCGCGTGATTCCCGGCTTCATGATCCAGGGCGGCGACCCGATGGGCACCGGTTTCGGCGGTCCCGGCTACCAGTTTGAAGATGAAACCAAGGGTTCTCCACATCGTTTTGACAAGGCGGGAAAGCTGGCCATGGCCAACGCCGGCCCCAACACCAACGGATCGCAGTTTTTCATCACCGTCGCCGACACCGACTGGCTCACCGGCAAACATACAATTTTCGGCGAGGTTGTCGAGGGATACGAGATCGTGGAAACCATCTCGAAGGTCGCGCGTAACCGCCAGGATCGTCCCGCCAAAGACGTGGTGGTGAAGTCGGTAAAAATCGAACGCTAGCCGCCCTTCAGTGGAGAGACGGGCGTCCTCGCCCGTCTAGCGGGCGCCGCAGGTCTCTCGCTTTTCGAGATCTGGGAGCGGCAGCCGCAGCGGGAACGCGCCCTGAATTCTCCCGCGTACACCAACCCCACTGTGATTGTCGTCACATCATCCTGTGATGGCCAGCCTTCTTTCCCACCCCCCGACATTCTTTATAATGATTTGGTTCCTTCCCAGCCTCTGGAGGCAAGTGCATGGCATCGTTTAATGGAGTCCCCGTCCCACCCAACGGACAGAAGATTGAATATAGCAACGGCAAGTACCGAGTTCCGAATCACCCGATCATTCCTTTCATAGAAGGCGACGGCACTGGCCGCGATATCTGGAAAGCCTCCGTCCGCGTTTTCGACGCCGCTGTCGAAAAGGCGTACCAGGGTCAGCGTTCCGTAGCCTGGTACGAAGTCTTTGCCGGAGAGAAAGCCAAGGCTCGCTTTCAGAATTGGCTGCCCGACGACACCGTCAGCGCCATCCGCGAGTTTCGTGTCGCCATCAAAGGCCCCCTGACCACTCCCGTCGGAGGTGGCATCCGCTCCCTCAACGTCGCCCTGCGCCAGATCCTCGATCTCTACGGCTGCATACGGCCCGTGAAGTACTACTCCGGAGTCCCGTCGCCCGTGAAGCATCCCGAGCGCATGAACATCGTCATCTTCCGCGAAAACACAGAAGACGTTTACATGGGCGTCGAATGGGAAGAAGGCACGCCCGAGGTCGCCAAGCTGATCGAATTCCTCAATAAAGATATGTTGAAAGGCGGAAAGAAGCAGATCCGCCTCGATTCCGGCATCGGCATCAAGCCCATCTCCGTGACCGGCACCAAGCGCCTGGTACGCATGGCGATCAAACATGCGCTCGAATACAAAAACAAAGCGGTCACGCTGGTCCACAAAGGCAACATCCAGAAATTCACCGAAGGCGCATTCCGCAAGTGGGGATACGAACTCGCCACCGAGGAGTTCCGCACCCAGGTTGTCACCGAGCGTGAGAGCTGGATCATCGACAACAAAGACAAGAATCCCAATCTCACTGTCGAGGAGAACGCGAATCTCATCGAACCCGGCCTCGAGTTCGCCACTGACGATTTCCGCCAGGCTCTTTACAAGGAAGTAAAAGATTGTCTCGATTCCATCTACGCGACGCACGGCAAAGGCGCCTGGAAGAAAAAGCTGATGATCAACGACCGCATCGCCGACTCCATCTTCCAGCAGGTTGTGACCCGGGCCGATGAATACAGCGTTCTGGCCACGCCCAACCTGAACGGCGACTACATTTCCGATGCCTGCGCCGCGCAGGTAGGCGGCCTTGGCATCGCTCCCGGAGCGAACATCGGCGACGGCTACGCCATATTCGAAGCTACCCACGGCACCGCCCCCAAGTATGCCGACAAGGACGTCATCAATCCCGGCTCCGTCATTCTCTCGGGCGTCATGATGTTCCGCTTCCTGGGATGGCCCGAAGCCGCCGATCTGATCGAGCAGAGCCTGGAGCGGACCATCGAACAGAAAAAGGTGACCTACGACTTCGAGCGCCTGATGGAAGGCGCCACCAAGGTAAAGACCAGCGAGTTCGCAACGTGCATGATCGAAAACATGACCGTGCCCGTCGCCGCCGACTGATACATCATTCTTACTGTAGAGACGGGGCTTGCCCCCCGCCGAATGAAACGGTTTGAAAGGGCACGGCTTTAGCCGTGCCGCTAAGAGTCACAAACAGTCCGGGGCTTTAGCCCCTGAGGGAAAACTTCATGCGCAATAAAGTAACAATCGTTGGTTCCGGAAACGTAGGCGCCACCGCCGCTCACTGGATCGCCTCCAAAGAACTAGCCGATGTCGTACTCATCGACATCATTGAAGGCGTCCCACAAGGAAAAGGTCTCGATCTGCTCGAGGCCATGCCGATCGAAAAGCGCGATTCCGCGATTCTCGGCACAAACGACTACGCCGACACCGCGAACTCCAACATTGTCGTCATCACCGCCGGAATTCCACGCAAGCCCGGCATGAGCCGCGACGACCTGCTGAATACCAACTACAAAATCATGAGCGACGTAGTCAGCAAGGTTGTGCACCACTCGCCGAACTGCATCCTCATCATCGTTTCCAATCCGCTCGACGCCATGGCGCAGGCCGCTTACAAGCTCAGCGGATTTCCGCGCGAGCGCGTGATCGGCATGGCTGGAATCCTAGACTCCGCCCGCTTCCGCGCCTTTATCGCCCTGGAACTCAAGGTGAGCGTCGAGAACGTAACTGCCTTCGTCCTCGGCGGACACGGCGACACCATGGTCCCGCTTCCCCGCTATTCCACCGTCGCCGGCATTCCCATCACTGAATTAATGGACAAGGCCACGCTCGATCGCATCGTCCAGCGCACCCGCGACGGCGGCGCGGAGATCGTCAAATATCTCAAGACCGGATCGGCGTACTATGCCCCGTCGGCCGCCGCCACCGAGATGGTCGAGGCCATCCTCAAGGACAAGAAGAAGATTCTCCCCTGCGCCGCCTATCTCAACGGAGAGTACGGCATCCACGGCCTTTATGTCGGCGTCCCGGTGAAGCTCGGCGCCAAGGGGATCGAGCAGATCATCGAGATCAAACTCACCGCGGAAGAGAAAGCGGCCCTCGATAAGAGCGCCGCCGCCGTAAAAGAACTGATAGCGGTGATCAACGTCTAGGCAACTCGCATGGCACGTGTGGTGACGGGGCAAAGCCTTCGCCAGTTGGCAGTCGTATATCGATTTCTGATTTCTCTTTCGTGATCGCCCCAGGCTCGCTATAGTGTCTGGGGCCAGCAGTCTGAAGCCAGTAAGCATGGACTTCGATCAGCTCGAAATCTTCCTCGAAGTGGCGCGCCTCTCCAGCTTCTCCCGCGCGGCGGAGAAGCGTTTTCGCACCCAGCCCGCCATCTCATCCCAGATTCGCGCCCTCGAAGAAGAAGTGGGCGCTCGCCTGCTCGACCGTTCCGGAGGCCGCGTCTCGCTCACCGCGTCCGGCAAATTCTTTTTCAAGTATGCCGAGGAGACGATTGAGCGGCGCAAGACCATCCTCAACGAGATCGCCGAGACCGAGCGTGTGCCTCGCGGCGAAATTGTCGTGGGCGCAAACGAAGGCACCTGCCTGCACATCCTGCCTGAGGTATTCGCGCAATTCAAACGCGACTATCCGAATGTTGCGGTGAACATCAAGCGCTCCGACTACGCCAGGATTCTGGAGTCGATCATCGAAAACGTAGTGGACTTTGGCGTGGTCTCGCTGCCCGTGAACGACAACCGGCTCGAGGCGCAGATGATACATCGCGACGAACTCGTCGTGATCACCGCCCCGTCTCATCCGCTCGCGGCGAAGAAGAGCGTCACCGTCGCCGAGGTCTCGACCTTTCCGCTCGTTCTACCCAAACTGGGCCACACCCGTGACGCGCTCGATGCACTGTTCTATGACCATCGCTTGAAGCCAAACGTGGCCATGGAACTGGATTCAAGCGAACTGCTGAAGCGCTTTGTGGCGGCCGATGTCGGCGTCGGATTTATCGCGCGGTCGAATATCGAGGAGGATATCCGCGCCAAGGCTCTGGCTGCCATCACGCTCGCCGATGCGCAAATTCGGCGCGACCTCGCGCTCGTCTTCCGCAAAGACAAATCGCTCAGCCGCGCCGCCAAGGCCTTCATGGACATCGCGCTTAAGCAAAAGAATTTCTCGACGTCCGTGGCCGGAGCTGGGAAGCGCTCCAAATGAGCACGGTTACGCGTTTGATTCTCTTATTGTCCTTGCTCCTCTCGGCTGCCGCCGCTCAGAAGCAGTCCACAGGCGCCAAACCTGCCTCCCTCGCCGACTACAAGCTCGTCGCGCTGAAAGTCACGGGAACAGCGCGCTACACCGACAAAGAAATTCTTGCCGCGAGCGGCTTGCAGATTGGCCAGAATGCCGCCGACGGCGATTTCAAAGAAGCAGTGCAGCGCCTGGGCAATTCCGGCCTGTTCAGCAGCGTTGTCTATTCGTATTCCTCTTCATCCGCGGGCACAAGGCTCGAACTGCAGCTCGTCGATACCGACAACAGCAAGCTGGTTCCCGCACAGTTTGACAACTTCGTCTGGTTCACCGACGACGAACTGCGGGCTGTCCTGCAACGCCGCGTTCCGCTGTTCAAGCAGGTGCTCCCCCTTACAGGCAATCTTGCGGATCGAGTTTCCGAAGCCTTGCAGGCGATCCTCTCCGAGAAAAACCTTCCCGGACGAGTGAACTATCTACGCGAGGGAGAAGGTGAATCGGGCGGACCCTTGGTTGCAATCGCCTACCGGGTCGAGGAAGTCAGCATCCGGATTCGCAATTTCGAATTCCCCGGAGCCTCGCCCGATCAGACCGCTCTCCTCACCGCTGCAGCGCACCGCGCCATCGGGGCAAACTACGAACGCTCTTCCTTAGCCGCGGTCGCGAAGTTCGACCTGCTGCCGGTATACCTGCAGCGCGGATACTTGAAGGCCGCGTTTGGACCCTCCGACGCGCGCGCAGTGCCTCAAGAAGTGCCTCAAGAAGTGCAGCAACCTTCTTCAGCCGCGGATGCACAAAGTCCCGCCGACCTTCAGGTGGATGCGATCCAACCGGTGACGCCGGGCAAGATGTACCTAACCTCCGGTGTTGACTGGAAGGGCAACTCGGCAATCGCCATCACCGAAGTCGCGCCCCTCGTCCACATGCCGCTCGGCCGGCCCGCCGACGCCGTGCGTCTACTCCGCGACATCGAAAACGTCGGCAAGCTCTACCGCAGCCGCGGATACATGGCGGTTCAAATCAAGCCCGACGCCCACTTAGACGACGAGAAAAGCACTGTGCACTACGAACTGAATATCGTCGAAGGCGACCTCTACAAGATGGGAGAGTTGGAGATCCTGGGACTCGACACCCAGGCTAAAGCTCGGATGCAGACAGCGTGGACTCTTCGCGCAGGTCAGCCCTACAACGCCGACTATCCCCAGAAATTCCTGTACGACACCAGAGATCTCGTTCCCCGCGGCGTGCAGTGGAACGTCAGCGTTCATGAGACGCCGGACGCGAAGGAAAAGACCGTGGACGTGGAGATCCGTTTCAAGCAACAGTAGCGCCGAAACCCGGGTACAGCAAAAGACAAAATGTTTTTGTAACCCGGAGGCTGCGGGTAAATCCATAAATATTGACAGGATGATCGTGAGATCATGAGAGTACGATTATGAATTGTTCACTTTTGAACCATCACCCCGTTTCACAGGAGAGGAAAGCAGAATGAAAGGGAATCGAATTGCGGCGGCGGTTCTTGGAATGCAGATGTTGATTGTGCTGGCAGCGGTCCCGGCGTTGGCTACCGGTAAGAGCCAGACCTTGACCGGCGAAGTGAGCGACGCCATGTGCGGAGCCAAGCATGAAATGGCCGGCAAGGCCGCGGATTGCACGCGCGCCTGCATGAAGCATGGATCGAAGTACGCGCTCGTGGTCGGGGACAAAGTCTATACCCTGGAAACCTCGGATAAGGCCGCGCTCGATAAGCTGAACGATCTGGCCGGAGCCAAGGCAAAGGTAACCGGAGAAGTGGACGGCACCACGATTACGGTGAAATCGGTGGCTGCGGGATCGTAACGGAGTAGATGGAGGGACGGGCGTCTCGCCCGTCCAGCAGTGTGGCGGTCGGGCGGGGACGCCCGGCTCTCCATTAACAGAACAGGCAACAATAAAAAACCGGCGGTCACCCCGCCGGTTCTTGTTGTCTAAATTCCCGCTATTGTTGTTGAGTCTGGCTGGGATTATCGTCTCGCCGCTTCAGCGTCGGACGATCGTCGTCATCGCCGCTCTTGTCGGTGCCGCTGGTCTTGTCGCTGGTTGAAGTGCGGCGCAAGCTGGGCTTGTTCCCATCCTTCTGTTCGAGCACCTTGTGCCGGTTCTCGATGGTGGCCAGCCGCGATTTCACATCGTCAAATTCTGAAGTGGTAACGATGTACTGCGCGCGCGCCGGAAGAATGGTCGCGATCTCCTTTTGCGACGCCGCAATCCGGTCGGGCGTCTGCGGGTGCGAAGCGAAGGCCTTGGCGATCGTGCCCGGCTTCTTCTTCTCTTTCGCCTGAATTTTTTCGAAGAAACTGATGAAAGCCTGCGGATCGTATCCCGTCTTATACATGTATTGCAGGCCGAGATAGTCCGCTTCCGCTTCGAAATTGCGCTGGAACTTCATGAACGTGAGCGGCAAGCCCAGGCCGGCTGCCTCATAGATCCCGTAGCCTATGCCACCCCCGATGAAGATCAAAGGAATGGTAGCGATTTGCGCAATATTCGCGCGCGTCATCTGACGCATCCCGTGGCGCGCGGCCACGTGCGAAATCTCATGCGCCATCACGCCGGCCAGTTCCGCCTCTTCGTCGGCCGCCAGAATCAGGCCGGAGTTCACATAGAAAAATCCGCCGGGAAGCGCGAACGCGTTCACTTCATCGGAGTCGATCACCTTGATGGTGAACGGCACCTGCGCATCCGAATTGCGCACCAGATTCTGACCGATGCGGTTGACGTACTCGTTGACCACCGGGTCCTGAACCAGCTTTACGCTGCTCTCGACCTGCATCGCGTATTGCTTGCCCATCCTGATTTCAGTCTCGAGCGAGTACCAGTCGCCCAAGCCGCGTCCGCCGATCTTGCGGTTACCGATGGCGTCCACATCGTCCTCACCGCCGTCGTGCTTGACCTTGCTGGCGTCGGGCTCCTGGATGGGCGGGTCCCCGCTAGGAGCCGCACTCGCGCCGCTGGAAGACGACGAGTCCGCCGGCGGAGCCTGCGTTGGCGCTGGCGTTGAGCCAGTCGTTGTGCCGGCCGTAGTTCCGTCCGAGGGCTGCGCGCTCGGAGCCGGCGCCGTCTTTGTCGTTTGCGGCGGTGACGTTTGCGTCTGCGAGGCTTGCGGCTGCGTGCTTGGAGTCTGGGAAGTTTGCTCCTGCGCCAGCGCAGGCAGAGCCATCACTACCAGTAAACTCAGGGAGATCAGCGCTTTACGGAACGACATTTGGATACCCCGCGGAAACCCGGTCGGCCTGAAAAGATTATACCCCCGATAGCAAGTCGGTGTGGGCAGAGTTTCCCATACGGTTGGACGCAGGCTGGCGCCAAAAAGATACCCGTTATTTTCCGGGAACATGCCAGCTGAGGCTCTATTTGGAGCGCCCACGCAAGCTCCCCTTCCGTTTTCCCGGTCGCCTGGTGTACGTCGCCTGGTGTACTATGGCGCGATTTTGGAAAGCCTTTTGGAAAGAGGAACCGTGCATGTTGAATCGTCGCAGCTTTCTATCGTCCTCCTTCGCTTCGTCCCTGGCCGTGGGCGCCGGCCTGTCCTGGCGCGGAAATCGAAGTCTGTGGGCGCAGCTCGAATCGCTGCCGTCCAAGCTGCCTGACCGCTCCCTGTTCGACCAGAACGAAGACGCCTACTGGCGCGAACTGCGCAAGCAGTTCCTGATCCCGGCGGACGAGATCTACCTGAATAACGGCACCGTGGGATCGAGTCCCGCTCCCGTGCTCCGCGCCGTGTTTGAAGGCTATGAAGCAAGCGAGAAGCTGAACGAGGCCGATCCCGAGGACTATCCCATCTGGGGATATGCCGCGTGGAATGAGATTCGCGATCCACTGGCCGCGTTTGTAGGCTGCAACCGCGACGAGATCGCGCTGCTAAGAAATGCCACCGAGGCCAACAGCTACATCGCAAACGGCATCGACCTGAAGCCCGGCGATGAAGTGCTCATGACCGACCAGGAGCATCCCGGAGGCGAGCACCCGTGGGACCTGCGGGCCAAGCGCTACGGCATCGTGGTGAAAAAGATCACGCTGCCGAGACCGGTAGATAATCCCGCGCAGGTATTGAATCTCGTCAGCGACGCCATTACTCCGCGCACCCGGGTTCTGTTCTTCAGCCACATCACCACCTTTTCTGGAGTCGTGCTGCCCGCCAAGGAACTCTGTGCCCTGGCCCGCAGCAAAGGAATTATTTCCGCGGTCGATGGTGCCCACGTTCCAGGAATGATGCGCCTGAACCTGCACGAATTAGGCTGCGATCTTTATTCAGCAAGTCCGCACAAGTGGCTGCAGTCGCCCAAAGGCTCCGGATTCCTCTACGTCCGCGACGAAATGATCGACCGCGTGTGGAACACGATAGCCACCGAAGGTTGGGACGACATAAAGCTCCGAGCCGAACGTTTCCAGCGCATAGGCAGCTCAAATGTCCCCGCCCTATGGGGACTGCGAGCCTCGATCCAACTAGCCAACGACATAGGCATGGACCGAATCGAACGCCGCCAACGCCAGCTCTGCGATTACATTCTAGCCGCCATGATCAAACGAGGAGCGGTGTCGTGGACATCTCCGGATGCCTCGCTGCGCTGCGCGATAGCCACGGTGAACGTGCCGCCAATCGTTCGTATGGATCTCGAAAACTGGCTATGGAAAGAAAAGAAAATTCGCATCCGCGGAGGCGACCCGCACAAGCTGCGCCTGTCCACTCCTTATTACTTGTCGCGGCAGGATATTGATCGGTTTCTGGATGCGTTCGACGAGTATAAGAAGGTGAAGGTGTAGCGCGATGCCCTTACACTCAACCTGCTAGAGGTGGCGGGTTACTTGTCCACGCGTGGCACCCGAACTTCCTTCCAGCCACCTTCTGGGCTCCATATCCGCACTGTCCTGGGTTGGGTAAGTTCAGGGCACTGCTTTACCGAGTGATGAATCTTTCCTTCACGTTCCATTTGGCGATGCAGCTCCAGGTAGTGATCACTAACTGTGTACGACTGCGGTACGAAGCTTTCTGACAAGTCATACATTTCCCAATCCGGACCTAAACCCTCTTCAATGTCTGTCTCACGCACCGCGACATTTACGCGGCCCCCATCGGTCTGGATCAGTTTGACCTGGTTGTAGGTAGCTCCCGACAGTGAGCTCAATTCCGAACGCGGAAAGATCAAATAACGGTAAGGTTGGCCCGGCGGGCAGGATTGACAGCTCAAGTCCGAGCCTGGCAAAGGGGGTGAGCTCCCGGAGGGGTGGTCCTCCCGCAGCACAGCCAGCATCGCGCAGTTGCACTCGTTATTAATTCCGCCGGCGAGGATATATGAATCGCCGGACTCCCGCACATGGTTTAGGTTGAGGATGTGTCCCCAGTTTACAAACTGACTTATTCGATTGCCATCGCCATCCAGTTTGACCAGTAACGAGGGCGACCAGTACTGACTCCGCACAGCGCACCAGATGGATGGCGTGGGTTCGTCCTCAATCGAGACCAACGCTCCAAATCCCCATGGCGGACCATAGTCTCTGCCTCCGAATTCCATCCTGTCCTCGAAGCCCTGGCACCAGAGAAGCTTTCCGTTGGGCGACAAGCGGTAGAGGGCATCACTCGACGGATTAGGTTGCCCCCCAACCAGCAGGGGAGCCATCGCTAACACGTCCTCTTGGGAATGACGAGGCGAAGTCACTCTTTGAAGTCGCTCTGTAGCATCAGGTGGCTCATCCCTCAAGGGCTGCCCGAAGTTGAACGTCCAGATGATCCCGCCACGCGCATTCCAAGCAACGAGGTCGCTTCCGACGAAAGCCATACGGCTGATGATGTCGTCGTCATAGGGTCGACGCCACGCCCAAATAGAGAATAACGCCAGCCCTAGAGCCATCAGCAGGAGGCCCACGCGCAGCATCCGACCCAATCCGGACCGAGAACTCGCGCTTTGCCCGCCGCCTGAAGGCTCGCCCACCGACGACAAGATTCCTGCTGCTACAGGTCTCTCTATGGCGTCGGCAGCCGGAGTTGTACTCCCCCTAACAACTCCAGTATTAATCTGCGGAGATGAACTCCAAAGCTGGGACTCCTGTACAGAAGCGATGAACTTATAGCCTCGCTTGCGTACGGTCGCGACATAGCGGGGCCTGTCAGCATCGTCATGCAGAGCTTCCCTGATTCTCCGAATTTCAAAGTTTAACCTGCTATCAAAATCACCGGAGGATTCAGCAGGCCAAAGAACGTTGCGTATCTCTTCGCGGGTCACCAACTCCTGTGAGCGCCGGACCAGCATGGTCAGGATCTTGAAGGCTTGAGGGGGAACGTCTATGAGCAGTCCGCTGTCCCGTAGCTCGCGGTTTCTCTCGTCGAGTTCAAAAGCCCCGAAGCGAAACAGGGCCGCCTTATTATTGGGGTCGGCTCCCAAAACATCCTCCCAATACCACGCTCACCTTCCAACTGCCAGCTAACTTACGCTAACTCATGTGCTCCGTCAACCCATTAGTTATCAGTAACTTCCCGCCTTATCACGACCTCACCAAGAACACATCTGCAACCTTGTTGACGCGGCTGCGCAAAGATTCTATTTTGAGGCGGCGCGGACTCTGCCGGCATGGCAGGAACTACAGTCCCAAATCGAATAAGGAGAGGAAGCATGACACAGTTGAAGCGCGCCTTACCCCTGGCGTTCCTCCTCGTGCTCGCGGCTACGACCGTTTGGGCACAGGCAAGACCGGAGAGGACCCCACTAGAAGTCACGATCTCTGTGCAAGACACTACTACGGGCCAGCCCATTACCAATGGAGAAACCCTTCACTCAACCGACAACTTCCAAGTCACGGTCACCACAAACGACATCACCTGCATCGGCAATTTCCTCATCACGGCTGAAAACAGCACTGGCGAAATAGGCTCTCAGGAAGTTTTCTACACCGTCGGCCCGCAGTTCGGTAGCAACTCCGCGACTGGCAGTATCCTGAATGCTTTTGCTCTGAACGGCAAAAACGACTGGAAAATCAGCAATGCTTGCAATGGAGCCGTGCCGCACCAATTCAGTTTGAGTAGGTTCGAGTTCTTCGTCAATACCAAAGACTAGAAGTGCCAGGAGGACTAAAAATGAAACTCTTCGCCAAGGTTCTGCTGTTACTGGCTGGGTTTGCGGCAATCGCCTCGCACGCCCAAACGCTTCTGTTTGACAACTTCACTAGAGATTCCAGCTTGAACACCGGTTTGTGGACGACAAGCTCTTCATTCCTGACTGCTTTAGCTGCTGCATCGTCATCCCCACGGGCGTCGTTTGTCACCCCGCAACTAACCTTCAACAGTCAGTTCGGGATGACTCTGACGGGACCAACCGAAGATTATCAAACTACTGGTGTGCAATCGCTCTCAACCTTCACACCACCATTTAGGGTTGTCACCTACGTGATAGCGGCCGGAGGGACAGCAGATCCGTTTGAAATCCTTCTGGCGAACGCCGACCTTACACAGTTTCTTACTGTAACAGCTAATGTGAACCCGACGTACCTCGGGTTTTGGGCAGCAGCTCCCAATGTCAGCCAGCTTTGGCAACTTGGCAAGCAATTCTCGCCGGCGATTTCACCCAATTTTTACGCCCCCTACATCGTCACAATCGGTGTAAACGCGGAGGGGGTAGCCACCGCGACGGTGGAGAACTTTGTGGGCACAGTGCTGGGCAGGGTTTCCAAATTAGAAGCTGGCGCAGGCCCATTCTACCTTGTGCTAGGTCAGCGGATAGGGCTCGCAGCAACAGGACCACAATTTTCCGATTGGTTTAGCGTTAAAGTCACTGCCCCTTGAGCGGGCGGGTGGCCTGTCCAAGCTTCGCTTGAGCGGGGCCTTTGACTTCCGCAATCCCCACAGGTTCTTGACAATTTCTTACCGCCCTGGGACAAGACGTGGAGATCTCGGTGAGGCCGGCCCGCGAGAATAACGCCCACGGCGAAGTGTCCGTCGTCGCGTGAGATGGCCGGGCCAATACCAGTTCGGTCAGGTTCGCCCCAGCCGCTGAAACCGTGCCCTACCCAGAACCTTTGTCAAGCCTTCGCTCGGGACAAACGAAGGCCCTCCCATCCAGCCAACTTATTGATTTATAAAGACCTTACAGATACGTCCTTTGTTATCAAAGACCTGGCCAACTATTCTCCGCTAAGTCTTTGACTTTTAAAGACCGGACTCAGGGGGTCCCAAACACGCCCCCTTCTAGCTACAGCCGCTGGCTGATCCGCAACTTATGCACTTGCAACAACTTCCGCTGAGGACCCTGATCGAGCCGCAGACTGAGAGCAGAGAGCTGCCTACGTCCAGCGAAACCAGCGCAGCGCAAGAATAAAAGAAACGCCGCCCCAAATCGCAAGCACGAGCAGCCGTCCCGATTGCGAGCCCAGCGAAGCGCCTTCGGTGATCGTGGCGCGCAGCGCGTCGTTGAGCGCGGTCAGCGGAAGCGCTTTGATAAAGGGATGAGCGATAACAGGAAATCGATCATAGGAAAAGAAGACGCCGGAAAAGATCCACATCGGCATCATGACCACATTGATGAGGCCGGAAACGGTTTCGATTTTCTGCGCGCGGCAAGCGGTTAGCAGGCCGATGCCGCCGAAGGCTACCGCTCCTAGCGATCCAAGCAGGATGACCGAAAGTATCGATCCCTGCACGCGCATGTGAAAGACCAGTACGCCGAAGCCTAAGAGCAGTCCTACTTCAATCACCATCAGGACCAAGCGACTGCTGGTCAGGGCCAGAAGGAAATCGCTGCGGCGCATGGGCGTGGCGACGAAGCGCTTCAGCAGTTTGCGCTGGCGCATTTCTACCAGCGCGAAACCGACTCCCCACATGCCGGAGTTCATCAGGTTCATCCCCAACAGTCCGGGGATCAGGAAGTCGATGTAGCGAGAGCCGGGTTCGCTGGAGGATTGAGAGGAAGTCGAGATCGCATCTTTGCGTCCAGCGGCGGATTGGAGCGCGGTATCGATTTCGACGCGGGAGAGCACACTTTCCGGGCGCGCGGGATCGTAGTAATACGTATAGCTGCCGTCGGGATTGGACTCGATTGCCAGATCGAACTTGCCGAAGTGGAAGCCTCTGAGCGCGGCCTCGCGATCGAGTACGGTAGCTCGGATGGCGGAATGGGCGGACGAAGTCTTATCCGAGTTCTCGAGCATGGCCAGAGTTTTCTGCGCGCCGCTGCCGTCGATGATGGCGACCGAGGTGATGTCCGCGGGCTTGTTGCGAAAGGCGATGCCCAGGCCTGCCGCTAGCAGCAACGGAAAGACGAAGACCCAGAATACGACTTCGGGCTCGCGTTTGAGTTCGAGTATGCGCGCCCAGAGGAGGTGACGGTATCCGGACCAGCGGCCGTTGTGGGGAGTATTCCTGCGCAGTGGGCGCTTGGGCAACGACTGCTGATTCTTCTCGTCGTCGAGCATGGACGCATTGCTTTCTGTGGTTGCCATTCAATCTTCTCGCAAGTGGCGGCCAGTAAGTTGCACGAAGACATCTTCAAGGCTGGCCTGGCGCGTGCTCAGGTGTTCGAGTTGATGGCCTTGCTGGTTGATCGCCGCGAGCAGCGCGGGGATGGTGAGATGCGGTTCGCGCACATTGAGGCAGAACATGTCTTCCTCGTGGCGCACGGATTCGACGCTCGGCAGCGCGCGCCATAGATCAGTTTCGTGGCCGTTTGCATCGCGATTGCCGTCGATCTGGAACTCGACCACGTGATGGCCGCCGAGCCGGTCGATCAGGTCTGACGGAGTACCTTCGGCGATGATCTGGCCGTGATCGACTATGGCGAGGCTATCACAGAGGCGTTCGGCTTCGTCCATGTAGTGGGTGGTGAGCAGGACGGTGCCCCCTTTTTTCTGGAACGCGCGGATGATGTCCCAGAGCTGGCGGCGGCTTTGCGGATCGAGTCCGGTGGTGGGCTCGTCGAGAAAAAGGATGCGCGGATTGCCGACCAGAGCAGTCGCGACCGCCAGACGCTGCTTCTGGCCGCCTGACAGTTTGCCGACCCAGGCGTCGGATTTCTCGGTGAGCTCAAGATCTTCCAGAACCTCGGCGGCGGGCCGCGGTTCACTGTAGAAGCTGGCGAAGAGTTCGATGGTTTCGCGGACGTTCAGCTTTTCCGACAGGCGCGTTTCCTGGAGCGAGATGCCAATCCACTCGCGCAACTGGCGCGGGTCATTCCAGGTGTGTCCCAGGATGCGGACTTCGCCGCTGGTGGGTGCGAGCAGGCCTTCGAGGATTTCGATGGTGGTGGTCTTCCCTGCTCCGTTGGGACCGAGGAGTCCGAAGCATTGTCCGGCCTCGATTTGCAGGCTGATGCCGCGGACGGCTTCGACTTTGCCATCGTAGGTCTTGCGCAGGTTGGTGCACTCGATCGGGGAGCCCACGAGGGCATTCTAAATCAGCGCTACGGTTCAGAATGTGAATGGCTCCTAACCGGCAAGGGCACATTGCCTTTTGCCTCTTGCCAGAGGATCGCGTTCAGCTTATTGGCGTCGGCCGCATCCGGTCTGGAGAAGTTCATGAGTAACGACTCCTTCGCGCCCGGAGCCGCCTTGGCGTTCACCTGATAGATGAGCCCGCTGCGCAGATTCTTATCGTCAACCTGATACTGCGGCTGGGTCCCCGGGCCTGCGAACAGCGGGGCCATCAGGGGCGCGTGCGCATCGAACAGGTTCATCGCAGGAAGGTCGATCAGGGCTTCCATGGTGTGGATCATGCTGACCGTCGTGTAGAAGTGATGGTCAACAAATGTTTGCGGAGGGTGCGGCGAATACTTGCTGATCACTAATGCGATCGAGCGATGCGCATCGACGTGATCGGCGCCGTTCTGCGCATCGTCCTCCACAACGAAGATCGCGGTGTCGTCCCAGTAAGGACTATGCGAAACGGCATCGACGACGCGACCGAGCGCCAGATCGTTGTCGGCAACCGAGGCTTGTGGCGTCGGCTTGCCGGGGCGCGTGCCGCCGGTGTGGTCGTCGGGCAAATAGAGCAGGATGAACTGCGGAAGTTCCTTCGCCGTGCCCTTCGCTTTCGCAAACTCGTCGAACTCGCGCAGGAATTCGTCGGCGCGGAGTTGGTCAGGATAGTCGGTATTGAAGTCGGGGAACTGCGGATCGTAATGGTCGCGCAATGCGGCTTTGGTGGGTCGCATGCCCTTCATCTGCGGAATCGCCCACGGCCACGGGCTGGGAGCACCGCGCGGATTGCCGACGTTTGCGGGCAAGGGATCGCCGGGCTTGATTTCGGCCACGGGGCAAGTTGCGGACGAGGTAGACGGCGTTCCTGCCATCGGTGATTCTGCTTTCTCGTTCTTGCACCACACGGCGGCGATGAATTCTCCGTAGATGCGATACGTGAGACCTTTTCTCGCGAGATTGTCCCAGAGGAAGCCGGTACCAGGATCGTCGACGTCGGGAATACCCTGATCGAGCGGAAACGCACCGGCCACGTCGCCCATGAAGTCGTAGGTTCGCTCCTTGCCGCGATAGGCGATGGGCCAGGTTTTCTCGTTGTAGTCGCTGCTGGTCGCGGCGGTGGACCAGAGATGCCCATCGCCGGAAACTTCTCCGCTGTCGTAGAAGTTGTCGAGCACTCCGAATTGCAGCGCGAGCTTGTGCTCGTTCGGAGTAATCTCGGCGCCGTACATGGTGAGCGAAGCGTCGCCGTCCCCAACCGGCAAGTCGCCAAGGATCTGATCGTAGGTGCGATTTTCTTTCAGAACGTAGATCACGTGGCGGATCGGATCTTTGCCGCCCGCAAACTCAATCTTGCCGGGATTGCCATTCAGAAGATTGTCTTCCTCGACCTGGCGCGTATAAGCCGCGAGATTCTTGTCGATGTCGGCGAGCCTGAGGCGTTGGATGGAGCCGCCGATCAAGGTTGCAATATACGGATTATCGCGATGGTAAGGCCCGATCTGCACTTTGGCTTTCATATTGTTCGATCCGCTGCCCTCGCCTTTTGCAGTGGCGATGAGCAGGTCGTTGCCGGCGATGGCGAGGGCGCTGGGATACCACTCGGTGGGGATGAAGCCGATGGGAGGTAGTTCTATTCCACCTTCAAAACCGTGGGCGAGACCGCCAACCCCAAAGACAGCAACGGCGTCGACTGCCCCACTCGCGACGAATAGACGCTTGTCATCCTTTGAGAGGGCAATCGCCTGTGGAACTGCCCCGCCGAACTTCTTTGTGCTGTAGACGCGGTCGACCGTCTCATCATCCAGGTTAAGTCCGATTACAGAGTCAGCGTTGCTTAACGCGACATAGAGCAAAACCGCATTGGGGCTCAAAACCATCGCTGTCGGATGCGAACTCGGTGCGATGCTGTCGGCGGCCTTTGTTAGTTCGATCCAGCGCGCGACCTTTCCTGTTTCGAGATTCAGTTCCGCTACAGAGGACGTATTCCACAAGCTCACCCAAGCTTTGGTTCCGGCTTTGTTGGCGACCACGGTGTACGGATAGGCGCTGGGAATGTAGCGACTGCGGCTTAGATCGAACGACTGGAGAACTTTGCCGGAGCTGATGTCGAGGACAATGGCGTTGTCGGAAAGATTATTGGCAATGAGCAGGCGGTCGCCCTTGGGGCCTGGAAGAACGGCGAATCCAGACGGATATGGAAGCGCGGTTCCAGCGGGAGTTTTGCGCAACTCGAATGCGACTTCTTTACCTGCTGCGATGGGCTGAGGCGCAATCTTGAGGAAGCGTTCGGGAGTAACTTGGCCGTCCGCGAATTTGTAGACCGCGATGCCGTTGCCTGTGCTGGTCGGCTTCTCGCCGGTGGGATCGGTGATCGAGCCCATCGACGCGTAGAGATGCTTGCCGTCGCTGGAGAAAGCGAGGCCGACGAAATAATTTTGGTGCGTGGAATACCCCTCGCTCAGGCGGTCGTCGGGAAAATCGCGCAGTTGATTATCGCTGAGATCGAGAATGGCGATCGACTGGTGCCCGCCGGATTCCTGCGTGCCATAGCCCTGATTGAGCAGCGCTGCATAGCGGCCATCGGGGCTGAGGGCGATGGTCGCGGGAAAGCTATTGGTGCGGGCGAGGTAGCCGGGGACGGGGAGGGTCAAAGTCTTGCTGGTGGGTAGATTGATGCGGCGCGAGCGGTCGGCGGCGCGAGCAACCACAAACACTACACCCAATGCCGAAAGAGCGAAGAGGGAGACAACGACGGTCTTTTTCACGAGCGGAAGCCTCGGGAGGGTTGTACCATCCGCGCGGGGAGGTAGGCAAACACGCCGAATCGCTTATTCTTACTTCGTTCCCACCAAATGCACTTCCGGCACCGGGGGCGCCGTTTGCGACTTCTTCACGCCGATCAACTCCACTGCCTTGGCGGCGATGTGTTCGGCGGAAACTTCGAATTCCTTGATTAGCTCCCAGGGAGCGCCGGAGTCTCCGAAGCGGTCTTTGACGCCAATCGCCCCCGTAATCACGGGGATGCCGTAGAGCGCCGGTGACTGCGTGATGGCGCTCGCGACGGGCCATGCCAGAGCGCCGATCTGGTGTTCTTCGGCGGTCAGGACGACGCTCGTGTCGCGCGCCGCTCGCACGATGGCTTCGGTGTCGAGCGGCTTGAGGGTATGCAGGTTGAGGACTCGGGTTTCGTAGCCGAAATCCTGCTTCAGGATCCAGGCGGCGCGCATGGCTTCGGGCACCATGGGGCCGCAGGCGATGATGGTGAGGTCTTCGCACTCGTCGCGGTAGTCGGATTCCAGTTTCGTTTCGAACGCATCGATGAAATTCGCAGTCTCGCCACGCAGTCGAATCACGTTCGCTTTGCCGAAGACGAAGGGAGTTTTTTCGTCGGTGACGATCGGCGTCGCTTCGCGTGCAAAGCGAATGTACTTCGGGCCGACGTGTTTGAGCAGCAGATAGTCGGTGGCTTTGCGAGTTTCGACGATGTCACAGGGCACCACCACGTTCATGTTGGGCAATCCGCACATGGCGAACAGATCTTCGAGCGCCTGGTGGGTGGCGCCGTCGGGACCGACGCTGACGCCGCCGTGAGCGCCCGCGATCAGAACGTTGAAATTGCCGTAGCAGATCGAAGTCCGAATCTGATCGAGATTGCGCGCAGCCGCAAAAGTCGCATAGGTGCCGAAGACGGGGAGCTTCCCTTCTCTGGCGAGTCCGGCGGCGGCGGAAGTGGCGGACTGCTCGGCGATGCCCATGCTGATCCAGCGCGACTTGCGCTCGGGCTTGTTGGCGTAGAACTCGCTGATGGTGATGGAGCCTGAAATATCTAGGCCGAAGCAGACTACACGAGGATCGTCGCCGTTGGCGGCGAGCGACTGTCCGAAACCGAGACGAGTGGGCTTCATCTGGACTTTCATGTTTTCGGCGGCGTTCCACCAGTAGTTGCGGTGAAACCTGGGCATCTTGGCATCTAGTTTGCGCTCGACTTCGGCTTGATATTGCTTGGCGTGGGCGAATAACCGCTCGATGGGAATCTGGCCTTCGAGACCAAGCTCCTTTAATGCTTTGTCTAATTCTTCGCGGTTCGGCGCTTTGCCGTGCCATCCGGCAACATTCTCCATGAAGCTGACGCCTTTCCCTTTGACGGTGTCGGCAATAATGACGGTGGGCTTGGCCGATCCGGCTTTTGCTTTGGCAGTCGTACTCTCTAGCGCTTCGACGACCTGCTTCATGTCGTGGCCGTCGATGGTGACGACTTCCCATCCAAAGCTGCGATATTTTTCTTCGAGCGGCTCGACGTTCATGACATCTTTCACCCAGCCGTCAATCTGCAGGCGGTTGCGGTCGACGATGCCGATCAGGTTGTCGAGCTTGAAGTGACCCGCTTCCATCGCCGCTTCCCAGATCTGACCTTCCTGTTGCTCGCCGTCTCCCATGATGCAGAAGACGTGGTGATCCTTTTTGTCTAACTTGGCGGCTAGCGCTAAGCCTACAGCGATGCTCAAGCCCTGACCTAGCGATCCGGTGGAGACTTCAACGCCCGGCAATTTGAGCCAGTGTGGATGTCCCTGATAGGGCGAATAAAGTTTGCGCAGGAGTGCCACGTCTTCCTTCGGGCAGAAGCCGGCGAAGGCTAGGCCTAGATAAAGGCTGGGCGCTTTGTGGCCCGTGGACCAGACGATGCGATCGCGGTCGGGCCAGTTGGGATTCTTGGGATCATGATTGGCGACGCGAAGGTAGAGCGCAGCGGTGATGTCCATAATGGAGAGCGTGCCACCGGCGTGTCCGGACGTGGCCGCGCACAAGGCGGCGAGGTCGTAGCCCCTCATCAATCTAGCCTGCTGTTTCAGTTCGTCGATGGTGTAGGAACGCAGAACTTCGCCGGTGGTCGAATTCTGAATAGACATGGGGTTGCTCCTTCGCTTACGCCGGGTATTGGGCAGGGCGGGAATCGGCGCATAGGCTTGCAGAATGAGCGTAGCTGGGGCTGACGCAGCGTTCAGTGAGCGCGGTCACGGGGGGGCGTGACGCTGGCCGGCGACTTATATCGAGTCCAGAGTTGTTGTGACCGCAAGCAGCTGCCGAGCTGCGCTCGGCTTGGACGGGCGAGGGCGCCCGTCCCCACACAAACAGGTGCGGCGAAGCTGAATCCGCTCTAGCGCGCCGATTTGAAGATCGCGAACACAGCGCCTTGCGGGTCGGCGATCACCGAGAAGCGGCCGACTCCTTCCATACTCATCGGCGGGAGGTATAACTTCGCACCCATCTCTTTCGCCTTATTCGCAGAGGCGTCCACGTCATCCACCAGGAAGTAGGCCATCCAGTGCGGCGGTACCCCGGGCTGGCGATGGGCTGCGGGTGGAACGCCTCCGATGAAATGCTCGCCGTTCTTGATATGCAGATAGCCGGAGGGATCTTTTGGATCGGCGGCCACCTGCCATCCGAAAAGGCCGGAGTAAAAGTCGGACGCGCGTTTTGCGTCGGGCGTGCTCAGATCGGCCCAGCAGAGCGTGCCGTGGACGTGGGCGATTCGGATTCCGGTGTTTTTCTTCGGCTGCCAGACGCAGAAAACCGCGCCGGTGGGATCCTGGACGACCGCCATGCGGCCCGCATCCATGACGTCGAAAGCCGGGGCAAAAACTTTGCCGCCGAGTTGCTGCGCCTTGGTGGCGGCTGCATCGGCGCTCTCGACCGTGATGTAAATCATCCAGTGCGGAGGAACGCCCTGCGCGCGTTCCTCGGGACGCAAGGTGCATCCGGCGGCGGCTTCGCGGCCCTGAAGTTTGAATTCGGTGTAAAAGTCGTTGGGACCCATCGGATTGTCATGGGCCTCCCAACCGAAGAGAGAGCCGTAGAAACTCTTGGCGGCGTTCTGGTCGGAGGTGTGGAGTTCAATCCAGCAGAAAGAACCGGCGGGATGCTTATCGACGTTTGTCATAGCGGCAGAAGTTTACACCAACTCGGGGCGGCGGGTTGTCAACGGGAGATGAAAGCGAAACATTGAACCGCAAAGATCGCAGAGTGCGCGGAGTTTCTTGGCATTTTGGGGTGGAGCAACGGGCGTCCTCGCCCGTCCTACCGGGGGACGCCCGGCTCTCCACTGTCAGCGCAAGTTCTTCCCCACCCAGTCCTCGATCCGGAGCAGCGCGGTGACCAGGTTCTCCAGCGAGTTGGCCACGCTGAAGCGAAGATAGCCTTCTCCGTAGTCGCCGAACGCGGTGCCGGAGAGGCAGGCGACGCCAGCCTGTTCAAGCAGCGCGTCGGCCAGTTTCTTTGACGGCCAGCCGGTCTTCGTAATGTTGGGGAAGGTGTAGAACGCGCCTTTGGGCACCCGGCACGAAAAGCCTTTGATCTTGTTCAGGCCGGCGACGAAGGCGTCACGGCGGCGCCTGAACTCGGCATTCATTTTGTCGACCGAGGACTGGTCGCCGCGCAGCGCTTCAATCCCGGCAACCTGGGTGAAGCTGGCGGTGCAGGAGTTCGAGTTGGTCATGAGGCGCGCGATGTGCACGGCGAGATCGGGACGCATTACGCCGTAGCCCATGCGCCATCCCGTCATGGCGTAGGTCTTGGAGAAGCCGTCGAGCAAAATGGTGCGCTCCTTGAAACCGGGCACGCTCATGATGGAGAAGTCTTCGCCTTCATAGATGAGACGGCTGTAGATTTCGTCCGACAGAACAAGGATGTTGCGCTCGCCGATGGCCTCGGCGATTTCGAGAATGTCTTTCCTGGTGAGCACCCCGCCGGTCGGGTTGTGGGGCGAGTTCAGGATGATCAGCTTGGTGCGATCGGTGATCAGCGAGGCCAGTTCTTTGACGTCGATGGAAAAGTCGCGCTCTTCGCGCAGCGGAATCGGGATCGCTTTGCCGAGCGAATAGTTGATCATGGACTCGTAGATGGGGAATCCGGGATTGGGATAGATAACTTCATCTCCCGCATCAATTAATGCCAGGATGGTAAAGAAAATAATTGGCTTGCCACCGGGGACCACAACCACCTCATCGCTCGAAACTGGGACTTTACGAGTGCGGCTGACGTAGTCGGCAATGGCCTGGCGCAGGTCGGGGAGACCGGCGGCGGGGCCGTAGTGGGTCCATCCCATGTGGAGCGCATCCACCCCGGCCTGGATGACATTGGCGGGCGTGTCGAAGTCGGGTTCGCCAATTTCGAGGTGGATGATCTCTTTGCCCTGTTTTTCCAGCGCTCGGGCGCGGTTCAGGACTTCAAAGGCGGTTTCGGTGCCGAGCCGCGACATCCGGCTGGCTAGACGCAACTCGAGTTGAGTAGTTGGCATAGCGGCGGTTGGCATTATAGCGCCTCAGAGGCTGGCTTGGCCTGTACAGTGATTGTCCTGCCAGTGAGGGGGAGCGGTCAATTGCAGACGTCACGGAAACCTGTGATGAGGGAAAGAAAGAGGTGAAAGGTGAGATTTCAGAAGTAAAAATCCTTGGTTCTCACCTCTGTAATCTGACCTCGAACCTCCGACCTCTCTTCATTCCGAGATGGTGCTCTCTTCGCTCTGCGCCCTCAGGATGCGATCGACCGAATACGGCGCACGCTGGGTGGGTTCGTGGTAATGGCGCACCTGCATTTCTCCGAGCAGCCCGACGGCGAGCATATTGAGTCCTGCTAGTAACAGCACCATGGAGAACACCATCAGCGGCCCGTGCTGGTACATGATGTCGGTGTGGTGCAGGAGCTTCTGCAAAATCAGCCAGACGGAAACGGCGCTGCCCGCAAAAATGCTGAACATCCCCACCGTGCCGAAGAAGTGCAGTGGGCGAGAAAGATACTTGAGCAGAAACCGGATGGTAATGAGGTCGAAGAAGACGCGGAAAGTACGCGAGATTCCGTAATGCGAAGCGCCGCGCTCCCGGACTATGTTCTTGATGGGTACTTCGATAATCGACGCCCCGTACCATGAGGCGAGCGCCGGGATGAAGCGGTGAAGCTCGCCGTAGAGCGGAATCTGACCCAGGATTTCCCGGCGGTAGGCCTTAAAAGTGGTGCCGAAGTCGTGGATGTCAACGCCGCTCAACTTGGCCATCAGCCAGTTGGCGCAGCGCGAAGGAATGCGGCGCAGCCAGAAATTGTCGACGCGATTCTTGCGCCAGCCGCTGACAATGTCGTAGCCCTCGGCAATCTTTTCGAGGAACAACGGAATGTCGGCGGGATCATGTTGCAGATCGCCGTCCATGGCGATGATGTATTCGCCGCGGGCGTGGTCGAACCCCGCAGCGAGGCCGGCGGTCTGCCCAAAATTGCGGCGCAGCTTGACGACCGTCACGCGGCTGTCAACGGCGGCAATCTCACGCAGCAGCGCGAATGTGCCGTCGACGGAGCCGTCATCGACCAGCACCATCTCGAAAGTCTCGCCGCTCGCTTCCATCACGGACTTAAGGCGTGCGTAGAGATCGGTGACGTTCTCCTGCTCGTTGTGGAGCGGGACTACGATGGAATATTTGAGCACAGTAGATCTTATTATACGGCAGCGAGCGGCGGGTTTCGCAGTGACTTCTGTGAGGCAGGATCTCGAACCAGCCGTCTGCAATGAAAGTCGCCCCGCGGACGATGGCTGGTAGCCCCGGCAGGAATCGAACCTGCATAGTCAGTTTAGGAAACTGAAGTCCTATCCGTTGAACGACGGGGCCCACGGAAGAGGTGGAGAAATCAGGTTAGCAGGTTGCGAAACGGGTTGCCAAACATGCGGTGGATTATCCCGATCCGCCGCCAACGAAGTGGACTATTTCCAGTCGATCTCCGTCGTGCAGCGGAGTCTGCGGCCACTGGTCGCGGGGTACGATCTCGCGGTTCAGTTCGATGGCTACGCGGTCCGGCTTCATGCCGAGCTGTGCGACGAGCGCGCCCAGAGTCTCGGCCGCTGAGGTCTCGGCTTCGCCATTGATCGTTAGATTCATCAAAACAATGAGCTTCTAAATGGCGGCACGCAGTTGGAACTTGCGGGTGGCAGTTCGTCCGTCGAAACTTGCTTGCACGAGTACGGAGGATTCAGCGAGTGACTTTTCATCCACCTGTACGTTCATCTCGGCGTTGCCCTGGGCATCGGTGAGAACCTGGGCGTAGTACGGCGCGGCGTCGGGCCGGGCGAAGCGGAGCGTGAGGCGAGCGCCTGGGACGGTAGCGCCTCCGTCGGTGACTCGGATCTGCATGGTCAACGCGCCGCTCGAATGCACAGAACTGGCATTGATCCACTCGAGGTCAAGTTCTTTTACCGCCGCCAGCGTTTCCGGGGTATCCCGTTTGTCGAGGATGGAGTCAAGGTGGCCATCGCGGATGGCGTCCAGCACCTCGCGATGCAGTTCACGCAGCATCTTCTCTCTATCCTGATCGTTGCCGTGCGAAGCGGCGTACTGCGAGCCGATTTTCCCTGCCGCGGCGCCGGCGCCGTAGGGAACCGCACGCTTCCCGATGCAGCGGCCTCGAACGAAGACTTGCGTCTGCAGCAACTGCTCGGCCTCGCGCGCTTCGCTCTGCACGTGGTACACCGTGTCTTCGTGCCGAATGTCGGTGTTGAAGCCAAAGATCATGCGATTCAGGCTTTCCCCAGTTCTGTCGACGTCCCGTCAAGACAGGCTCCGCCGGATGAAGCTACGGTTAAAACACTCCCCTAAGCTTGACACATCTGCCAGTCAAAACTAAGCTGGAACGTCTACTGCGGCGCTTGGCGCAGATTATATATAGCTCCTCCTATGCCGGACAATTATTTCGCTCGCTACCTGCCTCTCCTGATGCACTTCGGTATCGCCACGGCCCTGGCGAGCGTGATTGTGATCCTTTCCCAGCTGGTTGGCCAGCATAAACCGAATCGGGCCAAAATGTCGCCCTATGAGTGCGGCGTCCAGCCCATCGGCGATGCTCAGGGACGATTTTCCGTCAAGTTTTACCTGGTGGCCATGCTCTTTATATTGTTCGACGTGGAAGCCGTTTTCCTTTACCCTTGGGCGGTCATTCTGCGCGAACTGAAGATGTTTGGCTTCTGGGAGATGATGGTGTACATCGCGATTGTACTGGTTGGCCTCTTCTATGTGTGGAAAAAAGGCGTGCTTGACTGGGGCCTGACCGCCCTCAAGCGGGGAAATTTCTGATGCCGCTAGCTCCCGCCATCACCGATATCGAGCTGTTGAAGTCGCATCCCGCCTTGGCCCGCCTGGTGGAATGGAATGTTTCCATCGTGGAGGCGGTGAAATTCGATCGCGATGAGCTGACGATCTGGATTGCAAAGGAAGCGATCCGCGAAGCGTGCGCTATTTTGCGCGACTCTGCCGACTGCCCATTCAATTATTTATGCGATCTCACTTGCGTAGATTGGTATCCATCAGAGCCGCGGTTTGAGGTGGTTTACCATCTGCTTTCGATTCCGAAAAAGGAGCGGGTGCGTTTGAAAGCTCGCCTCGACGGTTCCAGCCCGGCGATCGAATCGGTCACGTCGGTTTGGCCCTCCGCCAACCACTATGAGCGCGAGGTGTTCGATCTTTTTGGTGTGCGGTTCTCCGGACATCCCAACCTGAAACGCATCCTGATGCCCGATGACTGGGAAGGCCATCCTCTGCGCAAGGACTACCCGGTGGAGGGCTACCGGTAAGCCATGACGCAATTTCCCGCCATCGTCGCTGAGCCCGGCCAGGATCGCACAGGCGAGGACCGCACAATGGTCCTGAACATGGGGCCGCAACACCCGTCTACACACGGGGTGCTGCGGCTGGTGCTCGAGATCGACGGGGAGACGGTGGTGCGGCTCAAGCCTGAGGTCGGCTACCTGCACACGGGCATCGAGAAAACTTGCGAAGCCAAGTTCTACCAGCAGGTTGTGCCGCTCACGGATCGCATCGATTACCTCTGCCCCATGACCAACAATCTCGCTTACTGCCTGGCAGTGGAGAAATTGCTGGGGCTGGAGATACCTCCAAAAGCGCAGTGGATGCGGGTTCTGATGAACGAGTTGACCCGCATCAATTCGCACCTGGTGTGGCTGGGAACGCACGCCATGGATCTCGGTGCGATGACCGTGTTTCTCTATTGCTTCCGTGAGCGCGAAGACGTGCTGCGTTTCTTCGAGATGGTCAGCGGGCAGCGGATGATGACGTCGTATTTCCGCATTGGCGGGTTGGCGTTGGAACCGCCTCTGGGATTCTTCGAGAAGGTCAAGAAGTTCGCCGACCGCTTCCCCGGAAACGTGGATGAATATGAAGGCTTGCTGACCGGGAATCCGATTTTCATGATGCGCACCAAGGGCATCGCCTACCTGAGTGCGGAAGATGCGATTGCCCTGGGCGCGTGCGGTCCGACATTGCGCGGCAGCGGGGTCGACATTGACCTCCGCCGCGATGCTCCCTACACGGGCTATGAAAACTTCAAGTTTAACGTGCCGGTCCGCACGGAAGGGGATGTGTTCGCGCGATACCTTTGCCGCGTTGCTGAGTTGCGCGAATCGATTGCCATGGTGCAGCAGGCGCTGGCAGGAATGCCGGAAGGACCCATAAAAGCCGACTCGCCCAAGGTGGTGCTGCCCGACCGCGAAAAAATGAAGACGCAGATGGAAGCCCTTATCTACCATTTCAAGATCATCACCGAGGGCTTCACGGTTCCAGCGGGCGAGGTGTACCAGGCGATCGAATCGCCGCGCGGCGAGATGGGCTACTACATCGTCAGCGACGGAACGGCCAAGCCGTATCGCGTGCACATGCGCGGGCCGTCCTACGCGAATCTGCAGGCACTGGCGAAAATGTGCGAGGGACAGCTGATTGCGGATGTAGTCGCGGCCATCGGAAGCATCGATGTGGTGCTGGGAGACATAGATCGCTGATGCGTTTTTCCGAAGAATTCGAGACGCGGTTTGCCGAGATGCTGACGCATTATCCCACCCGGCGCTCGGCGCTTGTGCCTACGCTGCTCTATGCGCAGGACGAGGTCGGCAGTTTAACTGACGAGGTGATCGCGGAGCTGGCGCGGCGGCTGGAGCTCACCGAACTCGACGTCCGCAACGTGATCAGTTACTACTCGATGCTGACGACCAAGCCGCGCGGGAAGTACAACGTACAGGTGTGTACCAATATCGCGTGTATGCTCGTCGGTGGCGAAGAGCTTCTTGACCACTGCAAGAAGAAGCTGGGCATCGGCCATAAAGGCACGACGCAAGACGGCTTGTTCTCGCTGGAAGAGGTGGAATGTATTGGCGCGTGCAGTTGGGCTCCGGCAATCCAGGTGAATTACGACTTTCACGAGAACCTGACGAACGCGAAGATGGACCAGATTCTGGACGAGTATAAGAAGAAGGGAACGCAGTAGAAGTATTGAATCATTGAAAGATTGAGTCATTGAATCATTCAGAACGCCTGGTTCAACAATTCAATGACTCAATCACAAAATCACTCAATGGCTTTTCTAGTTTCCCATCCCGACGAGGTACGCGTGATCTCGAAGCGCTTTGGCCAGGGCGCAACGGATATCGATCGCTATCTCCAGCTGGATGGCTACAAGGCCGTGCAGAAGGCACTGGCCATGAAGCCGGACGACCTTATTAATGAGGTTAAGATTTCCGCCCTGCGCGGGCGGGGGGGCGCCGGGTTCAGCACCGGAATGAAATGGTCGTTTGTTCCGAAGCAATCGGCCAAACCCAAATACGTGCTTTGCAACGGCGACGAGAGCGAGCCCGGCACCTGCAAGGACCGTCTGATTTTCGAACACGATCCGCACTCGGTGATTGAAGGCGTTATGATCGCGGCGCTGGCGGTGGGTTCTCATAACGGGTTCGTCTATATCCGCGGCGAGTATCGCTACCTTTCCGTCATCATGCAGAAGGCAATTAAAGACGCCTATGCCAAAGGCTTTCTCGGCAAGAATATTTTCGGCAGCGGATACGATCTGGATATTCATTGGCACGGAGGAGCGGGTGCTTACGAAGTGGGCGAAGAATCGGCGTTGATGGAATCGCTCGAAGGCAAACGCGGCATTCCGCGCATCCGTCCGCCCTTCCCTGCCGTGGTTGGCCTTTGGGGCGGACCGACGGTCATTAATAATGCGGAGACCCTCGCGGCCATTCCGCACATCATTTTGGGCGGCGGGGATTGGTACGCGAAACTCGGCACGCCGAAGAATGGTGGAACGCGACTGTTCTGCTTGGCAGGACATCTCAACAAGCCCGGCGTCTACGAACTTCCGATGGGTTACAACCTCAAGAAGATGATCTATGAGGTCGGCGGTGGCATACCGAACGGACGCGGGTTGAAAGCTGTAGTTCCGGGAGGATCGTCAACGCCGGTGATGACGCCCGATGAAATCGATGTCGCCATGGACTTCGACTCGGTGGCGAAAGCAGGTTCACAGCTTGGATCGGGCGGGGTTACGGTACTCGACGATACCACCTGCATCGTGAAGTTCGCACTGCGCACGATGAGGTTCTACCGGCACGAGAGCTGCGGCTGGTGCATTCCCTGCCGTGAAGGAACAGACTGGCTGGAGAAGACGTTAACGCGCTTCCACGCGGGCGCCGGAGTAAAAAAGGACATCGACAATATCTATTACCTAGCGGAAAACATGTTGGGGAAGACGTTCTGTCCGCTGGGAGATGCGGCAGCGATGCCCACCATGGCGTTTGTGAAAAAATTCAGGAAGGAATTCGAAGATCATTTGGATGGCAGGCCGTGCCCGTTTGAGAAAGCGGGAGCAGCGGACCGCGTCCCGGTGATGGCCCATTGACCATGAGCACCATTCCAGACACCACGAACTGTATGGAGGTCGACAAGGCCACTTTGCTGGAGACTTTACGCAAGGGAGAAGAAGCTTTTCTTCACAGCATAGCGGGAGTAAGTGAAGCCGATTGCCGCCTGCGGCCGGCGGAGGACCGTTGGTCGATCCTCGAGTGTGCGGAACACGTCGCCGTGGCAGAAGAAGTCATGCTCGGTTTGGTGACTGGCAAAAGGAAAATGCGCAATGCGGAACAACCCAGGCGCGATGATCGCATTCTCCGAAGTGGTACGGATCGCAGCATGCGTTTTGATGCTTCTGATCAATCGCGACCACGTGGGCGTTTTTCTACGCTGGCCGAAGCAGTAGCTCATTTTCAGGCAGTACGTGAACGCACGCTTCGCCATGTCGGAAAAACCGGGGAAGACTTGCGTGCGACGGAAGTCACGCATCCCCATCACGCAGTCGGCGTGGTCAGTACTTATGAGTGTCTGTTACTGATGGGATCGCACGCGCAAAGGCACGCGCTGCAGATTGACGAGGTCAAGAATAGCCCGGTGTATAGAGCTGGGCTCTCAGAGTAAGTACTCATGGCAGACGCACCCGCACTGGTAAACATCACGGTCGACGGCAAGAAGGTCACGGCACCTCCTGGGTCGCTGCTGATCGAAGCCTGCAAGAGCGTGGGCATTGAAGTGCCCTCTTTTTGCTACTACCCCGGGCTATCGTTGCAAGGCGCCTGCCGCATGTGTGTCGTGAAGGTCGAGAAGATGCCCAAGCTTCAGACCGCCTGCACGACCACGGTGACCGAGGGCATGATCGTCTCGACCGACAGCGATGAGGTGCGTCAGGCTCGAAAGGCGATGGTTGAGTTGCTGCTGGGCAACCATCCGCTGGATTGCCCGGTGTGCGATGCCGGCGGCGAATGCGAACTGCAGGACATGACGTTCTCCTATGGCGCCTCCGAATCGAAGTACACCGAGGCCAAGAACCACCGGGAAGAACAGCAGTGGTCTCCGGTCGTGTATTTCGACCGCCCGCGCTGCATACTGTGCTACCGTTGCGTGCGCATCTGCGGCGAAGGCATGGACGTCTGGGCGCTGGGGGTGCAGAACCGCGGCGTGGGTTCGATCATCGCGCCCAATCAGGAAGACCACCTCGAATGCGAAGAGTGCGGCATGTGCATCGACATCTGTCCCGTCGGTGCGCTCACTTCGGGCGCTTACCGCTACAAGACGCGTCCATGGGAGATGAAGCATGTGGGTACGATCTGCACTCATTGCGGGGACGGATGCAAGACCACGCTGGGCGTGCGCCGCTGCGAAACCGGCGCGGAGATTGTCCGCGGCGACAATCGTGACAAGAGCGGGATCAATGGCGATTTTCTTTGCGTGAAGGGCCGCTATGCCTTCGACTTTGCGCATCACCAAGAGCGACTTACGCAGCCGCTGGTGCGCAAGAACGGTAAGCTGACGCCGGCAACATGGGAAGAGGCCTTTGAGTTGATCGGCAGACGGTTTCGCGAAGTTCGCGACCAGAATGGCGGGAGTGCTCTTGGGGTCATCGGATCGAATCGCACGACCAACGAAGAAAATTATCTTCTTTCAAAATTTGCCCGTGTCGTGCTGAAGACAAATAACGTTGATCATCATCGGACCTCAGACTATCCTGCCCTGGCGGCGGCGCTGCACGGGAAACCGGGAAAGACGGCTTCCATGCGCGACGTTCTGACTGCACCCGCGATTTTGCTGATCGGAAACGACCCGACGAATCAGCATCCACTGCTGGCATGGCAGATCCGGACGAACGTCCGGTTGCGCCGCGCGAAGCTTTATGTAGTCAACTCCACGCCCATCAAATTGCGCCGGCAGGCGACGGGATTCGCCTTGGTAGCGGCAGGCGCGGAAGCGAAAGCAGTTGCATTTCTTGCGGGCGACGATTCCCTGCTGGATGCGCTGGTGAGCCACGGCACGAGCCGCGACGCCTGGGTCGCGCTGCGCGAGAAAGTCCGCGGCGAACAGAACATGGTCATCGCCTTCGGTTCGGAACTGCGCGGCCATGACATCGAGAAACTGGTGAGCTTTGCTTCGACTTTGACGGGAGCAAAGCTGATCTGTCTCGGCGACTACGCGAATTCACGCGGAGCCAGTGAGATGGGCCTTTATCCCGATCTTCTGCCGGGATATGAACCCATCGCCAGCGCCGACAAGTTTCAACAGGAATGGGGCAAGCTGCCGACTGAACCGGGCCTGAGCCTGCCGGAGATGGTGGAAGCGGCGAAGGACGGCAAGCTGAAGGCACTTTATGTGGTGGGTTCGAATCCGGTCGGCCGCTTGAGCATTGATCCCTTTGCGCTCTCAAAGGGTTTTGTGGTGGTTCAAGACATGTTCCTGACCGAAACCGCGGCCATCGCCGACGTAGTTTTGCCGGCAGCGAACGCCTACGAAAAAACGGGAACTTATACGAACACCTGCGGCGACCTGCAACTCATAAAGAAGGCAGGCGAAGTCACCGACACCAAGCCGGACTTCGAGATGATCGTCCGCATCGCAGACGCCATGGGCTTCGAGGTACGCGGTCTAGTGCCCTTCGGCGGCGGGACACACTCGGACATGGGACAAAGCCGCGGTGCGCAATCGGGGGAGGCGGATCGTCACGCGGTGTGGCTCGAAGCGCACAACCTGGAACCGAAGATGACGCCGTTCGACCCTATGGCGATTCTCGATGAAGTCCAGCGCGTGGTTGCCGGGTACCATGTTTCGGCGGACAATGTTTCCCGGGTCAATCTGCTGGCGGGTAACGATCAGCATCTCGAGATTGCCGCGAGTGGCGCGAGTGCGATTCAAAATCCGGAGCTGATCGTCCCGGCCAACGACGATCTGTTCAGCTCGGGCACCCTGGGGCGGTATTCAAAGACTCTGAACTCGGTTTTCGAAAACAAGTCCGCGGAGTCGGAAGTTGCGGCGGACTAGGGACCGACTAGCTGTCGGGTGAAATCAAGAACAAGGTCAAAGGCACGCGGGCAAGAATGCCCGCGCCACACGGACACATTGAGCATAACGACGTTCATCATCATTTCGATCATCAAGTCGCTGGCCGTGGTCGGTGTTCTGCTGACGGCGGTGGCGTATAGCGTCTGGCTGGAGCGCAAGGTGTCGGCGCATATCCAGAATCGCTGGGGCCCCACGCGCGTTGGACCTTTCGGCCTGCTGCAGCCGCTCGCCGACGGCGCTAAATTTATTTTTAAAGAAGACCTGACTCAGCCGCATGTCTACAAGCCGCTTTACATCGCGGCGCCGATCATCGCGGTGGTGTTTGCCATTACCTCCATTTCAGTGATTCCGTTTGGCAACTGGGTCAACATCGGTCCATGGGGCACGTATCTCCAGATTACTGACGTGAACATCGGGCTGCTGGTGGTCCTCGGCATTACTTCGATGGGTGTCTACGGTGTGGCGCTTGCCGGATGGTCCTCGAACAACAAGTACTCGCTGCTCGGCGCCCTGCGCGCCAGCGCCCAGATGGTCAGCTATGAAGTTTCGCTCGGCCTCTCGCTGGTGGGAGTGCTGATCATGGCCGGAAGCCTCAGCCTGCGCGACATTGTGGATGCGCAGGGCGGCGTGTTTTGGGGTTTCATTCCGCGCTGGAACATCTTTCACGGGCAGACGCTGGCGTTTTTCATCTATCTGACCTCCGCTTACGCGGAGACGAATCGCACGCCTTTTGATCTGCCGGAAGCGGAATCGGAACTGGTGGCTGGATATCACACCGAGTACAGCGCGATGAAATTCGCAATGTTTTTCATGGCCGAATACGCCAACATGGTGACGGTCGCTTGCCTGGCTACGCTGCTGTTCCTGGGGGGATGGCACGGGCCGATTTTTGGTCCACCCATCCTGCAAGCGGTGATGCCGGTCGTCTGGTTCTGCCTGAAGGTTTTCTTTTTTATGTTTCTGTACGTCTGGGTGCGCTGGACCTTGCCCCGCTTTCGCTATGACCAGCTCATGGCGTTCGGGTGGAAGGTCCTGCTGCCGTTGGCGATTGCGAACATTGTTTATACGGCACTGGTTGTGGCGCTGAGAGCCTGAAAGCAGTTCTCAGTTCCCTCTTGTGATCTGGGTTGACTGAGAACTGAGAAATCGCAAAATGCTTCATCTAATTTTATTTCTCTTTTTCGGAGCGATCTGCGTGGCGGGAGCGGTGAACCTGCTGGTGCAGAGCCATCCCATCAATAGCGCACTATCGCTGATTGTGGTGATGGCCTCGCTCGCTGCCGAGTATCTTCTGTTGGGCGCGGAATTTGTGGCGGCGGTTCAAGTGATCGTCTACGCCGGCGCGATCATGGTTTTGTTTTTGATTACCATCATGCTGTTGAACGCCGGCAAAGAGGAGCGCACCCAGGGCAGCCGGGTTGCGACCCTCATCGGCGTTCCGGGACTAACGATCGGTGCCGTGCTGGTTGCTTGGACGCTCGTCGGCCGGTTGTCCACCACGCGCTCGGTGTCGATCGGCGCATTATGGGGCGCTCCCAAGGACATTGCTCGGCTTCTTTTTCGCGATTTTCTTCTGCCCTTTGAAGTCACGTCGGTGCTGATCCTGATCGCCATCATGGGCGCGGTCGTCCTTGCCAGCCGGCCTGAAGCGATCGCACGGCGCCAGTACAGCGGTCCGCGGCCGCAGGAAACTCGCGAACTGGTTGCGACCGGAAAGGATCACTGATGGTTCCTCTTTCCTACTATCTCGTATTGAGCGGAATCCTGTTCGTGTGCGGTGTGCTTGGGTTCCTGATCAAGCGCAACATCATTACGATCTTCATGTCGATCGAGCTCATGCTGAACGGGGTGAATCTTTCGTTCGTGGCCTTCGCCGCACAATGGCACGCGCTTAGCGGGCAGGTTTTCGTTTTCTTCGTGATGGTGGTGGCAGCGGCTGAAGCCGCGGTGGGCCTGGCAATCATTATTGCCGTCTATCGCACGCGTGAAACTTTGAATGTGGACCAGGTGAACCTGCTCAAGCTATGACGCCGAATCCTTATCTCTGGCTCGTCCCGATTCTTCCGCTCGCCGGGGCGGCGATTAACGGCTTCTTTGGCCGACGGTCGTCAAAGAACGCGATCACGGCGATCGCGCTTGGCTTCTGCGGTTTGGCATTTTTCCTCGCGGTCGTGATTGCTGTACGCTTCTCCCCCGCATCCGCTCCTTACTATTTCAACCTCGCCCACTGGATTCGCTCCGGAAGTTTTCAAGTCGACTTCAGTTTCTATCTCGATCAGTTATCGCTGGTCATGCTGCTTGTAGTTACCGGCGTCGGCTTCCTTATTCATATCTATTCGGTTGGCTACATGTGGGACGACGACGGGTACTACCGCTTCATGGCGTACCTGAATCTGTTCATGTTCTTCATGCTGACGCTGGTGTTGGCGAAGAATTATCTGGTCATGTTCATCGGCTGGGAGGGCGTGGGCCTGGCGTCGTACTTGCTGATCGGGTTCTGGTTCATAAAAGACTCGGCGGCGGCGGCGGGTAAGAAAGCATTCATCGTTAATCGGATCGGTGATTTCGGATTCCTGATCGCCCTCTTCCTGATGATCAAGCATTTTGGAACGCTTGACTTCACGCATGTCTTTGCTGCGGTGCAGACGCTGCCCACGGAGACCGCCGGGGCCGGGCTGCTCACGGCAATCGGTTTGCTATTGATGGTCGGCGCGGCTGGCAAGTCGGCACAGATTCCTCTTTATGTCTGGTTGCCTGACGCCATGGAGGGTCCCACTCCCGTGTCAGCTCTGATCCATGCGGCGACCATGGTAACCGCCGGCGTTTACATGGTGGCGCGGTCGTCCGCGATTTTCGATCGCGCACCGATGGCGATGATGGTAGTCGCGATCGTTGGAACCCTCACCGCTCTGTTTGCAGCGACCATCGGCATTGCCCAAACCGACATCAAGAAAGTTCTGGCCTACTCCACCGTGTCGCAGCTGGGCTATATGTTCATGGCCTGCGGCGTGGGCGCGTTCTCAGCGGGCATCTTCCATCTGATGACGCACGCGTTCTTCAAGGGCCTGTTGTTCCTTGCGGCTGGTTCGGTGATTCACGGCATTGGCGGCGAGCAGGACATGCGCAAGATGGGCGGGCTGCGAGTTTATATGCCGGTGACGTTCTTGACGATGTCAATCGCCACATTCACGATCGCCGGCTTCCCGCCGCTGGCGGCTTTCTTCTCAAAGGACGAAATTCTCTGGAAAGCCTACTCCAGCCCGAACGGAAGTTGGGTCTACTGGTTGATCGGAGTCATTACCGCGTTTATCACTTCGTTCTACATGTTCCGGCTCTGGTTCTTGACATTTTTCGGCGATTACCGTGGGGCAATCGCTCATGACAGTCACGATCCATCGCGGGCGGGGGCGCCCGCGACACACGGACATGGGCATAGTCATGGCGATCCTCACGAGAGCCCCTGGGTGATGCTGGGGCCGCTGGTTATCCTTGCGATCCTGTCAGTTGTTGGTGGCTGGATCGGGATCGGTGGCCGCTTCGAGCACTTCCTGGCGCCGGTTTTCCAGAGTGGAGCCGCCGCAGAACTGGCGCACGAGACCGCGGGCGAAGCTGCAGGCAAGGGAACGGAAACGCTTCTCATGCTGATTTCCGTCACTGCGGCGGTTCTTGGACTCCTGCTCGCTTGGACACTCTATCTCCGCCGACCGCAATTGCCAGCGCGCATCGCGGCCAGCCTGGGCACGCTCTACGAGGCAGTCTCTCACAAGTACTACATTGACGAACTTTACGCCGTCCTTTTCGTCAAGCCGCTGATCGACGGCTCGACCACGATTCTCTGGCATGGCGTTGACCAGGGGGTGATCGACGCCGCGGTGAACGACTCGGCCGACGCTGCGCGCCACGTGTCTGACAACGTGCGCCACATGCAGTCGGGCAATTTGCGTTCCTATGCCGGCTGGGTAGCCGCCGGAGGCGCGGTGGTAATCGCCTACATGGTTTGGATGGGAGTGCGATGAATATGGAAGGCCTCGGTCCCATCATTCTTTCGCTGGTGACGTTCATCCCGGCCGCGGGCGGGCTGCTGATCCTTCTGATCCCGCGCCGCGATCGTGACATTAAGGTATTTGCTCTCGTCATTTCCGTGCTGGCATTTGTGGCATCGCTGCACTTACCCGTACACCTGCATCGCGATCCCAACACCTTCAAGTTCGAAATCGACAGAGTCTGGATCACGACTCCCAACATTCACTACCACATGGGCATTGACGGATTTTCGGTCTGGCTGGTAGTTCTGACCACGTTCCTCACGCCGCTGTGCGTGCTGATTTCATGGACTTCGATTCACGAGCGGGTGAAAGAATTCTTCATCCTGCTGCTGATCCTGGAGACGGCTCTGATCGGCGTTTTCACGTCGCTCGATTTGTTCCTGTTCTACTTTTTCTGGGAAGCGACGCTGATCCCGATGGCGCTGCTGATCGGCATGTACGGTCACGGACGCAAGGTCTACGCTGCGGTGAAGTTTTTTCTGTTCACCATGATCGGCTCGATGTTTATGCTGGCAGCGATTGTCTGGCTCTATGCCAAGACTGGCAGTTTCGATTTTGTCGTCATTCAAAACGCGATTCGCAGCGGAAGTGTGCCAGGTTTCGAAACCGCCTCGCTGTGGCTCTTCCTCGGCTTCTTCGTCGCCTTCGCGGTGAAGGTCCCTATCTTCCCTCTGCACACCTGGCTGCCCGACGCGCACGTGGAAGCGCCCACCGCTGGATCGGTGCTCCTGGCTGGTGTGCTGCTGAAGATGGGCACATACGGCTTGCTGCGCTTCAACGTCGGCCTCTTTCCCGAGCAGGCGCACCGCAACGCGCCCTGGATCATGGTATTGGCGCTGATCGGCATCATCTACGGCGCGCTGGTTTCGCTGGTGCAGCCGAATATGAAGAAGCTGATCGCCTACTCCTCGGTCAGTCACCTTGGATTCGTCGTCCTCGGAATCTTCAGTTTCACCGCGGCCGGCCTGAACGGAGCGGTCTTCGTCATGCTGGCACATGGCGTTGCCACCGGTGGGCTCTTCATGCTGGCGGGCATCCTCTACGAACGCCGCCACACCTATGAGATCACCGAGTTCGGCGGATTAGCGACGCCCATGCCCAAGTACGCCACTTTCTTTCTGGTCACCGTGCTGGCCTCGGTCGGACTGCCGCTGATGAACGGTTTTGTCGGTGAATTCCTTGTGCTGAGCGGAGCATTCCAGGCGCGGCCGATCTACGGGATTCTTGCCGCGACCGGTGTGATCTGGAGCGCCTGCTACCTGCTGTGGTTGTATCAGCGCGTCTTCTTTGGCAAGGTAAAGCACGAAGTCAATAACACGCTGCCCGACCTCAATCTGCGGGAGAAGACAGCACTCGCCCCGATTGCGATTGCCGCGCTGGTCATGGGCGTTGCTCCGCTGGTGTGGCTCAGCGCGATTGATCCGGCGGTGCAGGCGGCTCTCGCCCCGTTCACACAATTGGCCAGTACGATGGTGGGCCGATGACACTGGCACTCGCGACGACGACGATGACAGCGTTCTCGCAGTCGTTTTTATTGCCGAACCTCCTCGCGCAGGCGCAGTCCTCGATTCCACAAAGCGCCGACTACATGCGCATTCTGCCGGAGCTTGTGCTGTCGCTCTTCGGCATGCTGGTAATGATCGTCGACCCGCTCCTTGACGAAGAGAATAGTCACCAGTCTCTCGGCACGATCGCTCTGATCGGAACTCTGGCCGCGCTGGCGTCGACCTTCTGGATGGCGCAGTATCCCGGAACTGCGTTTTGGAACATGGTGCGGGTGGATGGCTTCAGCGCCTTCTTCCACTTCCTCGTCATCGCGATTGCGGCGGTGGTCATTCTCAGTTCTTTCGAATACTTGCGGGTGCAACGCATCCGCGCTGGGGAGTACTACGGGCTGATTCTCTTCGGCACGGTTGGCATGTGCCTGATGTCATCCGCGATCGAGCTTGTACTTATTTTTATTGCCCTGGAAATCTCGTCGATCTCGACCTACGTGCTGGCAGGCTTCCGGCGACGCGACGCCGCGAGCAGTGAATCGTCGCTGAAGTATTTTCTGCTGGGATCGTTTGCGACCGCGTTCTTCCTGTACGGCGTCGCGCTCATGTTCGGCGCGACCGGTTCCACCAACATTGATGCCATCAGCCAGGTGCTCCGGTCCGGCAACGTACCGGCTCTGGCTTACGTTGCGACGGCGCTCATGTTCGTGGGCTTGGGCTTCAAGGTTGCCGCGGTACCCTTTCATGTCTGGACGCCTGATGTCTACGAAGGGGCTCCGGCTCCGATCGTCGGACTGATGTCGACCGGCCCCAAGGCGGCGGCATTCGCGGTTCTGCTGCGCGTCCTGGTCGAAGCGAATGCACCCGGACGCTTCTGGCTGCTCTGGGTCTCGGCCGCGCTGACCATGACGCTGGGAAATCTGTGCGCCTTGGTGCAGGACAACGTCAAGCGCCTGCTCGCCTATTCTTCGATCGCCCACGCCGGATATGTGCTGGTCGCGTTTGCGGCTCGGCCGGAACTGGGCACGTCTGCGGTGATGTTTTACACCGCTGCCTATGCTGCGATGAACGTAGGAGCCTTCGCCGTCGTCAGCCACTTCGCGAACGCGGGCGAGAAGTATGTCGCAATCGAAGATTACGCGGGCCTGGGCAGACGGTCTCCCGTGTTGGCCGCGACTTTGACATTTTTCCTGATGTCGTTCATCGGCATTCCGATCACTGGCGGCTTCTTCGCGAAGTTCTATATCTTGAGTGCGGCGCTGAAGTCGGATCTGGTGGGCTTGACGCTCATCCTAGTGCTGAATAGTGCCGTGGCCGCCTATTACTACTTGCGCATTATTGTCATGATGTATATGCGTGAACCACGGGGCGAAGTCCCAGTTACTCCGGTGCCCGCCGCGGCAGCGCTCGCCATTGCAGTTTGCGTGGCGGCTACACTTTATCTTGGGGTGCTGCCGGGACGCGTGCTCGACTATGCGGCCCATTCCACCCACGACCTGGCGAGTGACACAGCGACGCCCTCGGCATCGTCAGCTTCACTGGCCGCAGAACGGTAGTTTCTGTTTCGCAAAGAAACCGGCGCGGTTCAGCATTTGACTCCGGCGAGGCGCGGCCATTGACATCCTCGTAAACCCTTTGTGGGGCGCGGGTTCTCACTTCAACTGCCGGTGCGGATGTTGTGGAGTTGTTGTGGAAAACAAAGTTTCACTTCGATTGACAATCGCCGTCCGAGTCGTCATTATTACCCTACACATGCTTGCCCGGAAATCTATTCATCGGGCCGGAGGATGTATGGTTCAGTTTTTGCGAAACATTTGCACGGACGAGAGTGGACAAGATATCGCGGAATACGCGGTCATGCTCGCCGTCATCCTGGTATTGGTGATCGGCACCGTGCGTCTGATCGGGGGCAACGCTAACAACGCGTTTTCCAGTGTTGCCAGCTCTCTGAATAATTAATCTCGGCTCCACAAGCTTTAGAAGATATCGGTATAAGAAACGATACTGTTTACATCTCTATGACACGATTTAGCACCTTCCGCCCGTTTGGCCGCTTTTGGTTCCCATTCGCGGCGGCGGTGCAGAATCGGAGCCAGTCACCAGAGGAATAGAGACAGCTCAAGGATTCCGCCGAAGCCGCGATAGCATCGCGGCTTTTGTTTTTGGCGGCAAAAGTGAAAGGTCATTGCCATGATTGTGAACATGTCCGACAGCGCCACTGAACAGCAGATCGACCATATCATTCAACGCATCCGCGAAGCCGGCTTCCAGCCCCACGTCACGCGTGGCACCGAGCGCACCATCGTGGCGGCGGTGGGCAGTGGTGGACGCCGCCATGAAATCGAGGCGCTTTCGGTCGCGCCCGGCGTCGATAACGTGGTCGCGATCGCCCAGCCCTTTAAGCTCGTCAGCCGTCAGACGCGGCCGCAGGGGTCCGTGGTCAGCGTTGGCGGGGGAAAGACCGGCGGCGTAAAGATCGGCGGTCCCGAAGTAGTGGTGATCGCCGGTCCCTGCTCGGTGGAGTCGCGCGAGCAATTGCTGGAGACTGCGCAAGGGGTGAAGCGCGCGGGCGCGACCATGCTGCGCGGCGGCGCCTACAAACCGCGGACCTCCCCGTATGAGTTCCAGGGCTTGGGAATTGAAGCGCTCAAGATCTTGCGCGAAGCTCGCGAACTCACCGGCCTGCCGGTGGTCACCGAGGTCATGAGTACGGAAGACGTTGACCTGATCTGTGAGTACGCCGACATGCTCCAGGTGGGCGCGCGCAACATGCAGAACTTCGCGTTGCTGCGCAGGCTCGCCACCATCAAGAAGCCCATCCTGCTCAAGCGCGGCCCGTCGGCCACGGTGAAGGAGTGGCTGCTGGCGGCCGAATACCTGCTTTCCGGCGGGAATGATCAGGTTGCGCTTTGCGAGCGTGGAATCAAGACATTCGAAACCGCTACCCGTAACACCTTCGACCTTTCCGCTGTCGCCCTAGCCAAAGAACTCTCGCACCTGCCGGTGGTGGCTGATCCGTCGCATGGCACCGGCAAGCAGAGCCTGATCGGGCCGGTTTCGCGCGCCGCAATTGCGGTCGGGGCAGACGCTATCATCGTTGAGGTGCATCCCTGTCCGGAGCGCGCGCTATCCGACGGACCGCAGTCGCTCGACATCCCACAGTTCGAGCGCGTGATGCGCGGATTGAGTGAGCCTTTGCGCCCTGTGCTTGGCCACGGCGCAGACCAGGCGCAGGCTTGACTCCGCCCCTGCGCTAGGGGCTGCGCGGGCAGTTATTGGTGGAGACATTGAGCCGGCCCGCGCCGCAGGGTTGAGATCGCGCCACGCGGCCTCCCGATGGCGCGGCTTTTATTGGCGGTGCCGTTAATCTTCAGGAAACCACCAGCGCCGGAACGGGCCAATCTGTCCCAACACAGGCTCCCGCGCCTGCCCAGCCTTTGTTTCAATCAGTTACGGACTCGGCGGCGGCTTGGAGCCCGGTAGCTGGGCCAAATTGTCCCCTTCGCGACCAGCCGCAATCCATGGACAAGTTGTTGTAAATAGAAGACTTAATGGCATCGCGAGTGGCCTCGTGATTGCCCATTAGAGGCCAGGCACGAGGACGGGGTGTATGTCCTGTTTCTCGGAAAGAGCCACTAGAAAGACAATTATGAACAAGACCGATAAATCGCAGGTCACAAACGGATGCACAGGCCGTCCGCTCAATTCCCCCGCGTTCAGCGCGGCCTGGGGCCGAGTTCTCGGATTGGCACTGCTGGTGCTGTCGGCAGTACCGTCCTATGCCGGGGTTGCGCAAGCACTGGATGGCGACACACCCACAGCCAAATTCTCCACGGATCTCCAGCAGGCAGGAGACGCGAACGGCATGGTGACGGTCATCGTTCAACATCGCCAGATGCCCACTAGCGCGCACTTGAAGGCCATGCAGGGCCGTGGCGCAACGATCAAGTCGCAGTTCCACACCATCCGTGCGGTGACGATGCGTGTACCCGTCAGCATGCTGGCGGAATTGGCGAAAGATCCCAACGTTGCTTACATCACCCCAGACCGTCCGATCCGCATGGCTGCCACCAACAACGAGGAGTTTGCCACCGCAGTCGAGGCCGATATTGCGGCATCGCAGTTTGCGCTCGATGGCACCGGGGTCGGCGTGGCCGTTATTGACAGCGGAATCTCCTGTTATAGCGATCTGCGGAACGCCAGTGGCGTCTACCGCGTGGTGTACAGCCAGAGCTTTGTCGCTGGCGACACCAGGACACAGGACTGGTACGGGCACGGAACGCATGTGGCGGGCTTGATCGGCGGCACGGGCGCCAGTTCCGGCACAGCCAATGGCTATGCGGCCGTGTATGCCGGCATGGCTCCAAACGTCAACCTTATCAATCTGCGCGTGCTGGATCAGAACGGATCGGGCACGGACAGCCAGGTGATCGCTGCCATCGAACAGGCGATCGCGCTGCAAAGCACCTACAATATCCGCGTCATCAACATGTCACTGGGACGTCCGATATTCGAGAGCTACACGCTCGATCCGGTTGACCAGGCAGTGGAAGCCGCCTGGAAGGCCGGCATTGTGGTGGTAGTGGCTGCGGGTAACGATGGGCGCGACAACTCGATGGGTACGGATGGTTTCGCCACCATCGATGTTCCGGGTAACGATCCTGCCGTCATCACGGTGGGAGCGACGTTGACTATGTACACGGCGACGCGGGTCGACGACGTGATTGCCAGCTACAGTTCCAAAGGTCCGACCTTGCTCGATCACATAGTGAAACCTGACCTGGTCGCGCCGGGCAACCACCTAGTCTCCATACGTGATGGGGGCAGCACACTGGATGTCGACTATCCGCAACTTCAAGTAGCTCCGAGCAACGGAGCAACCGCAAGGTACTTTCAATTGAGTGGAACCAGCATGGCAACGCCCGTGGTGAGCGGTGCGGTGGCACTGATGTTGCAGCAGAGCCCCTCGTTGACTCCCGATCAAGTGAAAGCTCGCTTGATGCTGACGGCGTGGAAGGGCTTCGGGCAATACACCCAGTCGACCGCAACCGCCACCGGAGCCGCTTACTCCAACGAGTACGACCTCTTCACTTATGGAGCGGGCTATCTGGATATCGACGCCGCTCTTAACGATACCGACCTCGCGACGGGAGTAGCCCTTTCTCCGACCGCGGTCTTTAACGCGAGCAACAACACTGTCACCATCACGAATACTTCCCCCGATGCGACCTTCGCCGGCAGCAGCGTTGTTTGGGGCGCCAAAGCCGTGTTTGCAGATTCAGTGGTTTGGGGAGCTAAGGCGATCGAAGGAACCTCGGTAGTGTGGGGGGCCACCAGCGTGGTTTGGGGCGCAAAGTCCGTTACTGGCTTCAGCGTAGTCTGGGGTGCCAAGGATTGGATCAGCAGTTCGGTGGGATCACTCAGCACCACTGATTTGGGAGACAACTAGGCAACCGACCGAGACCATATTCGGAGACTACCATGACGAATACTCTGCCAATTAAAGCCAAAGTCATGATTGGAATGGTGGCCGTTGCGAGTCTGTGCGCTCTGTCGTTCGGCGTCGTCAGATGGCAAACGCAAGCCTGGCCACAGTTGGTGCTCCTATTAGTGGCAGCCACACTGAGCTCGCGCTTCAAGGTGAAGCTGCCCGGCATGACGAGCTCGATGTCGGGAAATCTGCCCGTCATTCTTCTGGGAGTCACGCAACTGGGATTGTTCTCTAGCCTGCTCGTAGCAGTCACGGCGGCAATCGCGCAATCCTATTCCGGCGGGAATAAAACGAAACCAATCCAATTCGTATTTAACGCATGCACACTGCTGAACGCTGCCGGGCTCGCTTACCTGGCCTACCACAGCCAGATTTTTGCGACCGCCGCGACCGCGCACACCCTGTCTCTGGTGCTGGCCGCAGCCACCTATTTTCTGGCGAACACGGCGCCGGTAGCCAGCATCATCGGTATAACGGAAGGCGCCAATCCTTTTGCTCTCTGGCACAAGGTCTTTCTGTGGTCGTTCCCGAACTATGTAATCGGAGCGGGATTGACTGCAGTCGCCTCCACTTTCAGCACGATCAGCGGGCTGGCGACGTTGGCAGCTCTGATGGCGGTGCTGTTCGCCGTATACCAGTCGTACAAGTTGTACGTGGACCGAGCCGAACAGATACAGCCACGAGTGATGGCCATGGCAGCCGGTCGATAACCGGTCAGGCATTCCTTCTGCGCGCAGCCAAACGGCTGCGCGCATTTCTTTGCTAGATCGGCGGTGCCGAATCCTGCCGACCATTCCACGGTGCCATTTTCGACGACCGCCACGGAAACTTCAGGAGTGCTATTGGCGGCCATGAATCGGGAAATGGCAGTTCCAAGCTGAGTGCGTTTTTTCGGAGCGATTTGGCCGGACTGGGCGATTGCAGAAGCGGCGAGGTGGGCGACGAGAAAATCGCGAAAAAGATCGTGGATATGGCCCTAACTGCGAGAGTGGCCCGCAGCTGGCTGCGACTTCCATTCATCATCGGCGACCCTACTTAACGTCTCCGCAGTCTGGGCCGAGGTACTTGGAGCTAATGGTAAAGTCCATGTTCATGGTATGGCCATTGGCGTTGGTGACAGAGTGCATCGTGCCCTTGACGTTATCGGAACCAATGGCTTCCACTAGAAGAGTTCCGTCGGATGACGATTGCTTTTCTTCACAATGAAATTTCACTTCGAACTTACTGCCCGTGGAATTCACTACCGTGCGGGTACAATCCCCGCGGTTGCTGCTAAAAGCCGAGTGCTTCGCAAGTTTCTCTTTCGTGATGCATTCCTTGCGAACATCGGTGCTTGGCCCACCCTTCATCATGGCTTCTATGCGGGCGCGCTGCTCCGGAGGCATCTTGGCGAGCGCGTCGGGAGGGATGTTTGGCGTGGCTGGCATCCCAGTCATGGTATGAGTCACGGTCATTTCCCAGAGACCCTCCTTGACGTTGAGGGGCGTGATATCGTCGGCGGCCCAGAGGGTGAGCGAGCAGAGGACGATTGGGGCAAGAAGAAGCTTGTTTCGCATCAGCACTCTCCTGGTGTTATCTATCTTGTTATCTGATCTGGTTGCGTGAACAGCATTACACACCGCGAATTGCGGAGCAAATCATTTGTGGAGCAAATCGTTGTCGGCAGTGGTGCAACGCTATACTTGAATACGGAATCGCGGGAAGGGCGGCGGGAATTCCGGGCAATGCATTACCGGCCGCGGATGGCGCACCTTCGCTGCTGGCCCCTCAGAACCTCATGTAAGGATCAGGCATGACAAATAGACGCGGTTGGTGGCTATTCTGTGCGTTTCACATTTGTTTCTCAATTCTTCTCTACGGGCAAACGAGCAAGGAGCGTGCCGATACGATTGTCAGCGGCGGCATCGTTGTCACCATGGACGAACAGCGCCACATCTACGAGGACGGAGCAGTCGTGGTTACAGGGGACACGATTGTCGCGGTCGGCCCTCGCGCTGACATCGAAGCGCGCTACGAAGGCCGCCAGACAATTGACGCGCACAATATGCTGGTACTCCCGGGATTCATCAACGGTCATACCCATGTCCCGATGACGCTCTTCCGTGGCCTGCACGACGATGTCACCCTGAATGACTGGCTTTACAAATACATCTTCCCCGCGGAAGCAAAGAACGTTACCGAGCCGTTCGTGCGCTGGGGAACGCGGCTGGCAGCGGCCGAGCAGATCCGCTCGGGGGTGACCACCTTCGCGGACATGTACTACTTCGAAGACGCGGTAGCGGAAGAAACTAAAGCTGCGGGGATGCGCGGCGTACTGGGCGAAACGTTGGTCGACTTTCCGGCACCTGACAACAAGAACCACTCCGCGATGCTCGAGTACACCGAGAAATTCTTGCAGAAGTGACAGGGCGATCCGCTCATTCACGCGGCAGTAGCTCCGCATTCGATTTACACGTGCTCGCAACCGACCTTGAAGGAGGCAGCCGCGCTGGCCAGGAAATATCATGCGCCAATCCTGATTCACGTGGCTGAGATGAAGAAGGAATGGGAAGACAGCGAGAAGCAGAACGGGGCTTCGCCGGTGCAATATCTGGAGCGGATCGGAGCGCTTGGTCCCGACGTGGTTGCCGCCCACTGTATCTTTGTCGACGAAACCGACCGCAAGATCCTCGCGCAACACAACGTGGGCTGCGTACACAACCCATCAAGCAACATGATGCTTGCGAGTGGGGTTGCACCCGTGCCCGAGATGCGCGCCGCCGGAATCGCCGTCGGCCTTGGAACCGACGGCCCCGCAGGCAGCAACAACGATCTCGACCTAATGGAAGAAATCGATTTGGCGGCCAAGCTGGCGAAAATTACAAAAATGAGTCCGCTGGCTCTGAATGCGTTGGCCGTCGTAGAGATGGCGACGATCGACGGTGCCCGGGCTTTGCACATGGAGAATGAGATCGGATCGCTCGAAAAAGGGAAAAAGGCAGATCTGATTCTGATCAGCCTGGACGAGCCCAACGCGGTGCCGATGTACGACGCCTACGCGCAGGTCGCGTACTCACTAAAAGCCAGCGACGTAAAAACGGTCATGATCGGCGGGCGAGTCGTAATGCGCGACCGCAAGCTGCTCACCATCGACGAGCAAGCAGCGATAGCCAAAGCACGCGAATACAAGAAGACGGTTGCCGCGTCGCTGGGAATGCAGTGAGGCTGCGCCCTCACTGGCCGCTCGTATACAAAGGGAATGAACGGATCAACCGCGAGCTGAGTTCTGCGAGCGGCGAAAGCAATGTGCGATAGTTCATCGAATAGTTCGTAGGGATGACGGACAATAGAATGCGTTCTCGCGATTACATCTTTTGGGAAGTGGACGTGCAGGCGGATTTTATGCTGCCGGGTGGCAAGCTCTATGTTCCCGGAGCCGAGAAGCTTCTGCCGAATATCCGCAAGCTGACGGACGCGGCGCGGCGGGGTGAAGTTTTCCTGGTTTCGCACGGCTGTTTTCATCCGGCGAATGATCCTGAGTTCAAGCAATTTCCGCCGCACTGCCTGAAAGGGACGGCGGGAGCGGAGTTTGTTCCGGAAGCGTTGGCGGCGACCTTCGTGCGCGTGGAGAACGATTTCAACGCCAAGTTACCGGACGATTTATTTAAGTATCAGCAGGTCATCCTGGAGAAGCAGACGCTGGATATTTTTGAAACTCATCACGCGGACAGACTGGTGGAGCGTTTGGGGGAAACTGCGGAATTTGTGGCGTTTGGAGTCGTAACAGAATACTGCGTCTGTTGCGCGGTTAAGGGATTGCTGAAGCGGAAGCGTAAGGTAGCGATTGTCCGCGATGCCATTGAAACCCTGGAGCCGGAAGTTGGAGAGAAGACGCTGGCGGAATTGCAGAGTCTGGGAGCAAGGTTGGTTACCACCGAGGAAATCCTAGAAGCGCTGATACCGACCGCGCGTTAAACCACACAGTGGAAGCGACGGGGTCTCGCCCGTCCCGCCGGTCGGGGACGCCCGGCTCACGACCGGCCATCCATCACAGAAGCATGCCGGCAATCGAAGCCGACATCAGGTTGGCCATGGTTCCAGCCAACATCGCGCGAATGCCGAGTTTTGCCAGTTCTCCTCGTTTGTTTGGAGCGAGGGCGCCGATCCCACCAAGCTGAATGCCGATCGAGCTCAGATTAGCAAAACCGCAAAGCGCGAAAGTCGCTATCGTAAACGAGCGCGGATCGAGCATCGCTTTCTGCGGTCCGAGCATTGAGAATGCCACGAGCTCGTTCAACACCATGCGCGTGCCGAGGAGATTGCCGATGGCGCGACAATCATGCCATGGGATTCCGATGACCCACGCGATGGGGGCAAATAATGTGCCGAAGATCTGCTGCAGGCTGGAAGGAAACCACATGATTCCGAGCCGGTTGTGAATGCCGCCGAGCACGCCGTTCGTGAGGGCGATTAGCGCGAGGAACGAAATCAGCATCGCCGCAATATTGAGCGCGAGGCCCAGACCGTCAGTCGTGCCGCGCGCAATCGCTCCCAGCAGGTTTTCTTTCTTCTCTGCGTCCACCTCTTCTTCACTCATGACGACCCGTCCGGCGGTTTTCGGAACCTCCGTCTCCGGCACCAGCATTTTCGATATCAGGATGGTGCCGGGGGCGGTCATGATCACGGCACTCAGGAGGTGTTTCGGTTCGATTCCGTAGGCAATATAGGCGGCCATGATACCGCCGGAAACGTGGGCCATGCCACTGGTCATCACAGTCATCAGTTCGGACCGAGTCAGGTCAGGGAGGAATGGGCGAATGGTTAGCGGGGCTTCGGTCTGGCCCATAAAAATACTGGCCGCGACGTTCAATGACTCGGCGCCACTGGCCCCCATCACACGCGTCATCACCCAAGCAGCGATCTTGATGATGAATTGCATGATTCCGTAGTGATAGAGAACAGCGAAAAATGCGGCAATAAAAATCACGGTCGGCAGCACCTGGAATGCAAAAAAGAATCCCATGGGTGAGTGCTGCGCGCCGAGGTCTCCAAACACAAATTTAGACCCAACAAAAGCATAACCAAGCAACCGGTTGACCGCGTCCCCAGCTTTCTGGAAGAGCACTTGGCCGACGTGAATTCGAAGCACGAAGATGGCGAAGACAATTTGCAGGCCAAGGCCCCAGGCTACCGTTTTCTTGCTAATGGCACGCCGGTTGGTGGAGAAGACGCAGGCTAGACCCAACATGGTGAGCAGACCGAGAATGCCAGTGAATCGTCCCATCTTCATCCCCTGTTATGAATCAGTGTTCCGCTGTATGAATCACGCGATGCACCAAAGACTGCTTGTGCGCAGGCGGAGCGCCCGCAATTTGATAACTTTGTTCCAGCAACGTTTTTGCGCGCGCGCCTTGCGCATCGGAGTGGCAATGAATGGTGCACAGCGCCTCGCCCTTTGCGACTTTGTCGCCTATCTTTTTATGAACCACGATGCCGACGGCGGGATCGACGGAATCTTCCTTGCGCTCGCGCCCTCCGCCGAGGATAACGCAGGCGGTTCCGACGTGTTCGCAGGCGATCGCCGTCACATATCCAGACTGTGGACCGGGCACGTCGACGCGGTGCTCAGTACCGGGTAGCCGCGCCGGATCGTCGATCGTGCTGATGTCGCCTCCCTGCAGCTCGACCATCTGCCGGAATCTCTCGAAAGCTTGGCCGGAGGCGATGATTTGCTCGGAAAGCTGCCTGCCCTGCGCCACCGTCTTGGACGCGCCGCCGAGATAGAACATCCAGGCCGCCAGCTCTAGGCAAAGATCGCGCAGGTCCCCAGGTCCGCTGCCGTGTAATACCTCGATACACTCCTGCACCTCGAGCGCGTTGCCAACCATGCGGCCCAGGGGCTGGTTCATGTCGGTGATGAGCGCGACCATTTGCTTCCCCATGCGTACGCCGGTTTCGACCATGAGCTCGGCGAGGAAGACGGCGTCTTCCTCCTTTTTCATGAAGGCCCCGGAGCCGGTCTTCACGTCGAGCACAAGCGCGTCGGTGCCTTCGGCCAGTTTCTTGCTCATGATGGAAGCGCAGATTAGGTACGGGCTCTCAACCGTGCCGGTTACGTCGCGCAGTGCGTATAGCTTGCGGTCAGCGGGCGCGACTTTTTCAGTCTGGCCAATCATGCAACATCCGCAGGTTTTGAGAACACGATGGAACTCTGACACCGACAACCCAACGCGAAATCCGGGGATGGATTCGAGCTTGTCGAGCGTGCCTCCGGTGTGGCCCAATCCGCGGCCGCTAATCATGGGGACAAAGAGGCCTCCGGCAGCGACCAGCGGGGCGAGCACGAGTGAGGTCTTGTCGCCAACGCCGCCGGTGGAGTGCTTGTCCACTTTCTTTGCGGGAAGGAAACTAAGATCGAGGACTTCGCCGGAATGCAGCATGGCGTGCGTGAGGGCGGCGGTTTCCTCGCGCGCCATTCCGCGCAGCACGACTGCCATGAGCCAAGCGGCCATCTGGTAATCGGGAATGCTGCCTTGGGTGCAGCCATCGATGAGATACCCGATTTCAGCGGCGGACAATGCGCCGCCATCACGCTTCTTGCGGATCAGGTCGATGACGCGAAATTGCGAAACACTCGGCTGGCTCACTTGAGGCGAAAGCCCTCCGGCAGAAGATCGGTGATGAGGCTTTGCTTTGGGCCTTTTTCGCCCTGGTAGAAAATAACGGCGCGCGGTCCAAATTCGTAGATGACCTGCCGGCAGGCGCCGCAGGGCGAGCATGGCACTCCGTGATCGTTGGTGACAGCAACGGCGCGAATCTCCAGTTCCGGGCCATCTTTCGCGATGGCAGAAAAGATCGCGGTACGTTCGGCGCAGTTGGTCATTCCGTAAGAAGAGTTCTCCACATTGCATCCCACGAACACTTGGCCTTTGGAGGTGAGGATGGCCGCGCCTACTCTAAAGTTGGAGAAGGGCGCGTACGCGTTCTTCATCACTTTCCGCGCTGCATGGAGCAGGCGTTCGCGCATGGCGGCTGACACCTTCGTTGTTTGCATACCCAAACCGATTTCGCTGAAGAACAAGAGTGGGCCATTGTAACGCCTGATCGGCCTCGGCAGCAGGGATTTTCATGGGCCGGAACGCGGGAACAGGCGCATCACGCGTATGCAAATTTTGGACGATGGTGACTTGACTCATCCAGTGATATCCCAATGCAGTTAGCGTAGAGGATTCAGACCAACGTCAACGTGACTAACCGGATCCGTGAATCACTGGAACATCAACACGAGATCATTATAGGGGTCGAATCTTGACGGTCGTGTGGGCGGGTGATAATTTCAGGCCACACGTGGGTATCGGGGAGACATCGTTCTGAGTCAACCAGAGAAGATGCGGAATTCGGCCGCTCCGGGCCCCGTGGACTTTCGTCGGCGCGAATTTCTGATTCGGTGCTGCCAGGGAGCCTCGGCAGCGCTAATTCCTGCCGGTCTTGTTTCTGATGGTCTGCGCGGTCTCGGCTGGCGCTCCCTCTACGGTCTTGACTCCCCAAACACGGACTTATCGAGTGGTGAATTCCACCTGCGTCCTCATTATCGGATGCCCGGACCCCTCGACGCCTTACTCCTCAAAACGCAGGCCGGCCTGGACGATTTTGTCACGGAAAAATACGCGGATGAGATCGCAGCCATCCTTGCCCGCTGGAGTTCAGGCCTGCTGCAATATTCACAAGACGTGAGAGCCGTCGAGAAGGTTCTTTCGCCGGCTTTCGCGGGATCTTCTCTGCAGCCCGCTGAATCCCGAGTGGTGCGCCCGGGCCCGACGATCGAAGTTCGCCACAATACCTTCAAGCCGGACGCTGCACTTGGTCGGGACGCCTTTCTGCTGGAACTCCGGTCTGCCTTGAGCGGCTTTTCAAAGATTCTTACGGCTGAGTTTCAGGTGACGAGTATTGACGCTGGATCCATGCCGGCGGCGGTATCTCCCGGCCAGCTGCAGACTCGTATCCGCTATGAATTGGTAGCCACTGGCCACGACTTCCACCGTGAACAACGCGTGGGTTACTGGCAGATTACGTGGGAAAGGTCTGCCTCGGGTGAGTTCCAGGTGCGGAACTGGCAGGTGCTGGATGAAACGCAGAGCCGGTCCAGTTCTCCCTGCTATGTCGACATTGCGTCCGCCGCGCTCGGTGGCAGTGCGTCCTATTCTTCGCAGCTTCTGCACGGAACGGACTACTGGCGAACGGTGCTCGACGGCGCTTGCGGCATTGATATCTACGGGCACAACGGCGTTTCGGTTGGCGACATCGATGACGATGGATATGACGACCTCTATGTCTGCCAACCGGGCGGCCTTCCGAACCGGCTTTATCGGAATCGAGGTAACGGCACGTTTGAGGACATCACGGAAGCGTCGGGCGTCGGCGTCATCGACAATACGGCGTGCGCACTTATCGTTGACATTGACAATGATGGGCGACAGGATTTGATCGTGGTGCGGGCCACTGGCCCGATGTTGTTCCTGAACGAAGGCGGCGGCAAGTTTCGTCAGAAAGCGGACGCGTTTCAGTTCGCTACTCCGCCGCAAGGGACATTTACCGGAGCGGCGGTCGCAGATTATGACCGCGACGGCTGGCTCGATATCTACTTCTGCCTCTACGTCTATTACCAGGGGACGGATCAGTATAAGTATCCGTCTCCTTATTACGCCGCCGAGAACGGGCCGCCCAATTTCATGATGCGCAACAACCGGGACGGCACGTTTCGCGACGTAACTGCCGAGACCGGGCTCAATCAGAACAATACGCGCTACAGTTTCTGTTGCGGGTGGAGCGACTACAACCGCGATGGCTGGCCCGATCTTTATGTGGTGAATGATTTCGGGCGCAAGAATCTCTACCGCAACAATGGCAACGGAACGTTTACCGATATCGCTCCGCAGGCGGGGGTTGAAGACATCGGCGCAGGGATGAGCGTCTGCTGGTTTGACTACGACAATAACGGCGCAGAAGACCTCTACGTGGCCGACATGTGGACGGCGGCGGGCGAACGCATTTCGATGCACGATATCTTCAAGAAAGACGCGCCCCCGGAAACGCGCGCGCTCTATCACAAACACGCCATGGGCAATTCGTTATTTCGAAATGGTGGCAGTACGTTCGAAAACACAACGAGCGCTGCCGGCGTCGGAATCGGCCGCTGGGCTTGGTCAAGCGACGCCTGGGATTTTGATCATGACGGCTTTCCCGATCTCTACATCGCCAATGGCATGGTTAGCGGCCCGTCGCGCGAAGACCTCAACAGCTTCTTCTGGCGGCAAGTCGTCGCCTATTCGCCCGACGAGGCCAAGCCGTCTCACGACTATGAACAGGGATGGAGCGCGATTAATGAATTGATCCGGGCCGATGGCACGTGGAGCGGATACGAGCGAAATATTTTCTACGCGAACAACGGCGATGAAACGTTTTCCGATATTTCGGGAGTGGTGGGGCTGGATTTTCTCGAAGACGGGCGAGCCTTTGCGCTTGCGGATTTCGATCATGATGGCCGTCAGGAAGTGTTTCTGAAGAACCGCAACGGTCCGCAGTTGCGGCTCCTGAAGAACGTCATGGAGAACCTGCCTCCAGCCATCGCCTTCCGCCTGCGGGGAACAAAGAGCAATCGGGACGCCATTGGCGCGGTGGTCACGGTGGAAACTGAACTGGGTCGGCAAATCCGCTCAGTCCAAGCTGGCTCGGGATTTCTTTCGCAGCACAGTAAGGATGTCTTCTTCGGCCTGGGAGCGGCGAAAGGCCCGTTGCACGCTTCGATTCACTGGCCGAGCGGGCTGGTGCAGGAACTCCACGATCCGCCGATCAACCATCGCGTGTGGATTGAAGAAGGCTCCGAACCATCTCGAATAGAGCCCTTCAAAACGCCAGCGGTGCGAGACCTGTCCGCTGACGCTGGAACAGTTGACGCGAACCTCCAGCAAATCGAGACCTTGCCTGCCACGGCAGAGACCTGGTTGCTGGCGCCGATCGAGGCGCCCGATTTTTCTCTGTCCGATCTCGCGGGTCGGATGTGCACTCTATCTTCGCTGCGCGGAAAGCCGGTGCTGCTAAACCTGTGGGCCGCCGGAGCAGAACGGTGCAAGGAAGATTGGATCGCTTTCAATCGGCGACACGCGGCTTGGGCGGCTCAGGGTCTTCAACTTCTTTCGGTGAATTTAGACGCCTCGGCCGATGCAGGAAAGGTTCGGGCACTTGTGCAAGAGCATCGTCTTTCGTTCCCGGTCCTTCGCGGCTCGTCTGATGTGGCGGACGTGGCCGCCATCTACAACATCCTTTATCGTTACCTCTTTGACCGTCATCGTGATCTCGAACTTCCAACATCTTTTCTCATCGACGCTAACGGAGAAGTCGTTAAGCTTTATCAGGGACCAGTCGACCCGGCGCACATTGAACAGGACTTCCGGCACATCCCCCAAACCGCAGCGGAACGATTAGCCCGAGCACTTCCCTTTCCCGGCGTGACGGATGCGATTGACTTTGGCCGCAACTATCTCTCCTACGGCTCCGTGTTCTTTCAGCGTGGCTATATGGATCAGGCCGCAGCTTCATTTCGAATTGCCCTCCGCGACGATCCCACAAGCGCCGAGGCCCTCTATGGCATCGGAAGCGTGTATCTGGATCAGCAGAAGACGACAGAAGCCCGGGAGAGCTTTGAACGAGCGCTCAAACTTCGCGCGAGCTATCCCGATACTTTGGCAAATTCCTGGAACAACCTGGGTTTGCTGGCCGCGCGCGAAGGCCGCACTGGCGAAGCCGTCGGCTACTTTCAGGAGGCCCTCAAGCTGAGTCCCGATCATCTGATTGCCCTCGATAACCTGGGCAGCGCCTATCGCCAGCAGAAGCGATGGGATGATGCTCGCAAAACTTACGAGCGAGCGCTGGAGGTCAATCCTAACGATGCTGAGGCGAACTACGGTTTGGGGATGGTGTTCGCGCAGAATGACGACACCGCGCGGGCGTTCGACTCTCTGCAGAAGGCGCTGAAATTGCGTCCAATTTACCCCGAAGCGTTGAACAACCTGGGGATTCTTTATCTGCGCACGCAGCGGCGGGATGAGGCCGTGGCAAGTTTTGAGCAATGCATCCGCGTGGCGCCGGCTTTCGATCAGGCTTACTTGAACCTGGCCCGGATCTATGCTATCGAGAACGCGCCGGACAAAGCTCGGGTCGTGCTGGTCGAACTGCTTAAGCAGCATCCGGGGCACGAGCAGGCGCAAAAGATGCTGGAGCAGTTGGGGCGCTAGCCGTCGCTAAGGCGCCGGCGTCCTGCCCGGTTGCGGAGTGGGCGCTGTCAATAGCTCCACAAACAACTTGTAGAACTTGTCCGTATCCAGGTCGAACTGCACTTCTACCGACTGGACATTCCCTTTGGGCTTATCCCGATCTGTCCACGTGAGAGTGTCTCCGTAGCCCGGACCACGACTCAGGTTCACATCCATGTAGCGATTTTCTTTCTTCGTAATCAAGGTTGGGTCAAGCCACGCCGCCGATGTAAGTTCGTCCCACATATAGTTATATACGCCATACAGCCGCTCGTACTTACCGATGTACTGCGCTACCGGCAAGTTGCCGGCCTTGATTTTGTCGATCAATCCGTTTGTCATTCTGGTCTTCAAAGAAACATCCACCGAGGTGCAGACAATCTTTTTCCAAGGAGCCCGCAGCACGATGTGCGCCGCTTCCGGATCGAACCAAAGGTTGAATTCGTGGCGGGGATCATCTACGAACTCGGGATCGTCGGTCTGTGGATTCAGACTGGCGCCCATGAACACCAACTCCTTGGCCAGGCTGGCAAACTCAGGGTCGATGGAGATCGCGAGCGCCAAATTTGTCATGGGGCCGCCTTCATAAATCGTAATTTCGTGCGGATACTTGCGGACCATGCGCACCAGAAAATGAGCAGCATCTTCGTTGGCAGCTTTCGTGGTGGGCATCCCTTCCGGCATTGCTCCCAGTTCGCGGGGTGCGTGGTACCTGCTCGGAGTCCAGGCCCCCAGCCATACCACCGAGCCATAGCGTTGCTCCCACTGTTCCGTCTCTTCTTTTGTTCTCACCAGCGGATACTCGGCTCCGGGCACGACGGGAATGTCGGTTCGTCCGATGAGTTCCAACGTGCGCAGAGTGTGCGCGACTTCTTCAGTGAGCCAGGCATCGCCCGTCACCACCGTGATCCCCAAGACTTCCGTCTGCGGAGACTGGATCAGCAGCAGTATCGCTTGCTGGTCACTGCCTGCGGGTCCAGCCGCGTCCTGATCGATGATGATCTTGCGCTTGTCTTTATCATGACCCTGGCCTTCGGACACAAGACAGGCCACTAAAATCACAGTTGCGACCGCGATAAAACCCCGGATTCGGCGCCGCTTCATTGCTACACCTCGGAATTTTGGAAGGCCTGCCATTGTAAAGCTTATGCACGAGTCTCCGCCAATGTTTTGGCAGCGAGGCATGAGATAGAATGGCGGGCAACGATTACGGATGATTCCATATTGTTCTTGGAGCGCCGCTTTCTCCCAGGAGCCGATTCGCGTGACCTACGGCCACTTCGGAAAATTTGGAATTTATCTTGCCGTCTGCGCGTTGGCACTGATGGCGGCTCTCGCTTCGTCTTGGGCACAATCTCCGGAGCCAGCTGGCAACGCTTCTGTGCAGGGGACCGTGCAGGGGCATGTGCGTGATTCCAGCGGCAGACCCGTGGCGAACGCGGCCGTCTTTTTACAACCCGAAACTGGAACGCAGGCAGCTTCGATCCAGATTACACACACGGATGCAGAAGGAGTGTATCGCTTTGCGGCGCTTCGCGAGGGCGCTTACACTCTGCGCGCGGAAGCAAACGGATATGGCCAGGCAACCTTCGGTCCCGTGGTAGTCGCGAACAAGGAAACGAAAACGGTTGATCTCGCGCTCGGCCCTACCAAGACATCTGGAAAGCCTGGCACGCAAGCACCCGAGTTCTTTGACGAACCTCAATTCACGGTGGCGGGCGTGACCCAAGCTACGAATTCAGGTGGACACGGTTCCGATACAGTGCTGCGAACCACCGAGGCGCTCGCCAAGGCAACCCTTTCGCTCAGCAAGGAGCCGGAAGGGAGTGCGACTGCGGCGAAATCCGGTGCGATGGAGAGCTCATTGCGCAACGCGGTGGCACGCGAACCGGAAAACGTTGAGGCGAATCGGCAGCTTGGAAAGTTCCTGGCGGATAACGGTGACGCGAAAGAAGCGCTTCCCTACCTGGAACAAGCTTCCAGGCTCAACCCGCGAGATCCCGAACTTCATCGTCTCCTGGGCTCTGTCAAGGAGAAGCTGGGCAATCCGCTGGAGGCAGTTCGCGAATACCAGCGTGCGGCGGAACTCGACCCCAGCGAACCGAACCTGTTCGATTGGGGAACCGAGCTTCTGACGCATCGTGCGCTTGAACCTGCAACCGAGGTCTTCACAAAAGGCAATCGCATGTTTCCAAAGTCCGTGCGGATGCTGGTCGCGCTCGGCGTTGCCTGGTACGCGCGCGGTGCCTACGATCAAGCGGCGCAGTGTCTGGTAAACGCGTCCGATCTCGCTCCCGACGATCCGACTCCGTACCTGTTTCTGGGGAAAATGCAGAGTGTCGAGACCACTCCATCAGAAGGATCGGTGGAGAGGTTGGCGCGATTCGCGCAACTGCAACCGGACAATGCGCTCGCGAACTACTATTACGCCATTAGTCTTTGGAAGGGATCGGCGAAAGAATCGGGGAAGCAATCGGCGGATGCGACGGACAATGCAAATAACTCCGAGCTTTCAGCGCGTGTGGAATCGCTGCTGCTGAAGGCGGTGCATCTCGACCCGAAGCTTGGTGTTGCTTATCTGCAACTGGGGATTCTCTATTCGCAGCGCGCGGATTTCTCGCGGGCAATTTCCGCGTATCGGGAGGCGATTGAAGTTGGTGCGGAGAGCGCTAACTCGGTGGTCATCAGTCCGGGAAGCGACAGTCCGCAGAGCGATGACACCTTGGAGGAAGCGCACTATCGACTGGCGCAAGCGTACACGCGAACGGGCGACAAGGTGAAAGCTAAAGACGAACTTGAACTTCACGATCAATTGGCGAAGAAGACAAAAGAGGACACGGAGCGACAACGGCGCGAGATTCAGGGTTTTGTGGTATCACTTCGCGGCAAGGACTCGGAACGGTAAAGAGACCCCTCTCCATGCGGTCATTTAAAATCAAAGACTTAGGAGGCTTAATATTTCCAGGTCTTTGAGAAATAAGGACTTACCTGTAAGGTGTTTATTAATGAACAACATAGCTATGTCCGGAAGGCGATTTTCCGAGTGATAGCTGCAGGTCTTTGAAGAATAATGACTTACAGGTCCAGCGGCTGGAACGCGCGCGGACGGCTCTTTTGCGGAGCCACGCACACGCCTCGATTGGGCGGAGTTACGAGAAAAAGCTGAGGCGGACGCGACAGCGTAGGTCCCAGCTTCGTTGTTTCATCGTTGTTCCGGGCGGTTCGTCTTGCTCAGGCCCTAGAAATCAAGTCTTAGTGCAAACCAGCCCAAGTCTGGGTTCGTCCCTAGAACTTGAGCTTGAGGGCGAATTGGAGCAGGCGCGGGTTGTTCACCGTGTTGTTGACCACGCCGAAACTCGAGGGCGAATTAATGTCCATCTCTCCAGTTCCAAAGGCACCCTGCAGGTAGTATTGCGGATGGTTGAGGAGATTGAAGAACTCCGCGCGGAATTGCAGGCCCATTCCCTCGCGAAAGGACAGCGGAAGGTCCTTGATCAGAGAGAAATCTGTGTTGACAAAACGCGGACCGTAGAGCGGCGCGCGGACGCCGCTGCCAAGTTCTCCGGCGGGTGCGAAAGCAAACGCGCAAGGATTGAACCAGTTTGAGAGGGTGTGCACCTTTGTAGGAGGTGTATATATGCAGTTGGGATTTCCGGCTACCGGTCCTGGCTTGTTGGGATCCCCTACCTGGTTGGGACGCTGGAAGGTGTTGCCATCGTAGGAGAAGAATGTGCCCGATTCGTCCTTGCTATCGACTACATACAGCGGAAATCCGGTCGTGGCTCTTTCAATTAGGTTTACCGACCAATGTCCCAAGGCTGCATCGACCGGACCGCTCCAGCCGCCACCGAAGTGCTTGCCCTTGCCGAATGGGAGATCGTAGAGGACGCTGGCCGTAAAGCTCTGGTTGAGGTTCAGCTCTGATAAACCCCAATCCAGCTTCGCAGTTCCTGGCAGAGGATAGTACAAGGCGCCCGGATTCGTGCCTAGGCCATCGGGCATACCGTTGTCAAAATTGCGGGAATAGGTGTAGCCGAGCAGGGCGTAGAGGCCATGGCGAACGCTCTTAGTTTCGGCCTTAATCTGCAGGGAGTCATAGCGCGCTTGACCGATGCTGTTGTTGGTGTCAACGGATTGAAAGGCTCCTCCGCCAGGCTGGTGGGTTGCGAACGGGAAGAACCCAATGCCACAGCCTAGGGTGTATCCGGGGCCACAAGCGGCGGGGTCATTGAGGTTTTCATTCAGCTGGCTGGTGAGAATGTGTGCACTGCGCGTTCCGGCGTAGCCTGCCGTCAGCACTACATTTCCGGGAAGCTGACGCTCGATGTTGAGGTTGAATTGCTGGATGACGCCCTGTCTGAAATTGCGGTTCTGGGCCTGGATGGTTCCCGTGTAACTGGTCGGGTTCACCGGGGAGTTAAGAGGGGCGCCGCCAGGCTGCGGGATGAAACCGTTCTGAAGCCCGCAGGCAGGGTTGCCAAACGGCATACAGATACCGGAACCGAAAGTTGCTCCCGCGAACTCATCTGCGTCCACTTCCGCGTAGTATGGCGGGTTCTGCCACAGGCCCTGTCCGCCCTGATCCCAGGAAGAATCGTGAGAGATGCCATAGGCGGCGCGAAGGACGGTCTTGTCGCCTCCAAACACCTTCCAGGCGAGTCCAATCCGGGGTTCGAGGGCCTTCTTGTCAAACTGAATGCCAACCCGGCCGTCAGTGGTGATGCAGTTCGTGCAGCCGGCAAGTGCCGGGCTCCCCGCTGGCTCGTACCACATCTGGTTGGTAACGTCGTACTCCGCCTGGCGATTCCTAACCTCGGTTTCGGGGGTGACCAGAGCCCAGGCGAAGCCGAGGTTCACCGTCAGATTCGGGGTCACGCGCCAGTTGTCCTGAACGAATGGGCGAAACAGTTTAAAGCGTCGGCCGGTGGTGTTTCCCAGGAAAGTTTGGTCGTGGGCCGCAAAAAGGCCCATCGCGCCCAGGAGCAGATCTCCGATATTGTCGCCGGTTCCCTCGCCAACGTTAACGATGAAACCGTCCTGAAACGCATTGTTGCCCACGTTCATTTCATTGGCGCGAAATGTCATGCCCACGGCGATGTCGTGCTTGCCGCGGATGAGGTGAAGAGTATCGGAAACCGAGTAGACGTTCGTTCCACCCTGATAGGGTGCGTACCCGCGATCACCAATTGAAAAATAGCTGCTCATGTCGAAATTAGTCAGGCCGCAACTCTCGCAATCCTTGGTTGACTGGTTCAAGCTGGGCGGGTAGCCGGTTATGGAATCGCAGGCGGCGCCCAAATCCGCGCCGGGGATACCAATGCCCGTCCTGCCGCCACTGGGGGTTGGGATGTCGGCGGCCGCGCAGGTTCCGGTGGCGAAAGAATTGATGTGGTTGAAGATCCGGTTGTAGCCGACGCTAACCTGGTTGATCGTGGTCGGGGAAAACACGTGTGTTTCAGAGATCATCGCGTTGCGGCCGTGATTCTCGATGTGCTGGTTGCTGCCAAAGGGATTTTGTTCCGCATAGGTCGGCGAACCGCCCGGGACGAAGTTGGTGGCCTGATCGTAGCTGAAGCGCGCAAAAATCGAGTCCTTGCTGGAAAAGTTGTGATCGACCCGGATATCGCCCGTCCCTTCGTTGAGGCGGCGTATGGGCTGGTTGGCATAGTTGAAGCCAGCGCCACTTGGAATGCCTGGAGTAGGCGCGGGGTAAAGAGCGGCTACGGCCGCCCCTTGCGCATTGACCAAGGCGCCAGGAATGATGGGGCAGGCTTGTGTGGTGCCACTCACGAAAGGTTGGCTCCCATCAGCACCGGGCGTTTCCGGAAGACCGTTGGAAATGTTGCACTGGAATGGAACAGGGCCAGCCGTGGTATTCGGAGGGATAACTTGCGGCGGAGTATAAGGGTTGATCAGCGTCGTTATACCCAAGGGGTTCGAACTCTGGTCGTAGTTGCCATTTGCGTCGGGGGTAACCATCGCTGTGGTCGGAACGAAACCTGTAAACGGCACGCCTTTGCGCTGGACCTTGGCCTGATAGTCGAGGAAGAAGAAAGTCTTGTCTTTCTGGATAGGACCGCCGAACGATCCACCGTACTGGTTGAGATTGAACTTCGCTGCGGTGTTGATGAACGGCGTCGTCGCATCGAGGTTCGTATTGCGGAAGAACTCGAATAGGGTGCCATGATACTGGTTTGTGCCCGACTTGGTGGTAACCAGGACGGTGGGACCGGCGCGCTCTCCATATTCGGCGGAATAGTTGTAGGACAGTACCTTGAACTCCTGAATGTCATCGACCTCAGAAAAGATCGCGATGCCGCCTTCGTCGAGCTGGTTGTTGTCGTTGCCATCGAGCAGCCAGTCCGTGCTCTGTTCGCGCGAACCGCCCACCGATAGCGAAAAAGCGCCGCGGGTGGCGGCTTCGCTGCTGGCCCCGTTGGTAAAGAAGCTTACCGGGCTTGTAGACTGGGTTGTTCCGGGAGTAAGGGTCGCGAGTTGGACGAAGTTACGTCCGTTCAAAGGAAGGTCAGCAACCTCTTCAGCCGTGATGACCTGGCCGAGGCTTGGATTGGTGGTTTCGACTGCTACTTCGGTGGCGCTGACTTCAACCGTCGCGGAAACGGACGCGGGGTTCAGCGAGAAATTGATCTCGCGCTGTTCGTCGACTTGCAAACGAACATCTTTCTGCTCGGTAATCTGGAAGCCCTGGGACTCCACCCGAATGGTATAAAACGCGACCGGCAGCAGCGGTACAACGTAGTGTCCCGATCCGTCGGTCTTCGTTTCACGAGTGAGACCGGTGCCCTGCGAAGTAATTTTCACCGCCGCTCCGGCGATGACTGATCCTGTCTTATCGGCAACCGTTCCGGAAAAACTGCCGTTCGCTTGGCTATAAAGAAGTGGACAGAGGGAAAACACGGAACCCAGAACCGCTACGAGCAGCGCTTTTCTTTTCAGCATCGGTTTTCACCTTAGTGACCACTCTTCTTTTCATCAGGAGTGGCGATTTGGGCTCGACTCCGTCGCGGCTGGAACCTCGCCGCTGACCCCTCGAGCGACCCTTTTTAATGATCGGGCCATATAAATAGATTAGAAATGCAAAGTCAAGAGGTTTTGTGACGAGTCCGAGAATCTTCGGCGGCGAGGGTGGGAATTCACTTTTCCATAATGCCTATGTTTTCGCGGATTTTTACGACGCGGTTGCCGGCGACGTTTTCGAAGCGCTGCACCAGACCGCTCGGCCAGCGAATCTCGATGGCATCGGCCTGGGTAGCCTTGCCCAGCCCGAAGTGCAGGCGGAAGTCGCTTTGCGAGATGTATCCGCCGCCGCTGCGCACCTCCTGCGTCTGTTTATGATCGCCGACACGGAGGGTGACTCGGGCGCCGATTCCGTCGCGATTGGACTTCGTGCCTTCCAATTTCAGTAGAATCCAGTTTCCGTGTTCGCCGAGATTTTTCAGCAGGCTGGGGCAATCATGACTGTTGTTCACTAGGATCTCGATCGCTCCGTCATTGTCGAAATCGGCCGCGGCTACGCCGTGGCTGTTGAACGGAGTGGTGATGCCCGCGCCGGCATCGAGCGAGATGTCGCGAAATCTGCCGTTGTGCTCGTTCCAGTAGAGGAGTTTACGTTCGCGGAATGTACTGTTGAAGCCGAGACCTTTGCTGTCAAGTTCAGGATAGACGTGCCCGTTTGCCATGAAGATGTCGGGCCAGCCGTCGTTGTCAATGTCGAGGAAGAGCGTGCCCCACCCCAGGAATTGCGAATTCTTGGCGAGGCCGGCGGCTGAAGTGACATCTGTGAATGTTCCGTCGTGATTGTTGTGATAGAGGGTGGCGGTGTCGTCCGAAAAATTCGTCTTGATGATGTCGAGCCAGCCGTCGCCATCGTAGTCGACGGCATCGGCGCCCATGCCGGCTTGCTCGCGGCCTCCGTCGTTGAAGGCTACCCCGGCCTCTTCGGCGGTCTCCGTAAAAGTGCCGTTGTGGTTGTTGTGAAAGAGCAGGTTGGGCGTGGAATCGCAGGAAACAAAGATGTCGGGCCAGCCATCGTTGTCGAAGTCGCCGGTGAGCGCGGTGAAGCAGTAGTAGGCGTCAGTCTTCGCGACTCCTGATGCCTGGCTGACGTCGGTGAACGTGCCATCGCCGTTGTTGTGGTAGAGCTCGCTGTGCGTCCCCTTCAGGCCGCGCGGACCGCACATCACCGGCATCCCTTTCCACGTGCAAGTCGCGGCGCTGCCGGGTTCGGGCGTGTGCGGTAGATCAAGGTCAACATAGTGAGCGATGAACAAGTCGAGACGACCGTCGCGGTCATAATCCACGAAAGCGCAGCCCGTGGACCAGCGCACATCGTCGTGCCAGAGGCCGGCTTTGCGCGTGACATCCGTAAAGGTGCCATCGCCGTTGTTGTGCAGGAGCACGTCGTGGCCCCAGAAGGTGACGAATAAATCAACGAATCCGTCGTTGTCATAGTCGCCGGCGCAGACTCCCTGGCCCCAGCCGACCAGACCGACGCCGGCTTTTTCGGTGACGTCCGTGAACGTGCCATCGCGGTTGTTACGGTAGAGGTGGCTGGTAGGCTCCTGTCCCTTGGGAAAGCCTTCGAGACGGCTGCCGTTGGCCAGGAAAATGTCAGGCCAACCATCGTTGTCGAAATCGAAGAAAGCGGCGCCGCTGCCGGTGGTTTCGATGATGTAGCGCTTGGTCTTGTCGCCCCCGTCTTCGGTTTTGGCAGTCAGGCCGGCGCGCTCGGCGATGTCGACGAAGTTAACTTTTGGAGACACAGGTGGTGGCGCGGTGGGTGCGGAATGCGGTTGCGCGGCTGCGAGTGAGATTGTGAGTACCCACAATGCGACGACAACCACGGCTAACCTGCGATTCATGAGTTCGTGTCCAGAAGAATCTTACAACTCGCAGTCAGGCGGTGAGCGGCAACTGCCGAGCTGTGCTCGGCTTGGACGGGCGAGGCGCCCGTCCCCACACGATCTGCTCTAGCCATTTGCTTTCGCCACCAGCACGATTCCCAGACAGTAGAAAAGGAACATCAGCCCGAGGTACATTTTGGCTTTGCCGGGCGCGCCGGCAAATTCCTTCCAGGCAAAAACACCCCAGAGCGCGGCGACCATGGGCGCGGATTGCCCGATGGCGTACGAGATTGCCACCCCCGTAAAGCTGGCAGCGACCAGATTGAATACCATGCCGATGCCCCAGATGAATCCGCCCAACAATCCGAGGGCGTGGCCGGAAATCGGACCGCTGAAAAAACCGGCGAAACTCACGGGCTCGCCGACCAGAGGCCGCCTCATAAAGTACGTGTTCCAGATCAGGCACGAAAGCAGAGCGCCCAGCGTAAGGAAGACAGCGATGCTGTAGGGACCGAGTGTGTTGCCGCTGGTCATGGCTCGCGCCACGAAGGGAGCCCAGAGCCCCATCAGAACCCCGGAGACCACGCAGACGATGATGCTCTTTTTCGACACCGAGCGGCCGGCGATTGCCAGGCTGCCATAGGCTTTTCCGTCCATGACGACGGCGATGAGAGCGCACACGACGCCCGCGGCAAGGAGCGGCGCGTTGCCCTTCATTTGGATGGCAAAACTTGAAATCACGCCGACGACGAGCGCGATTCCGATAGCAACCGGAAATGCGATGGCAAGCCCGGCCATATCAATCGCGGCCACCAGCAGCAGGTTCGCCAGATTGAAGATGGCGCCTCCGATCATGGTGGAGATGATGTTGCTGGTATCCGCCGAACGCACGTTATTCAGGAAACTCGAAGCGTCATTCCCTGTGCTTCCCATGGTCAGCGCCAGGATCAGCGAAATCAGAAAAATGCCCACGGCGTAGTCCCAGTAAAACAGCTCGAAACGATAATTCTTGACGCCCTTGTACGTGTTGGCCCAGGAGCCCCAGCAGATGGCGCTCGTGATCATCATGAACAACGCAATACCCAGCGTGTGGGGCGTGAACATCGCTTCTCCCTATGTCGGAATCGGAGCGTAGCCGTGCAAGCTCCCAGTGTCAAGACGAAAGCAGAATTTGTCTTTCGTGGTATCTGCCGTACAATCGAACCGCGAAGGGTGGATTGGTGCCCGGGCCCGTGATGAGACATCTAAATAGGGAGAGCTTGCGGCATCATTAAGGCGAGGCCCTGATGCGAAGCCCAGCTTTCTCCGCGGCCTTTTTACAGAGAAGACATATGCCGGTCGAACACAACGACTTTCGGAGCGTCGCACAACGCGTTTCAAATGACCGCGACAGTGCGATTGCCATTCTCTCCGGGCAGCCTCTGCTGCCAAATACTGGAATTCCTCTCAACCTGGACTGGGTCCGCGAGGTGCGGGTCAACACCAGCGCGGTCGAGCGCCGCGCTCAATCCCAAGTCGCTCGACGGACGGTGAAAAAAGAATGGCAGGCGGCGTGGCTTCTACGGGCGATTACCTGCATGGATCTGACGACTCTCTCCGGCGATGACACCGACGAGCGCGTTCGGCGTTTGTGCGCGAAGGGCCGGCACCCCATCCAGCAGGAATTGGAAAAGAAGCTGGGGATCGAGGAGTTGCAGATCAAGGTCGCTGCCATCTGCGTCTACCACACGTTTGTGGAAACGGCTCTGCACGCGCTCGAAGGCAGCGGAGTGCATATCGCGGCCGTGTCCACCGGTTTCCCCGCCGGCCTATCGCCGCTGGCGGAGCGGGTGGCGGAGATTCGCCGATCGGTCGAGGCAGGCGCGCATGAGATCGACGTCGTCATCACCCGAGCCCATGTTTTCGGTGGCCGCTGGCAGGCGCTCTACGACGAGGTAGCGGCTTTCAAGCAGGCCTGTGGATCCAGGCATATGAAGGTGATTCTTGGAACCGGCGATCTGCTCACTCTGCGCAACGTGGCGCGCGCGAGCGTGGTCGCCATGATGGCGGGCGCTGACTTCATTAAGACTTCGACGGGCAAAGAGCCCACGAACGCGACTTTGCCGGTTGGCTTGGTAATGACGCGCGCCATCCGCGAATACGCGCAGCAAACTGGAATGGCGGTGGGGTTCAAGCCAGCGGGCGGCATCCGCACGGCGAAGCAGTCGATCGATTGGCTGGCGATGATTAAAGAGGAACTGGGCCCCTCATGGCTGCGGGCGGAAATGTTCCGCGTTGGAGCCAGCGGGCTGCTGGGTGATATCGAGCGGCAGTTGGAGCATCATGCGACCGGACGTTATTCCGCGGAGTATCGGCATCCGCTGGCGTGAGTCTGGGCGAGCGTTTCCAAGCACATCGACAACCGTCAATCGTCGCTGGAGAATTAGCGGAAAAGAACTTCAACAGGGGAGAAACGCAATGGTTCGACTGCTGGTGCTCTATAAGACCCCGAAGGACGCAGCCGCTTTTGACAAATACTACTTCGCCAACCACGTCCCAATCGCAAAGAAAATACCCGGTCTTAGGAAGTATGAGGTCAGCCAAGGTCTGGTTGCGACACCGGCCGGGCTCTCCGGCTACCATCTGGTCGCGACCTTGCATTTCGACGATATGACGGCCATCCAAAAGGCTTTTGCGAGCGCGGAAGGACAAGCGGCGGCGGATGTGCAAACCTTCACAACCGACCCTCCGGTCATGCTTTTGTTCGACAATCGCGAGGTTTAACACGACACGCGGCTCGCCCGAATTTACTAGTACCGGGTTTCTCAACACCGCCTGAAGAAGGAATCGAGCAAACGCCATGAGCATCGCCGAAAAGTTCGTGAGCATGGAATACGGCCCCGCTCCAGAGGATTCGAAAGAAGCAGCGACGTGGCTGGAGCGTCACGGCTACCGCTTCCAACATTTCATCGGCGGTGGATGGCAGGCGCCCGCGGCAGGAGAGTACTTCGACACCGTCGATCCTTCGACCGGGGAGAAGCTTGCGTCGGTTGCGCAGGGGTCGGCGGCAGACATTGACGCTGCGGTCAAGGCGGCGCGAGCGGCGTCTTCGGAATGGCAGGCGCTCACCCCGCATTCCCGCGCGCGCTACTTGTATGCCATCGCGCGGCTGCTGCAGAAGCATTCGCGCCTGCTCTCGGTTCTCGAGACGATGGACAACGGCAAGCCCATCCGCGAGAGTCGCGACATTGACATTCCGCTGGTGGCGCGACATTTCTATCATCACGCAGGATGGGCGCAACTTCTGGAACAAGAATTTCACGAGTACGTACCCTGCGGCGTCGTCGGCCAAATCATCCCCTGGAACTTCCCGCTGTTGATGCTGGCCTGGAAGATTGCGCCGGCGCTCGCGACTGGAAACACCGTGGTTTTGAAGCCGGCGGAATTCACACCCCTGACTGCGCTGGCTTTCGCTGGAATCTGCCAGGAAGCTGGCTTGCCCGCCGGTGTGGTCAACATTGTTACCGGAGACGGCTCAACCGGCGAGGCGCTGGTCAAGCATCCGAATGTGGACAAGATCGCGTTCACCGGATCAACCGAAGTCGGACGCGCGATTCGTGCCGCCACAGCCACGAGTCACAAGCGCCTCTCGCTTGAGCTCGGCGGAAAGTCTCCATTCATCGTGTTCGAAGACGCCGACCTCGATAGCACAGTGGAAGGACTGGTCGACGGAATCTGGTTCAATCAGGGACAGGTATGTTGCGCGGGCTCGCGGCTGCTGATGCAAGAAAGCATTGCCGAAGCTCTGATCGCCAAAGTTCAGGACCGAATGAGCACGCTGCGCATCGGCGCGCCACTCGACAAGGCGATCGACATCGGCGCCATCGTGGCGAAGGTCCAACTGGACCGCATTCGTAAGCTGGTCGATCAAGGTGTCGCGGACGGCGCTACGTGTTGGCAGCCGCAGGTCACGCTGCCGGCCCGCGGGTTCTATTATCCGCCGACGCTTCTGAGCAATGTGCATCCGACGTCGATTGTTGCGCAGCAGGAAATCTTCGGACCGGTGCTGGCGGCGATGACGTTTCGCACGCCCGCGGAAGCAGTGGAGTTGGCGAACAATACGGTTTACGGGCTGGCAGCTTGCGTCTGGAGCGAGAGCATCAACGTTGCCCTGCACGTTGCCGCGCAACTAAAAGCGGGAGTGGTCTGGGTAAACTGCACCAACCTGTTCGACGCTTCCTGCGGCTTTGGTGGCTACCGTGAGAGCGGTTACGGACGCGAGGGCGGACGCGAAGGCTTACTCGAATACATGGAGCCGGCGTGGTTCAAGAGTGCGCCGCGGCTCCCAGTGGAGAAGCAAGCACCGCCCGAGGCGGAACTGGACGAGGACTCCACTGCTTCTGACGCCAATACTCCTGCGAGCACCCCTGACATCGACCGAACCGTTAAGCTCTACATCGGCGGCAAGCAGGCGCGTCCCGACTCCGGCTACAGCCTGGAGGTGCGCGCGGCCGATGGGCGATTGCTGGGCGAAGCTCCGCTGGGCAATCGCAAAGACATTCGCAACGCAGTCGAGGCGGCGCGGAAAGCGACATCGTGGGCAAAAGCAACCGCGCACAACCGTGCCCAGGTTCTTTATTACTGCGCGGAGAATCTTTCCCAGCGGCGCGACGAGATTGCGCAACGTCTCGCTGCCGTGGTTGGCGAAAAGTGGGCTGCCACGGAAGTCGAGCACAGCATCTCGCGCATCTTCTCGTACGCGGCCTGGGCCGATAAGTTTGACGGCGCGGTGCACAACCCTCCGTTTCGGAATGTCGCGATCGCGATGAACGAGGCGATTGGAACGGTGGGCATCATCTGTCCGCGGCAGGCGCCGCTGCTCGGCTTCCTTTCGCTCGTGATGCCCGCTCTCGCGGCGGGAAACACGGTGATCGCCGTTCCCTCGGAAGCCTATCCGCTGATCACCGGCGATCTCTACCAGCTTTTCGACACCAGCGACTTGCCCGGCGGAGCGCTGAATATCGTGACCGGATATACGTCGCAGCTTCTGAAGACGCTCGCCGAGCACGACGATGTCGATGCCATCTGGTGCTTTGGCGATGAAGCGAGCGCCGCGGCGGCCAAGGCGATGTCGGTGGGCAATCTGAAGCAGGTTTGGACGAACGAAGGCCGCGCCATCGACTGGTTCAATCCGAAGGTGTCCGAGGGCCGCTGGTTTCTTGAGCACGCTACGCAGGTCAAGAACATCTGGGTTCCCTACGGCGAGTAGGGGCAATTGAGTCATTGAGTCATTGGAACATTGCATCCCAGCGGGCTTTCAATGATTCAATGAAAAAATGTTTCACTGACTCAATAAATCCATGAAACCTGAGCGCACGCCCCGAGTAAAAATCTGCTGCATCGCCAGCATCGACGAAGCGGCTCTGGCCATCGAGTGCGGAGCATCCGCGCTGGGCCTGGTTTCCCACATGCCGAGCGGGCCGGGTGTGATCAGCGATGACCAGATCGCGGAGATTGCCGCGACCGTTCCACCGGCGATCGGGACATTCCTGCTGACTTCGCGACAACGAGTTATCGACATCGTCGAGCAGCAGCACTTCTGCGGGACGAATACGATCCAGATTTGCGATCATCTCACAGCCGGCACGCATTGCGATCTGAAGGATGCTCTGCCGGGGATTTCTGTAGTCCAGGTTGTGCATGTGACAGGTCCTGAGTCCATCGAGGAGGCTGCGCGGGTCGCGCCGCATGTGGATGCCATCCTGCTCGATTCCGGTAACCAGAAAGTCGCGGTCAAGGAATTAGGCGGTACGGGCAGAACTCATGATTGGACCCTGAGTCGTGCGATCCGGGAACGCATCGGCATCCCGCTGTTTCTGGCTGGAGGGCTCACGCCGGAGAACGTAGGCCAGGCAATTGAAGACGTGGGCCCGTTCGGGCTGGATGTATGTTCCGGTGTGCGGACGGATGGCCGGCTGGATGCAGCCAAGCTCAGGCGGTTCTTCTCCGCGGTGCGCAGCGCCGGCGCATAATGAGATGTGGCGTGCGAGGTATCGGGCTACTTTAAAAATATCGCCATCCCGATTGCAAGGGGAGAGAGAGCTGGCGTGGTCAAGGCGCCTAAGATGAGGGCGACGATGCTCAGACATCCATATGGTATTGGGATATGGCTCGCGAGGTTGCTCTTTTCCTTCAGCTTGCGGGAAGGGACAAGGGTGACCGAAGTATCCCACGTCTCAACAGCCGTTTTAAAATGAGAGTCGCCCAGTAATAGCGACCAATGTCGTCGGTACATTTCTAACGCGGTACAATATGGGGTATCGCGTTGACTTTTGCGAGCCCGACAGGCAAACTCTCAATTCGCCCGTCCACGGCATTCGGGCTGGCAGTTTGAGGCTGGCGTCACCGTCGCAAACCAGGCGAAGGCCGACTCAGGAATCGTTCGCACTATGTCCGCAGACCGCGTCTCCTATACGCTCGATTCGACGCTGGAGACGGTGAACAATGCCGAAGAGACGGCCAGCCGCATGGCGGCGGAAGCCGGTTTTGACGACGAGGAGATCATGAAGATCTCCATGGCGGTGCGAGAAGGAGCAGTTAACGCGGTTTTGCATGGCAATGCCTACGATCCGAGTAAGAAGGTTACACTGGCATTTGAACGTACGCCCCGTGACCTGGTGATCGTGATCCGCGATCAAGGCAAAGGGCTCGACGTCAGTAGGATTCCGGATCCATTGGCGCCTGATAATCTGATGAAGACGTCAGGGCGAGGCATTTTCCTGATACGCTCGTTCATGGATGTGGTGGAAATCCACCCCTCCCAGACGGGCACCGAACTTAGAATGATCAAGCACGTCCACGGCAACCCCGCGGACTCCAAGGAGGCTCCTCAGTGACCATGAAGTCCAGTACTCGTCAGGTGGATGGCGTCACCATTGTCGATCTCAGCGGCCGGATCACCCTCGGCGAAGGCAGCGTAGTTCTGCGCGATACCGTGCGCGATTTGCTTTCCAAGGGCCAGAAAAAGATTCTGCTGAACCTCGGCGACGTGAATTATATCGACAGCTCAGGTATCGGCGAGCTGGTCAGCGCCTTTACCACGGCAAAGAACCAAGGCGGCGAACTCAAACTGCTCAACCTCACGAAGAAAGTACACGACCTGCTGCAGATCACCAAGCTCTACACCGTCTTCGATGTTAAGGAAGACGAAGCCGCGGGCGTAAAGGCTTTCGGCAAGTAGCTGGGCGCGGTTGGTTTGACCGAGAAAATGCGGCACGCCGGGGCCAACCCCCGGCGCCCCACCCCATCACGCCAAAACCGGGCGCGCTGGGACCCCGGCGCCGCAATTTCCCTATTCGGGAAGTCGCTGCAGAAATATTCGTCCTGCTTAGCGTGGAACCTCTCCTCAATGCCTACAATGAAAATTGAGGACGCACTTTTCCGCGCCTAACCTGTCATGCGTTTTCTTCTTCTGACTTTTCTCGCGGCGACCGTTCTCGTCGCAAACCTGGTTTGTTCCGCGCGCAATACTTCCAAGCTTGACTGCGTGTCCTACGCCGAGGCGAGCCAGCATGTGGGCACGAGCGCTTGCGTCAGTGGAACCGTGCTGCACGTGGAAGATGGCCGCAAGGGCGCAAAGATCCTGAACTTCTGCAAAGACAAGACGTGTCCCTTCACCGTGGTCGTGTTCCCGGGCGATCTCAAGAAGATGGGCGACGTTCGCCAGCTCGAAGGCCGCCAGATTGAAATCAAGGGCACGATCCAGGACTACGACGGACGCGCCGAGATCATTTTGCGCCGCTCCCAACAACTGGGCGAAGGCGCTTTTCTCCTGTTTCCAGCGGTACCCACGGATTACGATGTGGAACACCCGGGTCACCATAGTGCCGGGAAGTTCAAACGGCCCAAAGCCGCCAAGAAGACGCGTACCAAAGAGGGCGATCCGATTTCGATCGAAGATCCTGGCGAGCCGCAGTAGCGGTCCGGCGCTGATCGCCATCCACCGATTTCACACCATTCCCTTGCGCAACTCTTCCAGCGGATACTTCGTCCCGCGCCACACGATGCCGTCGTTCCAGAGGGTGTGGACCATGGAGCGCAGCAATATATATATGAACAGGCTGGTGCTGATCGGATGCAGAAAGAAATAATATGGCGGGATGGGCGACCGGAACGACATGCCGCAATAAATCGCAAACAGCGAACCTAGCGCGATGGCGTAAGGAACTCGTGCCCATCCATGCGCGAACCAGACACCCAGAAATGGTCCGAGATTCAGAAAACCCAGACCCACGATTGTGACCACGGTTCGCCACCATTGAAAAGAAAGCACGGCAAAAAAATTCTTGGTGAGATTGTTGACGATGCCGAGAACCCCCTTTGCCCAGCGGAGGGAAATCAAGTCCTCTCCGGAAACATTGCGCTGAGCGAAGCCCGCATTCTTGACTACTTTGCCCAGTTTCATGTCGTCGATCACTTCCATGCGCAATGCGCGATAGCTTCCGACCGCCTCATAGACTGAACGCCGGACCATGTTGAAAGCGCCCACCCCCATGTGATCCCGCGCTTTGGGATTGGCAACTCTCCACGGCCGGTGCCCAAAAACGAATAGCATCTGGAAGAAGGCGATCATCATTCTCTCGCCCGGGCTCTTCATGATCATGCGCGGGAAAAGGACGACGTGGTGGGCTCGTTCCGCTTCCGCATAGGCAACGGCGCGCCGCAGAGAATCGGGCTTGAAGAGCACGTCGGCATCGGTGAAGAGCAACCAGTCCCCACTCGCCTGTTCGCCGGCCCTCCACATGGCGTGGGTTTTGCCTAACCACCCCGATGGCAGTTCTGATATGTGGATCACCTTCAGCAAGCCGTGGGCTTGAGGACTTGCGGCAACCTCATCCACGATCTGGCCGGTGCGGTCGGTCGAGCGGTCGTTGACGACAACTACTTCGTAGTTGGGATAATCGAGCGCCAGCAATTGAGATAGCGTCTCGCGAATATGCTCTGCTTCGTTGCGAGCGGGAACAATGATGCTGACTTTGGGCTCGCCGTTTGGGGTCGCTGGCCGACGATCCCATTCGGGCCGCGCGATGTCGGCGACACGCGGCATTCCGATTGCCGCTTCCACGATGCGCGAAAACCAGGCCAGTGCCAGGATGACGCCGGCAATCCAGTGAAATGTTTGCCAATGCATTCTGCTAGGAAGATGCTCCTGAGGAAACTTGCGATGCCGCCGATTCACCACTGATCCCCAGTGGTGGAGCAAATCTCATGCCGTAAAACAGTATGGCAGATGAGAGCGCGATCGCGAGGACTGGCCCCAAGAAGGCAAGTTGCAGCGAATACTTGTCCGACATGTAGCCGATAAGAACAGGGGACGGCACATCGCCGAGCAGGTGGAAAATAAAGATGTTTGCTGCCAAGGCGGCCGCGCGCACATGCGGTCCAACCGAATCGATCACGGCGGCGTTCAGCGGACCGGTGTTCAAGAGCAGCAAAAACTCGGCTACGAAAATGCCCACGACCATGGGCCTGCCGCTCGCAAACAAGGCCACGCACATGGCTGGAATGCCCAACAACAGACTGACTGCGGACACGAGGTAGTGTGCAGATTTGGTTCGTCGCAGCAGCCGATCGGAGATCCAGCCGCCCGCGAGTGACGCAACCAGGCCGTTGGAGATGGTGCTCAACCCAAAAATGATGTTGGCATCCAGCAGGCTGTAACCGTGGGCGCGATGCAGAAAGGTGGGCATCCAGACCTGGAGTCCTCCAAGCGCGAACGTCATCATTGCCATGCCCAGGGTTGCCGTGAGAAATGCGGGATTGTGGATCAGGCTTTTCACCGTGTCCCGCTCTGGAGTCTTGCTTTCGGGCGTATCGAATTGGCCGAGTTGCGGCTCCGGGATCAATAGAAGCAGCAATGCCAGCAGTACTCCGGGCGCGGCCCCAACGTAAAATGGAGCGCGCCAGCCGTATTTGGGCCCCATGACTCCGCCCAGCAAATATCCCAACGCGGTTCCGACCGGGATTGCGAGATAAAATACCCCCATCACGCGTCCTCGCTTTTCGACCGGAAACATGTCCGCGACAAAGGTTGGCGAGAGAATCACAAAGCTGGCTTCGCCGATGCCCACCAGGGTGTGACGAATGAGCAGTTCATTGAAGTTTTTCGTGACGGCGGTGAGCAGAGTGGCCACACTCCACACCAGGGCTCCGGCGACGATGACGCGCTTGCGTGAGAAGCGCAGTGAAAGCGGCCCCATGAAAGGCGCCGCACACATGTAAAAGATGAAGAAGATGCTGGTGAGCAGGCCGAAGGCCGCGTCGCTTCGATGAAACTCCGCTTTGACCAGGTCCTGTACCGCGAACAACACGGAGCGATCGATGTAATTGAGCAGGTTCAGCGCCGTCAGAAGCGCCAGTGCCGTGCGCGGATATAGTTTCGCCGGGGCCACAGATCGAGCGAATATAGCATGACGAAGAAAAGAAAGGCGGAACCGGCGCTATCATTGGGAAATCAATTGTCACAAGGAGCATCTGTGGCGCGACGGACTGTGGCCAAGTCAACCATCAACCAGTCAAATATTCGCGAAGTCTTACTGGAAACGTACGCTGCCAACGGCCGAATCAACCAGCTTCTCTTCGAGCACCTCGATGCGCACGCCTGGCGAGCGAAACCGCCCGGTATGAACCGGCTGGAAGGCCGCACCATCGCCGCCATCCTTGCCCATGTGCACAATAACCGCCTGGTTTGGCTGAAGCATTCGGCGCCGCATCTCAGATGCCCTGCGGCTCTGGACCCGGTCCGCTGCACCGTAAAACAAGCGGCCAGCGCCCACCGAAAGAGCGCTGCGCGCTGCCTGCAAATGCTCCGGGAAGCATTGTCGGAGAATCCGGACCGGCGCGTGACCAAATTCTCACGCGGCAGTTGGGCTCCCGTATGGCCGGCGGGCGCGACCATGTTTGCCTATATGTTCGCCCACGATGCGCATCACCGCGGTCAGGTAATCGCACTCGCTCATCAACTCGACTGCCGTCTACCCGACGAGGCCGCTTACGGGATCTGGCAATGGAACAGCATTTGGAAAGAACTTGGTTTCGCCTGCGGCCCCAGATAGAGTTCACCGCCCGCATAACACCAACCGTATTAACGATTGACATTATTAACGTACGCCGTTATTATTGCCCAGTGATCAAGACTTTCGCCAACAAGGAAACGGCGGAAATCTGGAAAACCGGCAAGACACGCGGTGCACCGCCAGCCAGCGTGACGAGACGGAAGCTGGCCATGCTCGATAGCGCCCGGACGCTGGACGACTTGAAGGTCCCTCCGGGAAACCGGCTGGAGAAGCTGCGCGGTAATCGGAAGGGGCAGTACAGCATACGAATCAACGATCAGTACAGAATTTGCTTCGACTGGCGTGGACCCGACGCCTACGATGTAGAAATCACGGACTATCAGTAAGGCCAATGAGCATGAGCATTATCAGAAAAGGCATACCAAACTGGAGAGTTCATCCCGGCCAAATCCTGCGCGAGGAGTTCCTGAAGCCGATGGGCATCTCCCCTTACGAATTAGCCAAGCGGCTGCACGTGCCCGCGCCTCGCGTGAATGACATCGTTCTCGAACGGCGTGGCATCAGCGCCGATACCGCTGTCCGTTTGTCCCGCTTCTTCGGTACGACCGAACAGTTCTGGCTGAACTTGCAAGGGGCCTACGAAATAAGCCGAGTCAAGGCTGAATGCGCAACCGAAATCGAACTCATCAAACCACGGGCGGCGTCCGCATCGCGCTAAGTGGCGGGCGGAACAACTCCATCACGCTCCGGAAGGCGTCCGATCACTTCCGACTTTTCTTCCCTCGGGGCCACTTCGCGATCACGACTGTCGAAATCCCGCCGCGCGGACGGAACTCACCTTTCACTTCGGCCCACACTGGCTTGGCCCAGCGCACAACATCCTGCAGCACCTGATTCACGATGTTCTCCTGGAAGATGCCGAGGTTGCGATACGACTGGAGATATTCTTTCAAGGATTTCAACTCCAGGCACCGGCGATCGGGCTCGTAGCGGATCACGATGTTGCCGAAGTCCGGCAAGCCCGTCTTTGGGCAGACGGACGTGAATTCGGGATCATCCACAACAATTTCGTATCCCGGAAACTGATTCGGCCAGGTCTCAATTTCCGGAAAGTCGTGATCGAGCCCGGCGCTGGCGTGCTCCGCGGTGTAACGGGGAGATTTGGAACTGGGAAATTTCGGCATCTGATTATTGTACCCAGAGCCGCGACCGCTCCAGGCTTGCTGGAGGAGCGCCGGGCGTTCCCCGCCCGGCTGGACGGGTGAGACTCCGGTCCCTCCACCATATGAATCAGGATTCACCGCGTAATTCCGCACTCTGCCTGACGCAAATGGCCGACGCTCTGCATCTAAACAAGTAAGTCCTAAGCTTGCATTTGCCTGCTTCCCGTAGCGCGTGGATGATACATTGAAGCTTGCGCTTTTCTCTGCATGCCATTGAATGGAAACAGTTCGAGACGCCAGCCGGGGCGTTGGTGGATCACGGCGCTTGCGATTTTGGCGGCGGTGATCGTGCTGGCCGCTTTCGTCTCCCGTCGCGATGACGCGGTGCCGGTGCGAACCGCGGTTGTCGGGCAGAGCGCGATTCGCAGCCTGGTTTCTACTAACGGAAAAATCGAGCCCGTCAACAACTTCGAGGCTCACGCTCCCGTCTCGACCAGCGTGCGGCGCATTTACGTCAAGGAAGGCGACTCCGTCAAGAAGGGCCAGTTGCTGATCGTTCTGGATGACGCCGACGCGCGTGCCCATGCCGCTCGAGCCCAAACCCAATTGAGAGCAGCGCTGGCCGACCTGAGCGCCGCGGAACGAGGCGGGACTCAGGAAGAAGTGTTGAGCCTCGACGCGCAATTGGTGAAGGCTGGCACCGACCGCGATTCAGCACAACGCAATTTGGAGGCGCTAAAAAAACTCGTGCAGCAAGGCGCGGCATCGGCGGGAGAAGTACGTGAAGCAGAGAACGCTCTGGCCCGCGCGGACGCTCAACTTACATTTCTGCGGCAAAAGCAGACGAAACGATATTCGAAAGCGGAGTTAGCGCGCGTCGATGCGCAGCGATCTGAAGCCCAGGCCACCTACGATGCCGCCCAGGATGTCCTGTCGAAATCGAATGTCCGCGCTCCTTTTGAGGGCGTTGTGTACTCGCTGCCGGCCAAGCAAGGCGGCTTCGTCGCGGCCGGAGATCTTCTGCTGCAAGTGGCGGACCTGCGAAAAGTGGTGGTGCGCGCGTTCGTTGATGAACCCGACGTCGGCAGACTGGCTCCGGGAGATCCGATTGAAATTACCTGGGACGCCGTCCCCGGACGCGTGTGGCGCTCCGCGCTGACCGCTATCCCATCCACGGTGAAGTTGCGCGGCTCCCGCAACGTTGGTGAGACAACCAGCATCGTAGATAACAAGGATTTGAAACTGTTACCCAATATAAACGTCGGGATAACGATCGTCGTCGCCGAGCACGATAACGTGCTGGTGGTACCGCGAGAGGCAGTGCGAATGGATGACTCGAAGCCGTACGTTTTGCAGGTTGTCGGCCACGGACTCAAGCGACGGGATGTGGAGACTTCCCTTTCCAATCTCACGCAGGTGGAAGTATCGCGCGGCCTCTCCGCCAAGGACGTGGTTGCAATCAATGCGTCGAATGGCAAACCAATTGGCGACGGAACGCAGGTCAAGTTCTAAATGATCACGCTCATACGCATCACGCGCACTTCCAGAGTCTTTCTGATTCTACTGTTGCTGGTGACCCCACTAACGGCCAGCGTGGCCGACTCCGCAAAAGACATGCTGGCGGCCGGCCGGATCGATGAAGCCATCGCCGAATTGAATGGCCGTCTTTCTTCCGCTCCGGCCGACGCGGAATCGTCCAACCTGCTTTGCCGTGCTTACTTCGCGCTCGAAGATTGGGATCGCGCGGAATCCTCGTGCAGAAAAGCGGCCTCCCTCGCTCCGGACAACAGCCGTTTCCATCTTTGGCTGGGGCGGGTGTACGGCGAAAAGGCGGACCGGGCAAATTTCCTGGCGGCGGCGAGCCTGGCCGGAAAAGTCCGCGGAGAGTTTGAGCGCGCTGTGCAACTGAACACGAAAGATATAGAGGCACGGCTCGATCTGGCGGAGTTTTATATTGACGCGCCCGGCATCGTCGGCGGAGGCGAGCAGAAGGCCCGCGAGCAGGCACAGTTCATCGGAACCGTGGACCCTGGTCGTGAGCATTGGATCTACGCCCGCATCGCCGAAAAGAAAAAAGACTTCGCCACCGCCGAACACGAATATCACCAGTACATCGAGCTCAGCAAGGGTGACGCGGAAGCGTGGCTGAACCTCGCACTATTTTTCCGTCATCAGAAGCGCTTCGACGAAATGGAACAAGCCATCGTCAAGCTTAGCCAGGCGCCCAATCCCGAACCGGATGTTCTGTGGGAAGCTTCCGCTATGCTGGAACGCGCCGGTCGCAGTTACCCCCTCGCCACGGAACTCGTGAATCGGTATCTCGCCTCGGGTCCGGTAGAAAAGGCTCCTGCGTTCCGGGCCCATTATTTGCGGGGGGCGCTGCTGGAAAAGCAAGGAGACAAAGCCGGTGCGGCGCGCGAGTACCGTGCTTCCTTGTCATTGGCCCACAGTTACGGCAGCGCTCAGCAGGCGCTGAATCGAGTTGCGCACGAATGAACCGAATGAGTAAATTGCCGGACACCTCAGGGGCTAAAGCCCACGTTTTTATTGGGTCTGGACGGCACGGCTGAAGCCGTGCCCTACCCAAAACATCCCTGACCAAGACCTTTGATTCGATCAGTCCTAGCAAAGTTGCTGCCCGTCTCGCTGGTGGCGCACTACAATTTGTGCGTGACTATGAAGAAGTGACGAGATGAAGGTGACGAGATGAAATTCCGATGGCCGGGTTTGCACAGCACAAGTCTGCTCGCCTTATTTGCGGCCGTCCTGACGATCGCAGGGCACGGCCAGGCTGAACCGCTCCCGCTCGAGCGCGCCATTCGGCTGGCGCTCGCCCATAGCACAAGTTCGGCGATTGCAGGTGCTGACGTGCAGCGGGCCTTTGCCTCCTACCGGGAACTCCGCAACAACTACATACCTCAACTCGTCGTCGGCTCGGGACTCGGCTGGTCTTATGGATTTCCCCTCAGCATCGAAGGGTCGGCGCCGGCGCTGGTAAATGCCGTCGCGCAAAGTTCGGTCTTCAATCCCGCGCAACGGCAGTTCCTGGGCGCGGCGAAAATTGACTGGCATGCTTCCGAGTTCCAGGACAAAGACCAGCGCAATGCGGTCATCCAGGACGTCGCCTTGACCTACGCTGAGCTGGCGAAGTGGGAGGCGCGCCTCCAGCATTTGCGGCAGGACGAGGCCGAGGCGCAGAAAATGGAACAAGCCGTGTCCGAGCGCTTGCAGGAAGGCGTGGACAGCACCGTAGACTTGAACAAAGCCAAGCTCGTCGCAGCGCGCGTGCGCCTTCACCGGGCCGAGGCACGTGGCAATGCCGACGTCCTGCGGCGCCACCTTTCGACCCTGACCGGTTTGCCGGTTTCCTCGATCGAACTCGCGCCCGAAACCATTCCGGCCTTGCCGCCCGTCGCGCCGGAAGAAGATCTCTCAGAAAAGGCGATTGCCTCCAGCCCCGCCATCAAGTTTGCCGAGCAGCATTCCCTGGCGGAATCGATGCGGGCTGCGGGCGAGCATCGCTCCTTATTACCGTCGATCGACTTCTCTGCTCAGTATGCGCGCCTCTCCACCTTCAATAACTACACCCAGTACTACACTCGCTTTCAGGCGGACAATGCCACGGTCGGCTTTGCCCTCCGCATCCCCATATTCAATGCCAGCCAGCGCGCCCGCGCCGACGCAGCCGCGGCCGAAGCCCTGAAGGCGAAGAAGCAAGCGGAGGCAACTCGCAATCAGGTGGCGGAGGAAACGCTAAAACTACAACGCGCCGCCGAGCAACTCGAGGCTGCCCGCGAGGTAGCGCAACTGGAATATCAACTCGCACAGTCGGGCCTTGAAGCTGCCCAGACTCGGATCGACGCAAAAACTGGCACCTTGCACGAATTGGCCGATGCACGGGTGCAGGCCGCCGAACGCTTTCTGCTTTTTCAGGATGCCGATTTTGAATACCAGCGGGTCCGCATGAACCTGCTGCGGGCGACCGGCGATTTGGAGCAATGGGCGCTGCCAAGCCCCGGCGTGAAGTGAAGCATCCAAGCTAACGCCCGGCTGGCGGTCGATTCTTGCGCCTTAATGCGCAATAGCGACGTTCGGCCAAGTTACTTTGCGATTTGGGCCCCGCTAAGGCACACTCGGACAAGGGCTTCCACGCTTTCGATGCAGGTTGGAGACGTACCTGGATGGTAGCGTCGATTGGGGTATGTGCACACCTAAGAGTGCTAAAATAGAGACTCACAAATATGCCATTAAAAACACTGTTTTTGAATCCGCCTTCGTTTGAGAATTTCGATGGGGGCGCAGGGTCTCGCTGGCCCGCTACGCGCGAGATCGAATCGTACTGGTACCCGGTCTGGCTCGCCTATCCGACGGGGATGCTCGAAGGCGCGCGTTTGCTGGACGCGCCGCCTCACCACATCACGGCGGAAGAGACGATCCGCACCTGCAAGGACTACGAACTGCTCGTACTGTTCACGAGTACTCCGGGTTTCGCCGGTGACGTCCGCATCGCCGAGGCCATCAAAGACAGCCATCCTCACATCAAAATTGCTTTCGTCGGACCCCACGTCAGCGTGCTGCCCGAGAAGTCTTTGATGGAGGCAAAGGTGATTGACGTAGCCTGCCGCAAGGAATTCGACTACTCCATCGTCGAATATGCCCAGGGCAAGCCAATCGAAGACATTCTTGGCATTTCCTACCGTAAGAATGGCGGGGTCGTACACAATCCCGACCGGCCGACCATTGAGAATCTGGACGCTCTGCCGCACGTGACCGACGTCTACCGGCGGGACTTGGACGTCCGACGTTACAATGTGCCCTTTCTGCTCCACCCGTTTGTGTCTCTGTACACAACGCGCGGGTGCCCGGCGCAGTGCACCTTCTGCCTCTGGCCCCAGACCCTGAGCGGACACCCGTGGCGCAAACGCTCCACGGACGACGTGGCGCGCGAGATGGCCAAGGCGAAAGACTACTGGCCGTACGTGAAGGAATTTTTCTTCGACGACGACACCTTCAACCTGCAGAAGGCACGCACGGTCGAATTGTGCGCCAAGCTGAAACCGCTGGGCCTGACCTGGTCGTGCACCTCGCGAGTCACCACGGACTTCGAAACGCTCAAAGCCATGAAGGAAGCGGGATGCCGGCTTCTGATTGTGGGCTACGAATCGGGCGATCAACAGATTTTGAAGAACATCAAGAAAGGCGCGACCATAGAGCGCGCCCGCCAGTTCACCAAGGATTGCCACAAGCTGGGGCTGGTGGTGCACGGAGATTTCATCATTGGCCTGCCTGGGGAAAGCCGCGAGACCATCAAGAACACCATCAAGTTCGCTAAGGAACTCGACGTGGAAACGATCCAGGTTTCGGTGGCGCACGCTTACCCGGGAACGGAACTGCACGAATTCGCGATCAAGAATGGCTTCATGACCAACGACACAAAAATGGTGGACGACGGCGGCCATCAGATGGTGCAGATCGAGTATCCCGGCCTGCCAGCCGCCGAACTTCTGGAAGCAGTGCACCACTTTTACGATGAGTATTATTTCCGGCCCAAGGCTGCGTACCGCATTTTGAGGAAGGCGATGTTCGACAACTCGGAACGCAAGCGCTTGTATAAAGAGGCGCGGACTTTCCTGAAACTGCGTGCGCAGCGCCACAAGTGGGTCAAGGAAAATCGCAAGGAAGAAGCGCCTGCCCCGGAACCGGCCAAGGCCTAGAGCGGCTGGACGGGTGTCTCGCCCGTCCAACGGCCATCCCAGCCGGGCGGGGACGCCCGGCGCTCCACCAGCAAAGCATGGGACGACAGCAGTGACATTTCGAAAATCTTTAGAATGACGCAATGCGACGTAACCTCAATAGTTTAGGAGCGCGCTCACTCTCCTAGAAGCATGCCAAGTGACCTCAAAAGACAGTTTCGGGACACCTTAACGGACACCAGCAACCTCAGCGGCATTCTCTGCCAGGGCTAACCGAATCACACAGAATTTTCGGCTGCATTGACTTCCTCGAATTCGATGATTCGAGTTTCCCCTGTGCGAGCGCCCGATTGATCTAAGCGATAGCCGATGGGGAATTTGCAATCCGAGCAGTATCCGGCTTCGAAAAACAGCATTCTGCCTTCCTCGATAACGGGCATTTTGCCGTGGCCCGTTAGCCCAAAACCTTTGTGGGCGCACTTCGACGTATCTGGATAATTTTTGATTCTCAACGATGCCATCACGAATGACCTTTCAGCCCCCTTCTTCTGGTTCTGCGGGACGCTGGACGAAAAGTGTAATTCCCGCGGCCTTCAATCTCGCCGCAACAAACTGGTCATGATCAAACGTAGATTTGGACGACTGGATGACCCACCCTACCGCCGGCTGCGAGCTGCTAAGAACGGCCGAAGTCGTATTCGTGTACATGCTGGGAGCCAGCACCGAAATTTCGACCGGTTCGTTCTCGGGGCTATGGTTGTGGGGCTGATCGAAGGGTTCGCGCGCCGACAGATCCCCCTCAACATAAACGAATTGCGGGTAGTGAACTTCCAATTGTTCCGGGAAACAAACGGGCGCTAACAGCACTGCGCACGCAGACGGAGCTACGAATTTTATGAACTTTGGCATGATGGCCTCCTCCTCTTAGTGTGCAGTCGCCAGGTCCTCAAATTCAATACCACTTTTGACCACGACACATCCGGGGTGATTTCCGTCACGGACCGCGCCACCGCTGCTCGCCTACAATTCTCAGCAGACGGAGGGCAAAACACTGTGGAGCGAAAAATCGTTGTCGGCCTCGAAGACATCCAAGGAATGCGGCTGAAATGCGCGGTTGACGGATGTAACGAGCGAGTGGCGCTTCTAAAGAACGGAGCTGTTTCATTTTCTTGCCGTCATGGTGACCAATTGAAGATTCTAGATCAGTCGCTGCAAACACTCCTTCTTGCTCTAGCTGACCCGCAGGCGATGCAGGAGAACACGAAGAAAGCGGGTTTCAGAGTTCTGTTGGAGTTCACCGAGCCCGTGAAGTAATTGCCACGGGCGGCATAGGTCTATCGAGCCGCTGCCAGATTGCCAAACCCGACTTCGCTGGAATCCGCTTCGCCAGAGCATATCTGACCGAGTCCCAGCAGTGGTCATACCCGTTCGCCAGATCCGGCATGACCACGCCTGTGCGCCTGTCCTGACGGAAGGACCACAGACGTGCCTCCTCTTGAGTGTGAACGCATCGGCTGTGGATGACGATTTTTTCAAACGAGCGCAAATACTTCACGCCGTCTTCGACCGACCCGGCCCACTTCTCAGCACCTTCAATCCGGAAGCCCGCGTTGTGGACGTGGCTGATCACAGACGGTAGTGAGCAGTCCGCAAGAATCAGATGTTCTCTTGCGCCAGGTATCCTATCGAAAAGAGCGGGCGTGTCCGAAATCTCGCAGCCGACCGCATAAGCCTCGTACTCGACGAGCAGCGTCCCTTGCGTTTTTCCGAATTCCTCCCCGCGAATCCAGCACCGTACTAAAACTGTGGGATCGTTGGCGTAACCCCAGTCGGCGCCGTAGAACGGTCCCGCGATCGACCTGTCCATGGCGGGGTTTGGAGTGGCGAAACTTTCGATCACATACTTGCCTCTCAGGATTTGGGCGCTTTGGTTTGTGCGCGGCTGTCCGCCCCAGACGCATTCCGCACTTTCAGGGTCCACGCCATACAAATATGCGCGCTCGCGCTCGAGTTCCGGTGGAAACCAAGGATTCTCGCGCCAGTTAATTTCGAGCGAGATGCAATCCGGCGGAGTGTTCGTCACGAACCGGCGATAGGTAGGGTCATTTTCTTCATCGGGATTCAGGGTCGCCCAGATTTCGGATCCCGGCTCGCGGACGGTGGGAACCAAGATTTCCCACGAGCGCTCGCTCATCCGCTCGGCCTGTTCGCACCACACGATGTCGATTCCTTCGGCGCTCATAATCTTTTCAGGATTCGATCCGACGCCGATGAAGATAAATTCTGAGCCGGCAGTGCTAACGATTGATTGTTGCTGGATAGTGAACTTGTGAGCGAGTCCCATCTTCCGAATCTGAGAGGTGAGAAGCTCGTGACAGCTTTCGCTGATGCTGTTCTGGAATTCACGGGTGCAGAGGATTCTGAGTTTACGTTCTGCAGCCAGCAAGATCAGAGCGCGGGCAGCAGAGTGAGATTTCCCAGAGCCTCGCCCGCCCCGGATAACCTTATAGCGCGCGGGACGAAAGAGGCATTCTGCCCACGCGGGGAACTGAAGATTCATTTCGGACATGATGTTAGCCCTTCCCTTTTCCAACAGTACGGCAATTGCCCGCGCCACCAATCCACCTGCTCTTGGAGGTACGCAGTCCTGCGGCTGTTCTCCGGCTCTGAGAGCATTTCATCAAGGCGGTCGATTCGTTCGCGGACGTACTCTGAAGTCAAGAATCGGAAACCGCGATCAAATTTTACGTCTGTGCTCACAGTCCTATGCCCCATTTCCTCCGAAGGCTTCGGATCACTCGCTCGTCTGAGAGTTTGAATTCGCCAACGTCCGCAGAGTCAGGGCGACGGCACAATCGCGGCTTGTGTTCCTTGATCGGCGGCGCTGGCTTCACTGCCGCATCGTGGCGCTGTTTTTCCAGTGCGCCCGACCAGATCACAATTTCCCCACGGCGAAGCGCTTGAGAAGAGAAATCCATAGCAATCTCCCCCACCTCGAAAGGTAGGAGCGGACGGGCTCTAACCGTCGCGCTCCCCCATTGCTGGCAAACCACCAGCGGGCCGGCGCATTTCATGACCACGCTCGCCGAAGGCGTGTGACGAAGGAAGAGAACGGCAAAACCTTCGTCTGGCTTTTCGCGGCGAACGGTTCGATTGGCTGAAACCGTCCGCAAGACCGCTCAGGACTGCGAACGAAAAGTACCAACCGTCACCTCGACGGGTGCAAGGAGGCCGCACCCCCGCCGCGCGCATATCAAAACCTCTTCAGTCGTTCTTTGTCGGCAATCGCTTGTCGGCAATCGTGAACCCCAACCTGGGCACGCCCATGCGCGACTGTCCAATGTCTGAGTTGGTCCTCTGCTCCCGCAATCGTGTCTGAGAGCGGCCGGATCTCATCCGTCAGCCAGCGCAATAAGTTAGTCAACGCTCTTCGCTGCGCCTCGTAAGACTCCGGTTTCAAGTAGTCCGGATAGTTCATTTCCCGAGATGCCGCGTCCAGAGCGGTATCCAGGTCAAATATTGCCTTTTCCACGCGCGCCTTCTGCGCCCAGAGCGGCTCGGCCTGTGTTCTTGCTTCGACCAGGCGTGCGCCCACTGCTTTCATCTGCTCTTTCGCGTGGTCGGCCTCCGCGAGCGCTGCCGCAAGCTGAGTGTGCAATCCTTCAATGAATTCCTCAGCCAACACCGCTTCCGCTGCGAGTATTTGCGACTGCGCGCTCTGCATTCGTTCTCTTCCTGTCGTCACCATGGTTCAGATCCCCTTTCATAAAACCTCTCGTGAATCTGGTTAAGACCGTGAAGTGTAAGCTTCCTCGCGCTGTCCTTCGTCGCGGCGGGCCTGCGGTACACGATTATGTTTTGATCGGAGTCCCGCGCTGCGCCAAACTCTCGCACATCAAAACTGGCGATTTTCTTCCCGTCCGCGTCCGAGATGTGCAGATGCTCACAATCGGCTGGTCGCATCTTGCCCTGACTTTCCCCGCAGTCGCAGCTCGCGCTGTGGTTGCTGGGAAACTTGGCTTGCGCCATGACTTTCGCGGCTGCATCAGTGACGATGACGCCAGCATCGTGCGTGCAAGCAATGCGGCGCTCGGAACATCGGGCGATCATCGCTGCCTCCCGGAGACACGCCCGTCAGGGTTGCTGTCATCCTCGTAAACCTGCCTGGCCGTGATCACGTCCGGAAGGCGACTGAGCGGTTGTTTGTACTCAGGGATCGAGCTGGACGCCGGCGACTTCGCAGCCTCCATACCGACCGCACGAGCCTCGGGTTGATTAGGACCCGATTGCCCGACGGGGCCTGCGCCTTGCGGTGGTGCGGTCAATGGGCTCGGGCTCGTCTCCGATACCTGATCGTGCTGCCGTACGGCAGGCAGTTCTCGGCTAAGCGGAAGCCCTTCAGGATCGTGCTGCTTTACTACGGCTTTCTCTTCATCGTTCGTGGTACCCATCTGTGTTTCTCCTGTTCTGCGGCTCTGCCGCGTGAAAGTAAGTTCAATTGGCCGCGTCGTGTTAAGAGCGATGGAGGCTGCCGTCGCTGCCGCACTCCGGCCAGCTTTCTGATTTGCGCTCGGCCCGCTGTCGTATCGCCACGGCCTGCTCTTCCAGGCGAGTGTTCTGAGCGATCTGTATCAACTGCTTGAGGCTTGCACCGGGGAAGCCCGCCTCTGCCCAAGCAGCGCATTCCCGAAGCGACTCAACCATCCGGTCATACTTTGGAAGGCCGCTGTAGGACGCTAGAGACCGGCCTAGGACCGCTTGCCGAGCTTCAGACATGGGTCTCACGCTGCCCTGCGCCACCCCTCCACCGTGTAATAGATATTCTGAGAATCTCACTTCCCCTCCAGACCCGCGTGAATACTGGCTGAAACAGCTTCGGTGTCCTGTAGGTGTCCCGTCTCAGCCCCTTCCGCACCATTCTTGAAGGCTGGCAGCGAGCGGTAGACGCTGAGCGGAATCCGGGCTTGCTGGCCCTCCGGCGTTATGAACTGCACGCAGTACGTGTCACCGCCCTTGCCTGTTAGCGCGTCCCCTACGGGAGCAATCTTGCCGATGTGCTTCGAGCGATAGGTCATCCAACCCCTAAGATCCCGGCTTTCCCTGATCCAGTCGAGCGACACCGCCATGCGCGGCTTCAGTTTCAGGTGACGTTCGAGCAATGTGATCAAGCGATCCCCACGCTTCAACATCTCTTTGAGCTCGGCAGTGCCCGCTGACTCCTTCGACTCCAGCACCTCGGTCATATGATCACGCCGATGGTTCAGGACTGAGCGTTTTGTTACTGAATAGCGAGACCCAATCGCGCCCGCCGAGTGCTTGTTCGCCAGGATGTCCCGGTCGAGAGCCTCGCGGTTCTTATGGGTGCAGCAGAGACACTTGCGTCCCACTGTCGACCTCCTTCGTAATCGTGCCTGCCGGATGACACTTCAGGCAGACTCTGATGCCATTCGGCTTTGACCAATCGCTGTGCCAGCCATGAATAGAGCAGAGGTTTTCGGCTTCTGAGCCGTCTACCTGTTCCCTGCTGTTCCCACCTGTTCCCTTGATTTGGGAACAGCTCAAGCCACTTTTGACCTGTTCCCCTGTTTCCCTCCCCTTAGGAGGGAACAGGGAACAGGTGGCCGCCATGGGGTAAAAGAGCTTGGCTCCGCGTTGACCTGTTCTCGCTGTCCAGAGCGTTCCCCGGCCTTCATCCAGCAGCCTCAAGACGAGGGTTTTCTTTCCGCCGGCCCGGCTGCAAATTTCTCGGGTGCTGAGTCCTGGGTTCTCGCGGATGATCTGTTCGAGCTTCGAGAGTTTTTCGTTCCGGGACGAAATCCACGGGGCATCGGTCACCGCGAAAATCGACTGCTCGAAGTCGGCCCGGATGACAATCGTGCGGCTGGCTCCATTCCTGTTCTTGTCGACCTTGAGCGAGATGAGGGAACTTTCCCGATCGAGCGTGTGGAGGAAAGCAAGGTCGCACGCTCCGCGGATGGCCGACGATCCCCGGCCGGTCGAGCCTTCTGACTTCGCTGGATGGTGAAGGATGACGATGGCCGAGCCGCAGGCAGCGCAGCGCCTCAAGTACTGCATGACCTTGGCCATTTCCGTCGAGTCGTTCTCGTCTGCAGCGTGGAAGTACCGGAAGGGGTCGATCACGATGAGCGGCTGAGTTAGTTTGCCGATGGCGAGCAGGAGTTCGCTTCCGGCTTGAGGAGGCTGCTGCTCGTTCCACGTGCCCCAGACTCTCAGCCGGGGAGCGGTCTCTTCTTCATCAAGCATAGCGCGCAGGCGGGATTGGACGACGGCGGCTGGATTCTCCAAGTCGAGATAGAGAACGGAGCAAGGCTGGCACGGCATGCCCAGGAATTCATCGCCACGCGCTACGGCAACGGCCATCGATTCGGCGAGCATCGTCTTGCCGTCGCCGTCCGAACCGGTCCACAGCGTGATGGTATTGCGCGCGATGCCGAGTGCGGGCACGAGGTAATCAAGCGGCTGAATGTCCATGCTGATGATGTCGGGGATGCCGTCGAAAGAATGAATGCGCTGGCCGGTGCCTTCGCGCTGAAGTGCCTCGCGCATTGCGTCGATCAATTCAAGTCTCAGTTCGGCCGTTTTCGCCTTCCCGAGTCGCTCTTCGAGGTGACTAAAATCCCGGGCCTTTCGCTGTTTGCGGATCGTGCGGGCATAGCTGACGATATTCTCGGGAACCGTACCTTCGAGCAGCACCGCAAGATAGCCCGCGCCTCCGATGTTTTCCAATTCGCCGTGTGAATCCATCGCCGCCGTCAAAGTCGGTACATCCAGCGGCTCGCCTCGGTCCGCGAGGTGCTCCATGCGAGCGAAAATCGTCTGATGCGCCGTCAGCATGAAGTCGCTGGCCGAGAGCGGCTGTATAGCTTTCGCGCGGCCCCAAGCAGTCGGCTCAGTGATCACGGCTCCGAGAAACGCGCGTTCAATTTCGACGCTCATTCCTTCGGCTCCGGGGCTTGGCCGCGCGCTCGCTCAAGCCATCGCTTCGCCCGTGCTGCACGGTCGGATTCATCTGGCCGAAAGAACGGCGCGGGCTCGGTCTCAACGGTGCGCTTCTCCGGGTGCAAATTTGCAGTAGCCGCGCTCACTGACTGACTCTCGATTGAAGCCAGCTTTCGACTTCCGGCCACCGGAAACGGCAGTACCGTCCAAGCCGGACGTGCGGGATCCTCTCGCTTTTCGGCGTGCGCGCCCGCGTGCGTGATCGGACCCACGACACCGGAACATTCAAGCGCCCGGCCAACTGGTCGGCGTCGAGAAGCTCAGAAAAAGGAGACGCTGGGCGCACGAGTTCGAGTTGCGCTGCGCTAGGCACACGTCACCGCCTGCTTCTCCAGCCACGCGAGAACGTCAGAACGCCGATACATGATGCATTTCTTTCCGATCCGAATTCGCTTCGGGCCGTGCTGGCCGAAGATTCGGCAAAGTGCTCGCGGCTCCACGCGCAGCTCTTTCGCTAGAGCGGGCTCCATGACGAATTCCTGAAGCAGGCCGGCGGTCGCTGTTGTTTTCACATTCCTGTTCATCGTTGCATCCCTTCACTGCAGTTGGTTGCTGTTCGTGTTTTTATATTAGCTTTGCGCGGCCATTTGGAGTAAGCTAATTGAGTGCACTCTGTTACGACTATAGGTTAACTCAATAATGAAACAACAATTGGTGATGGAAAATTCGCGGAGAGCACTTCGGCAGTTCGTTGAAGGGCTCAACGGGCTTGACCCAAGGCTCACCGCCGAAGGCCATGCGGCTTTGGTGCGATACGTGAAGGCATGGAACAAAGCAGGGCGGAATCCTTACAAGACGATGATGATGATCTCCAGAGCGGACGCAGAGCGGTTCTCATTTCCTCAGCTAGAGAAGGTCTGGCGTCTGCACTTGGCACCGATCGGACGGCCGCAAAATCCCGAGGCACAGCGCATATTTCGCGATCTCGAACGCGATATCGAACGTAGGGGAATACGGGTCCGCCCTGATCCGGTGGGTGGAGCCCACTGGTGGATTTCACCAACCGGCGAAAACTTCCGCGATATTGCAGCCTTCTATGCATCAATGCTGCTCACCAATCCTCTGCGCGGCAAGCTGTGCGATGAGCCTTGTCAGCGCGTTCTGTGCGGAAAATGGTTCATCAAGCGACGCATGGTGCAGAAGCAATGCTCGCGCCGCTGCACTGGAATCGTTAAGGCAAGAATCAGAACAATCGACGAACGCAAAGAGAAGCACGAGCAGGACATCAGACAGGCTCGGAAAGCAATCCGAGAATGGAGATCCAGTGACGGAGACTGGAAAGAGGTGATATCGAAGCGAACAGGGCTCACCGTGAAATGGGTGAGCCGTGCAGTGAACAAGGGCGAGTTGCGGCCACCGAGCCGCCGCGCTCACTCGATAACTTCGGCTCGAAAAACCAAAGGAGGAAAAAAGCAATGAGAAACCGCGAACAGAAAGGAACCATCGTTCGCATCAGCAAGAATTGGCACGTTCGATTTTGGGAACGCGTCAACGTCAACGGGACGATCATGCGCAAACGAAAGACGCACCTGCTCGGACCAGTCACGACGCGCGGAAAGCGTGCGCCCGCAGACATTGAAACCGAATGCAAGGCTTTCATGGCGACCATGAACGGGTGCGCAATTCCAGCGGAGAACCGCGTCAGTCTGGCGCAGTTCATCGAGACCGTTTATCTTCCAGACATCGAAAAGTACAAACGGCCATCGACCTTCAAGGGCTACACGGACGTGTGGCGGTACCATTTTCGTCCGGCCTTGCAATCGGATCTTCGAGCGTTGAAAAGTTGGCGCACCGTCGATGTGCAGAATCTTCTCGACCGAATCGCGAAAGATGCTCAAGAGCCCTTGGGACGGAACAGCCAGAAGCGCATCAAGTACACGCTCTCGGCTGTCTTCGGCCTTGCGAAAAGGCTGGGATTTTTCGACGGTGCGAATCCGGTCATGGACACGAAGATCAGCCCAAACGCAACTCCACCGCGCGAGACGGAAGCTTACAGTTTGGATGACGTTCAGCGATTCCTGGCTGTCTTTCCAGAGCCTGCTAGAACTGTCTTCGCCGTGGCTGCTTTCACAGGCCTGCGGTGCGGCGAGTTACTTGGACTGGAATGGCAGGACTACCACGATGACGCGCTGTGGGTTTCGCGGAACGTATGGAAGGGACACGTCGGGTCTCCGAAGACGCGGAAGGCTGCGGCTCCGGTGCCGGTCATCCGCCAGCTTGCCGAATGCCTGAACATGCACCGGCTGCGCGACATGGCGCGGCTGCACTGCGACACTCTCGAAAGCGGGCCAATCTTTCGCAACTCGCTTGGCGGCCGAGCAGACTCCGACAACATGATCTCGCACCAGATCCTGCCTGCGTTGAGCCGCTGCGCTCACTGCGGCGTTATCAAGGCGAAGCACTGCACCGACGATCACGAGTATGGACGCGACGCGCGCCTTCCCGAGTGGCACGGCTGGCATCCAGCACGGCGCGGACTCGCAAGCAACCTGTATGCCCTCGGCGTGAGCGATAAGATCGTTCAGGCGATCATGCGCCACGCGAACGTCTCGACCACGATGACGTACTATGTAAAGCAGCTCGACGGTGACGTGCAGAACGCGATGAACGCGTTCGAAAAGAACTATACTGGCTTAACGGACACCTTCGGGACACCACAACCGGAAGCGATCCTCAAGACGGGAACGATAAACTAATGTGGCGTAAGGGGTTACGTTGCACCGCAATCATAGGCATTCGGAGATAAAGTGAGTTTTCGAAAATACCTCGTCCTTGCGGGAATCACCGTATTCAGCACGGCAGGCGATTCCCTGCTGGCTCGCGGTATGAAAGAGCTCGGCAATGTAAATTTGTCGCTGCACAACCTTTCTGCCCTGCTACTGGCCATCCTCAATCCCTGGGTAACCGCGGGAATCCTGTTGCTGCTGGCGTTTTTCTCTTGTTACATGTCCGCGCTTTCGTGGGCTGACCTCACCTATGTGCTGCCGGCCACGTCGCTCGCATATGTTTTCGTCGCTTTGATTGGCCACTTTCGTCTTCATGAAGAAATCTCGGCGACGCGCTGGCTTGGCATTGCGCTGATCGCCGCCGGTGTGGGCTTCGTGGCCGCCGGCCCGTCGGTTACACCAGATCACCACCGCGAGAGTACGCGAGACGCCGCCCGGGACCCGGTTTCCCAGGAGGTGGAATCATGAAAGACCTTTATGCCTGGGCCGCGATCGCTCTCATCGTTCTCGCCTCGACCTCCGGGGATGTGCTGCTTTCCTTCTCCATGAAACGCGTTGGTGACGTGGGTGAACTCTGGAAGCGGCACGGGGTCTTGGCGGTCATCGGGCGCGTGCTCACCACGCCCACATTTGCTCTCGGCCTGGTGGCGATGGCGGTAGCGTTCTACAGCCTGCTCTTTGGCCTCTCCTGGGGAAATCTCAGTTTGGTCGTGCCCGCTTCAGCCTCGCTCACCTTTGTGGCCAACGCGGTCGCCGCGCGCATATTCCTGCACGAACGCGTGGGGCGCCGGCGCTGGATTGCAGCATTGCTGGTAGCCGGTGGCGTGGTGTTGATGGCGGTCTAGCCGAACAGATCGACGGGAATCACAAGCGCATGCGCTTTCACAATCCGATCCTCGCCGACGGATGCAGCTTGATCCTGTTCCGAAATCTCCGCTGACAGAATTGTCCCCAGAAAAGGATACCGCTCGCTAAACCTCACTGCCTGAAGTTTTCCGGCTTCCAGTTGTCTGCGGAACGATTCCGCATCCATCCCGCGGCGTGCAGCTCTAAGCTTGTTCACGACCGCCTGCAATCTGGCCAGATCCGCAACCAGATCCTCGAGCAGGTCTTTTCCGCCGGCACTCAACTGCACGAACTCCATGCAAGCTGTGGCGCCACCTCGAATCGCTTTCACCTCACCCACGGCCCGGAACGAAGCAGCGTTCACGCGCACGACGATTTCAGTCCGTACGCCAAAATCAATCGGCAGAGTGGTATCGACGCAGCATCCGCCGAGACTCAGGTCGCGGATCGTCCCCGGAAGAAAGATGCCGCTTGATGGAAGGCGAGTGATCTTCGCGCCACCGCTGCAACTGAATCGCGGGGTACGACGGCGATCCTTGTCTGCGTCGGTGCGCTCAGGCATGTTTATTAGATCGAGTGTTTGGGGAGAATTCTTGAGAGTGGCATCGAGGTAACACGGGATTGGAAACCAGAGTAATCGAAATTGAAGTAATCTCATCCAAGGCTTGCCCGGTGGGAATGGCCAGACCGTCCCGGGCGAGATAAGGGAACCGAGATAGTCGTACAATGGTGCCGTTTTCGAGGTCAAGAAGGAAATTCCGGCGTGATCAGCAGCAGGATCGGGCGGATCAGACGGAGATTTAGCATGCGAACAAAGAACGTTACAGCTAAAGAGATCGCGCAGAAATTTGTAAACGCTATCAATACACATGACACGGACGGTTTGACAAAACTGATGTCCAGCGACCATGTATTCGTTGATTCGCTGGGGAACAAGTCCCCGGCTTCCGCCATGCGGAGTGGATGGCAAGGATATTTCACGATGGTGCCCGACTATTGGATCAAGGTCGATCAAATCGTCTCCCAAGGGAACGTGATCATTCTCTGCGGCAATGCTGGCGGGACGTTCGTCCCGAAGGGCGGGATGATGAAACCCGAAAACAAATGGGAGACCCCAGCTGTATGGCGGGCACTTGTCAAAGAAGGAAAAGTCGCCGAGTGGCGTGTGTATTGCGACAACGAGCCGGTCAGAGAAAAAATGAGAGCTGCGGCGTCTTAGATGTAATAGTCCGAACTCGACCTTGCGGACAGGGTTGACAAGGCTCCAGGTGTCGGACACAGAGCGGTATCCGATCGGGGGATTTTGAGTGTAACGGGGATGTTACGCCAACGAACCTCGTCTCGCCTTTTCAGCCCGGACAAGCAGATCCTCTGCAATTTCATTCCTTGGGGGAAAACCCAGGTAGATCTTTGGGGGTGGGGCAAACGAGATTTCTGTTCCAAACTTCCCTGGCGAGGCGAGCCTTAGTGTGATCTGGGCCGAAATATTTTGTGGGTTTTTTGAGAAGTTGACATTAATGATGTTGGAGAATGGGACCGTATCCTCTTCGCCGGATTTCTTGACCAGGAGATGATCGCCGCAATCAAATACGTCGTCGACGCAATCCCCGCGGGACGTTCGCATGGAGCAGACGCCGTAGACGGCCATTACGCCGACACCCACAAGCAACATCGGACTTGTTTCGTAAGCCCCGCTCATCAGTAACAAAAATAAAAGCAAACCCAGAAGGCCAAAAAACACAAATGGACCAATCTTGATGGAAGGCGTGCACGGGGTTGAGATCCTTTGCATAGCACCATTGGGGACGTCGAAGCCCAGCTTCCGTGACAAATACGGCCAGCCGATAATTAACGCGCCCCAAAGGGGGAAAAATAGGCGCAGGGAGACAATGGGACTGACCAACCCAATGCCCGTGTCCACCATGAGCGCGAACAGGAACGTGATCGCGAAGCGCCGCAGCAGGAGTAAGAATCTCGCGTAGAAGCTCATTTGATGCCGTATTTCTATGTCCAAGCATAAAGAATGATCCGCGAGATTCAAGTTACTATGGGTTTAGTTTCCCGCTCCGAAGCATTAGGGAGACTCTGATTAAGCTCTCTGCTTTCCACAAGCGGTCAAGTTAGAGTGTCTGAGAAATGAACCAGAGGACCCTGGCGATGATGACCGGCTTTGAGCTGTACACGAGGAAGACGCGGCGAGCGATATTTCTGGAA
>DATEQN010000004.1:0-51230 GCA_035272625.1 Terriglobales bacterium | reverse complement strand
CTATCTGAAAGTCGGAATGATGGCCGGCTTGTTCGTCGCCTCGCCCTTCGTGCTCTACCAGATCTGGTGCTTCATTTCGCCCGGTCTCTACCGCAACGAGAAGCGCTACGTATTGCCCTTCATGACCTCGACCATAGCCCTGTTCCTTTCCGGCGGGTACTTCGGCTACAAAGTGGTTCTGCCCCAAGCGCTCGTGTTCCTGATCGGCTACGGCAAAGACTTCCAGCCGATGATCACGCTCAGCGAGTACAGTTCTCTGTTTCTGACCATCATCGTCGGCCTGGGCGTAATTTTCGAAATGCCGATCGTGATATTTTTCCTGGCGCTGATGGGCATCGTCAGCGCCGGCTGGATGTGGCACAACATCCGCTATGCCATCCTGGGTATCTTCGTCGTCGCCGCCATCATCACGCCCACCCCCGATATCCTGAACATGTGCATCTTCGCCGCCCCCATGGTGGCGCTTTATGTGCTAAGCATCGCCATCGCGTGGCTCGTGCATCCCAAGCAGCGCAGGAAACGTGCGGAGAAGAAATCCTAACCACAGGGGACACGGAGGATCACAGGGAAAAGCATGAGAACATCCGCAACCAAAATGGAAGTGCGCCGAGCCTTGCGCTGTGTTTCCCCGTGCCCCCTGTGGTTAAAGGTTTGTCTGACCGTACTCGGAATGGTAACGCTGGTTTCCTGCTTGCGTGGAACGGATGCGCAGCCAAAGCCGTTCGATCAAATATCATCACAAATCAAAACTGCGCCCCCAGCGCCGCCCGAAGCCGCGCCCCCCGACAACGCCCCACTCCCGCACATCGATGCTAAGCGCGCCTTCCAGTACACCCGCGAGGTCACCGCCTTCGGCCCGCGCTACATGGGCAGCGAGAATCACAAAAAGCTGGAGCGCTACATCATCGACCACCTCAAAGGCGATCAGGTCGAAGACGACGCCTTTACCGCCGACACCGTGGAAGGCAAGTTCCCGGTCCACAACATCATCGCTAAATTTCCCGGCACAAAAGATGGCATCATCGCCATCTTCGGCCACTACGACACCAACTACCCGCTGCGCAATATCGGATACGTCGGCGCCAACGACGGCGGTTCTTCCACCGCTATCCTGCTCGAATACGCCAACCAACTGCGCGGCGGGGGATCGGGAAAAAAGCGCGATGGCTATAGCGTCTGGCTCGTCTGGACCGACGGCGAAGAAGCGGTTCAGAAGTGGTCCGACACCGATAGTCTTTACGGCACTCGCCATCTGGCCGAGCAATGGGGAAAAAACGGCACGCTCAAAAAGATCAAAGCGCTAATGGTAATGGACATGATCGGCGACGCCGACCTCAACATCGACCGCGACACCAATAGCACGCCTTGGTTGCTCGATCTGATTTACGTTGCCGCCGAGCGCCTAGGCTACCAGTCCCACTTCTACGCCCGCGAGGGCCCCCTCGAAGACGATCACCTCCCCTTCGTCAAACGTGGCGTCCCCTGCGCCGACGTCATCGACCTCGATTACGGCTACAACAACGTCTTCCACCACACCGCGCAGGATACCATGGACAAGCTAAGCCCCAAGAGCCTCGAAATCGTCGGCGATACCATCCTTGAAACCATCCACATGCTCGACCAACGCTAGTATCGACACCCAGTGCTTAGGCGCTCCTCCGCTGCTAAAATTGAAGACCCACAGAAACATCTAACTCAAAGTTGTGTTATCGCAATTGGAGGATGGAAAAAATGAAAAAGCTGATTGGATTGCTCGCGATATGTTTCGTGTTTTCTCTCTCAGCCCTGGCACAACACGAAGAACATGCAGGCGGCGCCCGGCCAGAGGTCGGTGGCGGTCATCAAAACATTCCTAAGCACGGTCCTGCGAAGGTAACCACTCCGCACCCGGCGGAGGAAAACCGCAAGTTCAACGACAAGGCAGGACATCCCGAAGCTCCCCACGTGCATTCCAACGGACAATGGGTGGGCCATGACACCGGCCGCAACGACGCTCATTACCATCTGGATCATCCGTGGGAGCATGGCCGCTTCACCGGTGGTTTCGGTCGCAGCCACGTGTGGCACCTTGGAGGCGGAGGTCCCGGCCGCTTCTGGTTCGGAGGTTTCTACTTCTCCGTAGCTCCTTATGACATTGGCTTCTGTGACGGCTGGCTGTGGGATTCGGACGATATCGTCATCTACGACGATCCCGATCACATCGGCTGGTACCTGGCCTATAACGTCAGACTCGGAACCTACGCCCACGTGCAGTATCTGGGAAGGTAGTACGGCTGCGTAATAAGTAATACGGTGGAGGGACGGGCGGGGACGCCCGGCACTCCACCGTCAACAACGTTGCCTTACTTCTTCTCTTCTGGCTTGACGGTCTTATCGTCCTTGCTCTTATCGTCTTTCGCTTTCTCCTGGATCGAGAGCAGTTCGACCTCAAAGATCAGGGTTGCATCGGGCCCAATGTCGGCGCCCGCACCCCGCTCACCGTAGGCAAGGCTCGAAGGAATGAAGAGTTGCCACTTTGAGCCCACAGGCATGAGCTGCAGCGCTTCCGTCCATCCTTTGATGACTTTATCGACGCCAAATGTCGCCGGTTGCCCGCGCTTGTAGGAGCTGTCAAATTCCGTGCCGTTGGTGAGAGTGCCACGATAGTTGCAAACAACCGAATCGCTCGCCGTGGGCTTTGGCCCAGTGCCGGCAGTCAAAATCTTGTACTGCAGACCGTCGGGCAACGTGACGATGCCCTCTTTACTTTTGTTGGCAGCCAGAAATGCTTCCCCTTCGGTCTTGTTCTTAGCCGAAGCAGCTTGCATTTTCTCCTGCTGCTCTTTGCGAACTTCGTTCTGCCTCTCGGTGAGCACGGCCTGCACTTCTTCTTGCGTCAGACGCGGCTTGGCGCCAGACAAAGCGTCCTTCATGCCCTGGGATACGAGATTCGGGTCCACTTCCACCGACTGCTTTTTCAGGTTGCCGCCTACCTGCGTGCCAATGCTCATTCCCAGGGCGTAGCTGAACTTCTGTTCTTTCGTCGTAAGTGCTGGAGCCGCCGTTGCCGTTCCCGGCTTCTTCACCGGAGCCTTCGCCGTGGTGGCTGCTTTCGGAGTTGTGGCTGCAGGAGCCGCTGGTGTCGTTGCCGCCGGAGTGCTTGCTGCTGGAGTCTGCTGAGCATAGCCATCTCCGGCCAGCATTATCGCCGCGGCCAATAGTAGCGCTGTAATGAGAAATCTTTGCATTTATCTATTGTCCCATTGCCTCGCATTCTGCGCCAGAGCGAGGTAATGCCGTAGTGCTGACCCGCGAGCTTCGAGCAACCGGCTACTCGCAGCTCGAAGCCCATTTCGCTATAATCCTTTCCATGAAAACCACTCGCTTACTCCCAATCGCACTGCTCGTGCTAGCGCTCGCCTCGGCCAGTTCGGCCAAGGTTGTGGTTCAACTCAAGGACGCCCAGGGTAACGGTGTGGGCACCGCGATTCTGTGGGAATCCGTTCCGGGGATCGGAATGGAAGCCAATCTCGAGAATCTGCCTCCTGGCGAACATGCCATCCACTTTCACCAGAACGCGAAGTGCGACGCCCCGGACTTCAAGTCTGCGGGAGGACACTTCAATCCCGATGGTAAGAAGCATGGATTGGAGAATCCGGAAGGTCACCACGCCGGCGACAACCCCAATTTCACGGTGGGCGCGGACGGCAAAGCGCATTTCAAGTGGGATGATAAAGACGTCAACCTCGGCAGCGACAGCCATTCGCTGTTTAGCAACGGGGGCACAGCCCTCGTCATCCACGCCAAGGCCGACGACCAGAAGACCGATCCCGCGGGCAACGCCGGCGACCGCATCGCCTGCGGCGTGATTACGAAGTAGTTCTTTGGATCGTGTGGGGAAGGGCGTCTCGCGAGCCTGCCCTGAGCGAAGTCGAAGGTCCAGCCGGGCGGGGACGCCCGGCGCTCCACTGTTCTCGCCTTACTTCCCCGCCGGTATATAAAGCACCGGGATGTTCTGCTTGCTCACCATCTCATTCAACGCCGGCAAGTCTTTCGACATCAACTCGTGGTACTGCGCCAGCAATGGTTGCGCTTGTTTTTCCAGATCATCGAAGACCTCGTACTGCTGCTTCGTGGGCGCGGCATCGGCCGACTCGACGCTGGCTAGCAGGGAGTGCAGGCGCTCATCGATCAGCACCGGATAGTTCAGGGTCGACTCCGAACTCTTCGCGTTTACCTGGAGCAGCTGCGACTCCAGATCGAGGCTTTTTTTATCGAAGTCCTTAGTGGCCGAAACGAGCGAAGCGTAGCGCGCGTCGTCGCCCAAACGCCGTTCCAGCCCGCGAGTCTGCGTGCGTACTTCACGGATCGTCCCGACCGCCTCGTGAATCTCGGAGACTTGCGCCACAATCTTGCGCCCCAACTCAACCTGCTTCTGCACATCTTCGCTCGACGCTTTCACCCGGGGATCCAACTTCAACTCCAGCGGCGTTGTGTACGATTTTCCGTCCGCCGTCAGCCGCACCTGATACGCGCCCGGCGGCACCATCGGTCCACGATTACGAAATTCCGCGCTCGGCTCTCCTGCCAGCGGCGTCGGCCCCTGCTGACGCAAATCCCAGGCAAAGCGGTTCACGCCCACATCGGTTGGAATCTTCTCATCGGGAGGCGTCTGATCGGGCCACTCTGGCGGAGTTTCCGCCTCCTTCTTTTCTTCGCTGGAATAGCGCCGCACCACTTTGCCCGACGCATCCAGAAATTCGAGCGCCACTACGCCTTTCGGCGCAGTCGGCAGGTAGTAATAAATAATCGCGCCCGTCGGCGGATTATCGCCCACCGGCTGCCGCCGCTCGTAGAAATCGGGCCAGCGCAGGCGATAGGCCAGGCGCGGTTTGTAAAGCACCGCTTCCGTCGCCGCTTGAGCAGTGGCTGCGCGCAGCGGCGTGAGGTCGTCGAGAATCCAGAACGAGCGTCCATGCGTCGCCACCACCAGATCGTCATTCTTCACGATCAAGTCGTGGATCGGACTGTTCGGCAGATTCAGCTGCAACGATTGCCAGTTCGCTCCGCCATCGAACGAAACGTAAATCCCAATCTCCGTGCCCGCGTACAGTAGATTCTTCCGCACCGGATCTTCGCGCACGGCGTGCGTGTACGCGCCATCGGGAATGCCATTGGTGATCTTGCTCCACGTCTTGCCGAAATCCGAAGTCTTGAAAATGTAAGGTCTGAAATCGTCGAGCTTGTGCGTATCAACCGCCGCATACGCCGTGCCCGCATCGTGCGGCGAAGCCTCGGTCAGGCTCACCAGGCTCCAGTCTGGAATTCCCTTCGGCGTCACGTTCGTCCAAGTCTTGCCGCCGTCGCGCGAAACTTGAATCAGGCCGTCATCAGTTCCCGCCCACAACAGATCTTTCTGCACGGGCGACTCCGCGATCGTGAACACCGTGTCGTAATACTCAACTGAAGTATTGTCCTTGGTCAGCGGTCCGCCGGAGGAAATCTGCTTGCTTTTATCGTTGCGCGTCAGATCGGGACTAATCGCGGTCCAGCTCTTGCCTTCGTCGGTCGTCTTGAAGACGCGCTCAGCGGTCGTGTAAACCACATTGGGATCGTGCGGCGAAACCTCGATGGGCTGCGTCCATCCCAGGCGGTATTTCATGTCACCCACGCCGTGGCCGGCGGCATCCTCGGGCCAGACCGTGATGTCCTGCTCCTGTTCACTGCGGCGATCAAGGCGAGTGAGCGCGCCGCCGCCCGATCCCGCATAGATAATGTTCGAGTCCCGCGGATCGGGCTGAATGTAGCCGCTCTCGCCGCCGCCCGCGTCGAACCAATGCTGGCGCCCGACATAGCCATCGTCGGTCCGACTGAGAATACCGATGGTCGAGTTGTCCTGCTGCGCGCCGTACACCTTGTAGAGAAAGTCGTTGTCCGCCGCGACGTGGTAAAACTGCGCAGTCGGCTGGTTGTATTGCGTCGACCAATTCTTGCCGCCATCGACCGAGATGGTCGCACCGCCGTCGTTCGAGTTGATCATGCGATTCGGATTTTGCGGATCGATCCAGAAGCCGTGATGGTCGCCATGCGGCGCCGGCAAAAGATTCAGAGTCTTGCCGCCATCGGTCGAGCGAAACAAGCCTGTGTTGAGCATGTAAACCGTGTCTGCGCTTTTTGGATCGGCAAAAATATGTGTGAAGTACCACGCGCGCTGCGTGAGCCGCTGGTCATCGTTGACGCGCGCCCAGGTTTCGCCGCCGTCATCGGAACGATAGAGCCCGCTCTGCTTCGACTCGATGAGCGCGTAGACGCGATTCGAGTCCGCGCCCGAAACGCTGACGCCGATGCGCCCCAGAATGCCCTCCGGGAGGCCTTTACCTTCGAGATGCTTCCAGGAATTTCCGCCGTCTGTCGAGCGGTATAATCCGCTGCCCGGGCCGCCGCTTTCCAGACTCCACGGTGTGCGCTGAATCTGGTACAGCGCGGCGAACATCACGTTGGAATTGTGCGGATCGACGGCGAGATCGATCCCGCCGGACTTGTCGTCCTTGTAAAGAACCTTGTCCCAGGTCTTGCCGCCGTCAGTGGTGCGAAAAATACCGCGCTCCGTATTGGGTCCGTAGGCGTGACCGAGGGCTGCGATCATTACATGGTCCGGGTTGCGCGGATCAATCCAGACGCGCGCAATGTGCTGCGTATCTTTCAATCCGATGTGCTGCCACGTTTTGCCGCCATCGGTCGTCTTGTAGACTCCATCGCCATAAGAAATATTGCCGCGCAGACAGGACTCGCCCGTGCCCACATAAATCACATTCAGATTCGATTCCGACACGGCAATCGCGCCGATCGACGCAATCACGCTCTTGTCGGAAATCGGCTGCCAGCTCACGCCGCCATCGGTGGTGCGCCACACGCCTCCGGCAACACCGCCGAAGTAATAGGTGAAGGGACTGCCGGGAACTCCGGCCACGGCCAGCACGCGGCCGCCGCGATAGGGCCCGATGTCGCGCCACTTCATTCCCTTGAACTGCGCTTCGTTATACGGCTGCGCCGCCGCCGAGATGGCCAGCGCCACAGCCAGAACACACCACACCGCCCAACCGCAAACCTTCATAGACAACCCCCGAAAAAGACTATCTCTGAGAAGAAGACCGATAATAATAACCCACCGTTGAGCGAAGCTTCGCTCAAGACGAATAGAGAAACTCCAGCGCCTCCGGAAACCGCGCCGCCCAGGCCAATTCACCGTGTGTCGCGCCTTCCTCGATGCGAACCTTCAACCGTTGTTCGTCTGAGCCAGCCTCGCGCAGAATCGACTCCAGTTCGCGGACCTCGCCGACAATTTTCGCGTCGTTCTCCGCATTCCCCGTCTCCCGCGTCCCCGTCCCCATGTACATGCGCGCCGGCCAACTCCGGAATCGGCGACTCTCTTTCAGAATTTTCTGCTTCGCCACGAACAGGGATGGGCTCTCGATCAACAATCGCCCAAACACTCCCGGCGCTGCCAGTTGCGTGTACAACGTGATCAGGCCTCCGAGAGAGGAACCGCCCAATCCGGTATTCTCCGGCCCCTTCAACACCAAATAACGATCTTCGATCAGGGCCATCACTTCATGCTGCAAGAAATCCGGATAGGACTTTCCCTTGGGCTTCAGAACTCTGGGGTCTTTTGACCGGTATGGGACGTATTCGCAGGCCCGAATCTTAGTGTTGTCGATGCCAACGATGATGAGCGGCGGAATTCTCTGCTCGGCGATCAACCGCGTCGCGGTCTCGCCCACCTGCCAGTGCACTCCGGCAAAAGCCGTTGCTGGATCGAACAGATTCTGTCCGTCATTCAAATAAAGGACCGGATAACGCGTAGCGCCCCAGCCGTCGTAATCCGGCGGCAGCCAAACCCGCACCAGCCGCGTGTTCCCGAAGATTCGGCTGCTGAGCTCGTGCAACCAAAGGTTGCCGGTTGCAACCGGTATGGCAGCAGTGCTGGCGCTCTTCGTCTTCAGTTTTCGCGTTGTCGGCGGAGGCATGGAGTGATCGAGCTTGCAGTCTGTCAGCCCTCAGTTTTCAGGAAAAACATTCGGGGCACTAGATACTGGCTACTGTGTACTATCTCCTTTCCACCAGACCACCGCCGCTACAATCGTCGTGGTTGCAATCAACGCCAGCGAACTCAGACATAAAATGCACCACACTCCCAGCACGCGCGCTTCAATGTAGGTCAGATACAAAGCAAACGCCAGGCCCACTGCAGCCGCGCTAAAGAGCATTGCCGGAGTCTCGCGGCGCTCGCGATAGACCGTGGCCAATCCTGCCAGCGCCGCGTACCCGAGCATCCCAATCAGCGCGACCGGAACTCCAAAGATCGACGAATATTCGCTGCGGTTCACGATGTCGCAATTGAAAGTTTCTCCGATATCGCAGTAAGCCGTCTTTGAGGTCGCGTAGTGATGCTGCAGTGAAACCGACGACACTACGACACCGCACACCGCCAGAAGGGCGACCAGGTTCATCAACCGCTGCGTCAAAGCGGTCACGGCAGCGCGCACCCCGTCCGGTCGCTCAGTTCCTGCAGGGTGAAAACGCGCTCCACTCTTTCGCCCGTCGGTGGAAACTGCCAGGTGGGATAATGCATGACGTTTTCGTCTTTGCAAACCTGCGCCTGTCCGTGCAGATCGCCTTTGACGCCGCACTCCACATAAGGAGCGTACTCGAACGAAGCGCCGAACTTTTCTTTTTGCTCCACGCAATGCGGACACCACCACGCCCCATACATCTTCACGCCGCGATCGGTCAAACAGCGGGCAAACGCATCGTGCTTGTGTTGGGCGCGGTGGTCGAGATAGTAGGCGAGGCCAATCGCCGCCACGATGAGCACCACAACGATCGCGACACGCTTCCGCTTCGGGCTGAAAGTCTTGGTCCCCAGTCTTTCCTTTTGCCGTTCTCTTCGCTCTTGCGACATGGATTTTTATATCACGAGCAGAGACGGGGCTTGCAGCGTCTCAAACCGCCACCCGTAGCGCCGATGGCAGCACGTCGATCGCCCGGCACTCCAGAGTCAGCACCTCGCCGTCCACCATCACGTCCACCGGTCCGTCGAGGTGAAACTCCACCCGCCGAACTGCCTGTCGCTCCGCCAGCGGATGCCGAGTGTGGGTGCCATCATAAAGCGTCGCCAAATTCCGGATCAGCCCCAATCGCCCAATCGGTCCCCACCGCACATACTCGATCAATCCATCATCGGTGACCGCGTCGGGCGCGATCATCATTGTGCCGCCCGTAAACTTACTGTTGTTGAATGACAGAAACAAGCAGCGCCGCACATCAAACTCTCGCTGCTCGTCGAACCGCACCGGAAACGGGCGTCGATCGAGCCGCGCGAGACAAAGAAAAACAGACAGCAGATAGCCGAACTGCCCAAGGCCCTGAAACCGCCGATGCCGCAGCGTCGCCACGTCCGCCGCAAACCCCATGCTCAGCAGATTGGTGTAGTAGATCGCACCATCGTTGTGCGTCAGTCGCAAAACATCACAAGCCCGCGAACGCCGCGCCTCCAGCGCCCGAAGAGCGCGCTCCAAACCGCGCTCGCCGGAAGCGACATCCTCGAAATCCCGCAGAAACGAATTGCCCGTGCCTAGCGGAAGAAATCCCAGCGTGGCGACTGCATCCGGCGATTCACTCGCCGTCAGCGAATCCGGAAACAGCCCGTTGACGATCCCATAGGAAGTCCCATCCCCACCCACCGCCAGAAACTTCCGAAAGCCGCGCCCATAAGCCTCGCGCACAATCTGCGTGGCTTCGCCCGCCGCGCGAGTCTTCGCCGTCTCAATGGCAATGCCCGCGCCCCGCAAGCGATCGAGCGCCGCCCCCACCCGCTCGCCGCAACGCCCACCACCCGCCGCCGGATTAATAATGGCAAGAAAAGTTTCGTTCACAGGGTTAGCTCTTGGCTCTTGGCGATTCTTCCGAACGACTGAAAATCGGGAGCTAAAGGCCAAAGCTAAGAGCCAAACGCTAGACCTCCACCACTCCCGCCCGCGCCGCGCCCGCCCCAATCTCCGATGCCAATTCTCCGCGCTTGATCTTCAGCGATGCCGTCCGCGGAAAATCTTTCTCCCACAACAGATACCCGCCCACGCGCTTGAAGTCGGCCAGTCGCCGGTTGCGCGCCACAATCTCATCGCGCACGCGATCGTCGAATTGCTGATTCTGCTCCAGCCGCACCACCAGCACCAGCATCTCGTTGCCGAGGGTCTTTTGCGGCCACAAATAATTCGCCGCAAACACGCAGTATTCCTTCACTGGCAGACCGTCAAACACCGCTTCAATGTCCTCGGGGTAAATATTCTTCCCACCCTCGGTGACGATCATATTCTTTTTGCGACCGACGAGCTGCAGATGCCCGTGCCCGTCAAAGCGCCCCTGATCGCCCGTCTGCAACCAACCTTCGACAATCGTCTGCGCCGTCTCTTCCGGATCATCCAGATAATGCGACATTACCGCGCGGCTCCGCACCGCCACTTCTCCGATCCCGTCGCCGTCCGGATTCAGTATGCGCACCTCACTCCCGGGCAGCGGCTTGCCCACCGTATCGGCACGAAACGGTTTCAAATCGTTGAGCGTCACCGCCGTGCATGCTTCCGTCAGCCCGTACCCGCACGTCACCGGAATTCCCAGATCGTAGAAAAACTGCAGCGTCGAAGGATCCGTAAACGCTCCGCCAACAATCAACGCTCGCAGCTCTCCTCCAAATGCCTTGTGTACTTGCGGCAGCAAACGCCGGCTCAACTCCACGCGCGGACGCCCCCGCGTTAACATTCTGTTCAACCCGATCAACCGGTCCAGCATCCACCGCTTGCGAGGCTTCAGTTCATCAAACTTCGCGCGCAGTCCGCGTTCCAGATTCTTCAGCACCATCGGCACCAGGCTCACATAGGTGATGCGATAGCGCACAAACGCATCGCGCACAAACTCCGGACGCAGCGTCCGCAAATGGACCACGCAAGCTCCACAGACGAACGGCCCGATAAATCCCACCATGAAATCAATCGCATGATTGGTCGGCAGAATGCTCAAATAGCGCACGCCCGGCCAGAATGGATACCACGCCGTCAGCGAAGCGCACTGCTCCAGGTAACTGTCGTGGGTAAGCACGCATCCCTTCGGTCGCCCGCCTGTCCCCGATGAGTACACGATGCAAGCCGTGTCCTCGCGCTGCCGCGCCACAAATTGCGGCTCGCCTTTCCTCTTGAATTCCTCCCAGCGGTAAGCGCCGCGCAAGTCTGCTCCCGCCGGCGCTTCCGTCACCAGCACAATCTCTGCTGTAAGCTTGGCGAATTCCGGCGATTGCGTGATCGCACGCCACAGGTAGTCTTCGACCACCAGAAATCGAGCCTTCGAATGAGCTAGCAGTTGCAGATGCTCGGGCGCGGTCAATTTGTAATCCAGCGGGACCAGCACGCCGCCGCAGAAAAAGATCGAGTATGCCGAAATCAGCCATTTTGACTGATTCGTCATGATGATTGCCACGCGGTCGCCCGCCTTGAAATCGGCGTCCTCGAGCGCCCGGCAAAGCGGACGCGCCATCGCCTTAAAATCGGAATAAGTTAGCCGCACTTTTTCGCGATCGCGATCGGCTTCAATCAGGCAGGTTTCGTTGGGCCAGCGCTCCAGCGCATCCTTGAGCGCTGCACCCAGGCTGGCATATTGGCGGAGATCAAGCATTTAAATCGTTATCTCACCACGGAGACACGGAGGCACGGAGAAAAACAAGAGCTTATCAGAACACGACCTCGCGAGAGCGGTGTTACCGGAAGAACCGAAGAAATAATTGGGTCCTCTCCGTGTCTCCGAGCCTCCGTGGTGAAAAAGATCTCACAGCCGCGCCTGGATGCGATTCGCCAGCGTCCGAAAGTCCGAAACGCCCTGTAGTTCGTAATCGGGCAACTCGATGCGGAAGTGGTGCTCTAGCCGGGTGAGCAAATCGAGCGCCTGCAGGCTGTCGATTCCCAGCGTCTTGAAAAAATCGTCGTCGGGCGTAAGCTTCTCCCGCGGCACTTTAAAATGGGAAGCCGCAAGAGTGAGAATTTCGTCGAGCGTATGATCGGCAGTAGGCGCTGACATAGCGTAACGTCCTTCAAGCTACAAATTACACATTCCCAATTACAAATTCACGGCAAGTACGGCTGCACTCCCTCGTTCTCCACAAATCTCCGCAGCCCTTCTTCGACGGCTGGACGCGAATAAAGGTCGCAGAAAATATCGATCTCCCGCTTCAGCTCCTCATACGGGATCGGCTTGACAAATTCCTTCGCCACCGCCGCCGTCAGCCGGTCAAATTTCCCGACTTGGCTGGCCGTGGCGCGTGCCACCCGCAGCGCCTCGCCTTCGGCGGCAATCTGGCTCACCAAGCCAATCTGTTGCGCCTTCATTACATTGAAGCTGCGCCCGGTGAGCAGCAGATCGCGCACAACCGCATTGCCTAAATCCCGCTTCAGACGCGGAATCCCGCCGAATCCCGGAATCAGCCCGAGTCGCAGCTCCGGAAAGCAGAATCGTGCCATGCGGTCCGCAATAATAATGTCGCAAACCAGCGCCAACTCGAACCCACCGCCAAACGTCACCCCATGCACAGCGGCAATCGTCGTTAGCGGCGCGGCATCGAGCGCGTTCATCACCGCATGAATGCGCTCCAAAAACTCCCGCACCCCGCGCAGGGCTGCACCCTTTTCCATCTCCTGCCCGCGCTGAAACAACTCGCGCAAATCCGCTCCCGCGGAAAACCCGGCCTTCAACGTCGAATGCACAATCAACGCCTGCGCTTCATTCGCGAGCTCGGGCAGGGCCGCCGCAAACTTCTCCAACTCGTCCAGCGTGAGCGATCCGATCTCGTTGCAAGGGTCGCGATGCAGCGCCAGCTCAATCGCCCCATTCACGATGTGCCATGAAAGTGTCTGACCTTTGAATTCGTTCATGCCGTCTTCGCCGCACGGTTGTTCGAGGCCTGGTTCTTCGAAGCCTGATGCATCGAAGCCTCGGGTTTCGAAGTTTCGTACATCGCGTCAATTTCGTTTCGATAGCGCTCGGCAATCAAGTCCCGCTTCAGCTTTCCGTTCGCCGTCAGCAGGCCGCTCTCGATAGTGAACGCTTCCTCCACCAGATGAAACGCCCGCACCTGTTTGTAATGCGGCAGGCTCGGATTCACCAGGTCCAATGCCGCCTGCGTTTTCTCTGCGCTCACCTTGCCCGTGATCAGCGCCGCCAGATATCCACGCCCATTGCCCACAACCACCACCTGACTCGCTCCCGGCGACTCTTGCAGAATCTTATCCTCAATCGGTTCCGGCGCAATGTTATGCCCCGACCCAAGAATAATCAGATTTTTGATGCGACCCACAATCTTCCAGTTTCCGTTTGCGTCCACTTCGCCCTGATCGCCGGTGTGAAACCAGCCGTCGCGCAGAGCCTTCGCGGTCTCCTCCGGACGATTCCAGTATCCCGGAAAAATATTTGGACCGCGCACCACGATTTCCTCATTCTCCGCAACTTTCATCTCGACGCCCGCAATCGCCGGCCCCGCGCGCCCCGGAACGACCGGCACATCCGGATCATCCATGGTGCAAATCGCCGTAGTTTCTGTGAGTCCGTACACCTGCAAGACCGGGATGCCAAGCATCATGAAAAATAGCTGCGTCTCCACACTCAGCGGCGCGGAGCCGCAAATCAGCGCGCGCAGTTTGCCGCCAATCATCTTTTTGCGAATCGTTGGAAATACGAGCCGATTCGCCAGCCCAAGCCAGATGCCGTCCCCAGTGCGGGATTTGCCCTCCTGCTGCCGCACCCACGCGCCTTTCGCCTTGGTGTACACCTTCAACGGAAATCCACCTGTCTTCCAAAGTTGCTCGTCCACCGCTTTGCGCATGCGTTCGAGAAGCGCGGGAACATTCAGAAAATAATCCGGCGCGGCCAGCCGCATCTCCATGGCGATTTTCCCCAGATCGGTGTTCAATGTCAGCTTGCTGCCATTCAGCAGACAGGTCAGCATCATGATCCACGAGCCCGCAAAGCACAGCGGCAGGTAATGAAATACAGCGTCCTGCCCCAGCCGCGTCTTCATCCGACGGCCCCGCATTAGCTGACCAAGTCGCCCCGATGTGCAACCCAGCATGTACCCGACGTTGCCCGCGTTCAGCATCACGCCCTTCGCCTCGCCCGATGTGCCCGAGGTGTAGATGATGGTCACTACGTCTTCCTCTGCAACCGCCAGCGCCAGATTCTCCACCGACCCGCGTCCCGCCGTGAAAACGTTTTCGAGGCAGAATGACGGCGGCGCTTCCGGCCACGCCTGCACGATCGCATCGGCCAGCGACTGCTCGCCGCATGCAATCACCGACGGCCAGCAATCCTTCATCATCGCGACCAATTCGGCTGGCGCCTGCCGCGCATACAGCGGCACCACCGTCAATCCCTCCGCCATGATGGCCAGATCCATCGTCACCCATTGCATTGAGTTATGCGCCAGGAGCGCGCACCGGTCGCCCTTCTTCAGCCGCAACCGCCGAAGATAAGCCCGTGCCACCAGGACCTGAGCCAGCAACTGCCGCGCTGTGAGCGAAACCGCCTGCCCATCGCGCAGTTCCTGCAGCACGACGGCATCGCCGCTGCGCTCCAGGCTCGCAAACATTTGTTCAAGAAATGACATGCGATTGCTTTGAATTCGTGCGCTATGAAGTGGAGATTTGAAAAGTGTGCTACCCGTACGCCGCCACCAGTTCCTTCAACCCATCGCTCATCGGCGGCAGATAATCCTCCCAGCTCCATTCGCCGCGCCGAGTCGGAAACTCCGGATACCGGCGCTGTACTTCTTCTTCGAAATACACGCCCATTCGCGCCATCAGTTTCAGATTCCTCACCGTGGTCCGCGCGATTCCGTCGGCAATCCGCTCCCCGTCGCGATCCAGAATTTCGAGCGCCGTCAGAGTTCGCGCCTCCAGATCCGGATCATCCACATTCATCAGCAACTCCCGATGCCCGCGCTCGTTCATCAGATTCCGTATGCGTTCATCCATCGTGATCCCCGCCGATGCCACCAGCGCCGGCATTGAAGTCACAATCCCGTGATAGCGCGACGACACCATCATGCGGCAAGCGCGCAGAATGCTGACGAGTTGATACATGTTGTAATCGTCCGAGGTCAGCACCGGAACTCCGCCCAGCTTCTCCGAGATACGCCGGCAGGGCCGGGCATCCATGCGCTCGGTCGCGGCCATGATCACGAACACATTTTTTTTCTGACGGAACGCACCGACCGCATTCGCAATCGCACTCAGATAGTGTTCGTAGGCCCGGTCTGCCTCTGGCCCCGCGTTGTGGAAGTAAGGACCGCGATAGTGGCTTTCCTTGTATGCGCCGGTCAGGCTGTGCAGTGCAGCCTTCGCCACTGACGCTTTCACCGGCCACTCAAACGGATTTATCGGACACACCACCAGCACCGGCGTCTTCCCATCCCAACCCACGTCGCGCAGCGCTTTCTGCCCATACTCCGGGCCCAACGGCTCAAACGTCCACGCCGTGTCCGTGCCCAATTCCGTCGACACGCCCAGTTCGCGCAGAACTTTTCGCGACTCGTCATTGCGCGTGATCACCAGCGAAGTTCGGCAGTAGCGCTGGCACATTTTCGCCACCAGCGGATCCATGTATCCCGCCTCAGCGCCGTAGGCGATCGACAACTTGTTCTCCGCCGCCGCAATCCCCAGCGACCCGATCATCATTGTCGCCAGCGCATTCGCAAACTTGGACTTGAACATCGAACCTTCACACGCCACCACACCGTGATGTTTTGGCACTTCATTCGCCAGGAAGGGCGGAAAAATATCCGGCAGGTGCACTTGCGACGTCCCTGCGAAGTATCCACGCGACCGGTCAAAATTAAACGTCATCATGCTGAGATCGACATTCTCCGGCCCCAGAATCCGCCGGATCTGCCGCAGCATTTCTTCCACGCGAACATCGGACCCGGTGTTACGCGACCCGTTGTAGCCCGCAAACAACAGCTTCAGTTTCTCGCCTGGCTGCCACGGGTCCCGCTTCCCCAGCATCCACTGAACTTTCTTGCCCTCAATGATGCTCGACACCCACGTTTCCAGAACGAAGTCCATCATGCGGCAGACCCTCCCGCCCTGGTGCTCTCCGGCCAGGCTTGATATGGATATGCAAAATTGTGCTCACGGCTGAACCGGAGCAGCGGAAAGCTGTATTGCGAAAACGGCGCCGGCTTGCGTCCCATCTCCGTTGTGACCCGCGTGTTGTCGAACACGGTATTCCAGGTCAGGTACGGCAGAAAGACCTTCATCAGCGCAGCTCCGTACCCCACCGGCCCTTTGCGGTTCGTCAGCAGGTTGACGATCGAACCGAAGGATTTCTCCAGGATCGGCAAAAACACCGGCCCGCGCTTGTTCTGCTCCGCCGCCAACGCCTTCGTCAACTCCTGAAACGTCTGCGCATCGTTGCCCGAAGAAAGATGATAGGTATCGTGCTCGGGATTCGCCTTCATGTGCAGAGTCGAAATCGCGTCCGCCACGAAATCGACATTCACAATGTCAATCTTGTCGTGCGGACGAAACGGCAACACCGGCAATTCCGCCAGAAACACGAACGACCGCACCATGTCGAATTGCGTCGTCTGCGGATAGCGGCTATCCCCCAAGACGATGCTCGGCCGGAAAATCGTCAACGGCACGTCCGGCAGCAACTCGCGCACCATGTGCTCGCAGAATTTTTTCGTCCGCGCATACGGATCGTAGTCCGAGCGTTCCCACTCAATCGATCTATCTTCCAAAACAACTTCGTGGCTGCGCTTCCCCGCCACCGCCACTGTACTCACATTCGAAAAACGCCGCAGCCCGTGATAATACTGAGATCGCCGCGCCAGTTGCACCACTTCGAGTGTCCCGCGCAGATTCACATTCAAACAACTTTTTTCCGACTTCCGATTCAGCGAGGCCGCACAGTGGATCACCGAATCGGTAGTGTGCACCAGCCGGTCGTAATCGCCGGGTTCGAGCCCGAACTGCGGTGACGTAAGATCGCCGCGAAAAATCCGGATCTTTGCCTGGAGGTATTCGTAGAACCTGGGAAACGGCAGGTGCAACTGCAAGGCCTGCCAAAGCCGCACCTCGGCGTCACGCGGATCGCGGCCGCGCACCAGCAAATTCAAGGTCGCGTCATGCTGCTCCAGCAGATTCGCGGCGACGTGCGCTCCGATGTATCCGGTCCCACCGGTCAGGAATATCGCCACGTTGCTCCGTTCGTCCCCGTCTTCCTGGCATCGCCATTTTCGGTCATGGTCTTTGTGGTTGTTGCCGGCGGCATCTGCAGCACCCGCGGCGCGCGCGCTTCCAGCGGCCGCCCTTCAATCAACGGATACGTCCACCGCCGCAATGCCGGAATATGAATGTCGATCCAATACTCCCACCAGTCGAGGCCCGCCGTGTCATATCCGAAGATTTCTTTCTCTTCGGGTGTCAGCGCATGCGACAACTTCTCTACATTATCCGCGACAAAGTCATGCTCATTGTGCAGAATGAACGGCTCGAACAGCTCCACTAATTTTTCCACGCGCTCCAGGTTGCGCTCGGTTTTTGCCAGCGGCTTCTTCATTGCAGACGGCAGCGGAGCCATCACCCGCTGAATCGATTTGATAATCATTTTCTGCGCCGGCGCCGACATGCGGTTATAGCGCTCTTTCGAAACCGGAATCGCATCCATCCGCAAGCGCAGCCAGCACTCCAGACCTTCCTGCGCTCGATAGTGTCGCCGGTGCCCCAGGCTCGTCAACTCAATCGACCGCCCCATGTCACAGGGGTTCGTGCACGACGTCGCCAGTTGGTACACCGGATCGTGCCGCCTCTCCACCAGCGCGGCGGCAATCAGCGTGATCCCGGCGCACACGGCATCGACCGGAATAATGTCCAGCCGCTTGCGTTCGTTCGATGGCAGTTGCCGGAACGCCGTCCCCAGTAGATACGACAGCGACGCCGAAGTATTGATGCCCTCATTCCACCCGCGAAACGGCTTCGCCACCGAGGTCTCGACAATGGCCGGACGCACAATCGCAATCGGCAGGCCCGCGCCATCTTTCGAGATATGCTTCGCAATCAGCGATTCCGCCAGGCTTTTGGTGAACGTGTAAGTATTCGGCCAGCCCAGCTCCTTCGCGCGCTGAGTGGCTGCTTCCGTAAGATAGTTTTTCAACCAGCGCACCCGGTTCTTGCGGATCTGGTTTTCCAGTGCGTGCCCGCTCAGCCCCTTCGCCGCGTGCTCTTTCCCCAGCGCCCGTTTCTTCAGTTCCTCGGTAACTTCCGGCCCTTCCACCCGCGTTTTCGCCGACTCCACCAACTCGTGCAGACGATGCCATTCTTTTTCCGCATCGAAATCTTTCACGCCCGCCGGCGTGTAGTTCAAATGCACCCGCTCACCCACTCGCTCATCGCGCTGCCCGGCTACGTAGCAAGTCGAAAGATGCAGCAGGGCCGCGTGATCCGACCCGCGAATGAATTCGACCAGGCGATACGTCGAATCCACATTCACCGCCAAAGCGTCCCGCAGATCCGGATTGAAATCCGTTAACCCCGAGCTGTTGATGACCAGATCCAGATCCATGCGCAAGCGCGCGGCCGTCTCGGAATCCAGCCCCAGGCCGGGCTGCGAAACATCGCCCTCCACTACCTCAATCTTTTCCGTCAGCAGCGCGCCCAGCCGGTCGCCATATTTTTCAAACACGGGATCGAAAACCGGCGACCCTTCGATCGTCTTCTCGAAGCGCGTCTGCGCCGAACTCGACTTCTGCCGCCGGATCAACAGATAGAGCTTCCCGATTTCGGGCAGATCCATCAACGTATTCGCCAGCAACACCTTGCCGATAAATCCGGTGACGCCGATGAGCATCACGCGCTTTCCGCCCAGCGCCTTGCGCACCGAAAACGGCGCCGGATACCGCTTCTCATCGAAGTACACGATCGGGCGAGCCCGCGGCGTTTCCACTCGCGCTACCGGCACAATCGCCGAGGCCAGCGCCTTCGGACCGCGCAATCCAAGCGCCCGTACCCAGCGCGCCGGACTCTGCTGACCATCCGGCCCCGCTTCGCGAATCCGCGCAAACATTCCCCGCGGCCGGATCACCGGACTCAGCAGCCGTCCCGTCGCAACTCCATCGCGGAAATCCAGCCGGTTCGCAATAATCCACCGCACTCCCAGATGCCGCGCCAGCGGACGCATCACATGCTCAAGTCCCTGGCTCACCAGCACCACGTCGACGCCCGTCGCCTGCAGAGCCTTCAGGCGCCGCACTCCTTCTTCTTTCAATAGCGGCTTCAGCTTGTATTCGAATTCTTCTTCGCCCAGCAGATCGAGCCGGTCGCGCGTGACTCCGCGCAGCACCGCATGAACGATTCGAGTCGCAGCGACGCGGTTGGACGCATACAAAAATGGACGCAGCAACGCCATCACCAACACCAGGCTACGGCGCGCCGCCCGAGCGATATACGTCTGGCTGTTCCAGGTAAAAAAGGCGATCGGCCGAACCGTGGTTAGCTCCAGCAGGCTTCCCTCCACCCGCCAGTAAACTGGCGACGAAGGCCGCGAACGACGAGGCGGCGAAGCGACGGCGGGAGTACCGACCGGGGCAACGCGCGGGATCGACGGCACGCCTGCTGCCGACCCGCCGGCGTCAGGCGACGTCGCCACCCGCCCTTCGAGATTGTTGACAGGTTCCATGAGTCAATATTTCGGCTGCGCCTTGTTTCTGAAACTAGGGTTTAGAGACCAGCGTCCCGACACACCCTTCCCCGGATCACAGCGCCCAAGGGGACGGGCCGGACCACCTATTTTAACCTCTCCCCCACAAAGGGAGAAAAATAACCGCAAGCCTTGCTTCGGGTTCACCCCGCCCGTTCCACCCAGCATACGTCCCAATACTTCCCAAACTTCCGCCCATTTTCGCTGAAAACGCCCACCATCTCGAACCCGAATCGCCGATGCAGCGCCTCGCTCGCCGCATTCGGCAGCGCATACCCCGCCACAAAGCGATGTAGGTCCTCGCCGCTCAGCATTTCAAACAACTCCGCATACAAACGCTTGCCGATGCCCTTCCCCACCGCCTCCGGCGCGCAATAAATCGAGGTCTCCGCCGTCGTCTCATAGGCCGGCTTCGGCCGAAACCGCGTCGTCCCTGCGTATCCCAGTACGACCCCATTTTCCTCGGCAACGATCAGACGATGCCGTCCCGCGGCGCTGAACTGCGCAAACCAAGCCTCTCGCCGTGCAACCGTATAAGCCTCAACGTCAAACGTCACGGAAGTATTTAGGACGTAGTAGTTGTAGATCTCGGTGATCCGCGCCAGATCTCCACGCTCCGCCGTCCGAATCCGCATCTCGCTCATTGGCTATCCTCCAACAAAAAAGAGCCGCTGCCTGCGGCCCTTCTCACTCTGACTTCTGCGATTACCGCATTACCCATCCTACAACCGCTGCTACCGCTATCAGCCAGGCCGAGTTCACGCGAAACCGGAGCAGTGCGATCAAGCTCACGCCGAACACGACCAGCGTTGTCCGATCCATAATCGACGCCTTCCCCAACTGCCACGTGACCACCGCCATCAACGCGAGCGACCCCGCGACCACTCCATCCAGTGCGGCCGCCGCCACCGCCGATCTTCGCAGCCGCGGAATCAGCGGTCCACTCACCGCCACCAGCACGAACCCCGGCAAAAAGATTCCTATCGTCGCCACCAGCGCGCCCCTCCATCCCGTCACCACGTACCCAATGAACGTCGCGGTAGTAAACAGCGGACCGGGCGTAAATTGCCCCACCGCGACCGCGTCAATCAACTGCTTCTCCGTCAGCCAGTGGAGGCGCTCGACAAACTCGGTCTGCAGAAATGCCAGCAAGACATATCCGCTGCCGAATACCACCGACCCGATCTTCAGAAACGACAGAAATAACCGCCCCAGCCCGACTGGAAAAGCCGCGCCCACAGCCGCCAACGCCATCGCCCCCGCGACAACTTTCGGAAGCCCCAGAACTTTCTGAAGTCCAACTACTTTCGGAAACCCAACCGCACCCAGCAGCCGATTCTTCATCGCCAGAGCCGCCGCCGATACCAGCCCGGCAAACATCAACACCAGAATCGGACTGACTCCCACCAGACTCAACCCCGCCGCGAGCAGCGCAATCACCGCCAGCAGAGGTGTCCGCACTCCCGTCCGTCCCAGCTTCCCCAGCGCCTGGATGACGATCGCGACCACAGCCGGCTTGATCGCCCGCAGCACGCCTTCGACCTTCGGCAGCGAGCCAAAGCGCACATAGGCCCACGCAATCACCGACACAATCAGGGCCGCTGGAATGATGAAGCAACAGCCCGCCACGATCAGCCCGCGCCAGCCGCGTTTCAGCTGCCCCACAAAAATCGCGACTTCGGTCGAACTCGGCCCCGGAATCAGATTCGCCGTTGCCAGCCGGTCGAGAAATTCGGCCTGGGTGATCCACTTCCGCCGCCGCACGAACTCTTCTTCCATCATTGCCAGATGCGCCGCCGGCCCCCCAAACGCAATCGTGCCCAGCTTCAAAAACACCAGGGCAATCTGCCCCAGGGATGCCTCCCGAACTTCCGTAGACTCAGGCATTGCCTATGTGGCGCGGACACTCTTGTCCGCGAACTCTCCGCCGAAGCGGAGAATTCGAGGGTATAGCAAATTTCGAGACTTTGATGGAACCATGGTCGCCGATGGGAGCGTGGCGTCCCCGCCCGGCTGGACGGGCGAGACGCCCGTCCCTCCACGGCATGACTCAGCACAACCTCGCGGAACTAGCCGGTGCTCACTCCGCGAACACCGCGCGATAGACTCCGCCCGCCGCCGCTCCGCCCACAATCGGAGCCAGCCAGAACAGCCACAACTGGGACAGCGCCCATCCGCCCACGAATACCGCAGGTCCCGTGCTCCGCGCCGGGTTCACCGAAAGGTTCGTCACCGGAATCCCAATCAGGTGAATCAGCGTCAGTCCCAGCCCGATGGCGATCGGCGCAAACCCCGCCGGAGTCCGCTTATCCGTCGAGCCCATGATGATCATCAGAAAGAAAAACGTCAGCACCACTTCCGCCACCAGGCATGACACCAGCGGATAACCACCCGGAGAATGCGCCCCGTACCCGTTTGAAGCAAAGCCACCAGCCAAGTCGAAGCCTTGCTTCCCGCTCGCAATTACATAAAGGGTGCCCGCGCCGGCGATTCCGCCGAGCACTTGTGCCACCACATACGGCAAGAATTCCGACGCCGGAAATCGCTTACCCACCACCAGGCCCGCCGAAACCGCGGGATTCAGATGACATCCCGAAATGTGTCCAATGGCAAACGCCATCGTAAGCACAGTCAGTCCGAAGGCCAGCGCTACGCCCAGAAATCCGATGCCCAGCTGCGGAAATGCCGCATCCAGCACGGCGGCCCCGCATCCTCCAAACACCAGCCAGAAGGTTCCAAGAAATTCCGCAATGGCCCGCTTCGACAAACTCATACCGCCTCCTCAATGAGAATTATTGGTGACCGCTATTCGTTGCGAATGCTTTATTGACTACGAAAGTGCCAGAGATTGTACCGCAATCTTCCGAGGATATTCCGAATCTGTAAGATTGGTAGCGTGAATATACTCACGCTATTTGGATTGTTCGCGGTGACCGCGATGTTGGTTACTTATGCGCTGGAGAGCCGCAGCACGTGGTTCATCCTGGCGTTCGCCGGCGCCTGCGCGCTCGGCTCTGCGTATGGCTTTCTGCAGGGCGCCTGGCCGTTTGGAGTGGTCGAGGCAATATGGTCGGTCGTAGCCGTGCGCCGCTGGTATCGCGCCAGGCAATGAAGATTGGTCAGAGTTTGTTCAGCCCGTCGAGCGCGGCCACCTTATAGGCCTCCGCCAGCGTGGGATAGTTAAATACGGTATCCCGGAAATATTCGACGGTCGCTCCCATCGTCAGCACCGCTTGTCCAATGTGCACGATCTCCGCCGCCCGATCCCCGATAATGTGTACGCCCAGCAATTTCAGCGTATCCGGATCAAACAGAATCTTCAGCAGACCCTGATCGTCGCCCAGCATCTGCCCTTTCGCCAGCTCCGAGTAGCGCGCCAGCCCGCTTTCATACGGAGTCTTGTTGCGGGTCAGCTCTTCCTCAGTGGCGCCGACCATAGAAATTTCCGGAATAGTGTAGATGCCATACGGAATCAGATTCGGCAGCATCTGGCTGGGCTTGCCGAACATGTGACAACCCGCCAGCCGCCCCTGCTCCATAGAAGTACTGGCCAACGCCGGAAACCCAATTACATCCCCCGCCGCATAAATGTGCGGCACCGCGGTCTGAAAATGTTCGTTCACCGCCAGCTTGCCGCGTCCATCCGCCGTCAATCCCGCCGCCTCGATTTTCAGCCTGTCGCTGTTAGCTTGCCGGCCGATCGTATAGAGCAGCGCCTGCCCGCGAACTTTTTTCCCGCTCTCCAAAGTCGCGAAGACTTTATCCCGCTCTTCGTCGAAACCAACCGTCACCACTTTTTCGCCGACGCGGAAAACCGTTCCCAGTTGCCGCAACTGGAAGCACAGGCTTTCGATGATCTCCCGATCCACAAAATCCAGCAGCGTCGGACGCTGGTCAAGCAGCGTCACCTTAACCCCCAGCGCCGCGAACATGGACGCATATTCCAGCCCGATAATCCCGGCGCCCACCACAATCAACTCCCGCGGTATCTCCTCCAGGCAGTGCACCTGATCCGAATCGAAAATGCGCTTGCCGTCCACCGGAATCCCTTCGATGTGCGCCGGCCGAGTACCACAGGCGACCAGGATCTTCTCCCCTCGAACCTGTTGCACTCCGTCTTCGCTGACTATGTCAATCGTATGCGGATCGGCAAAATGAGCGTCCCCATCGAGCGCCGTAACGTAATTTCGCCTTAGTTGCGCCTTGATCACGTCCACTTCGCGCGTCATCACCGCGTTCGCACGAAGCACCAGGTCCGACATCATGATCCGGTCTTTCACCACGTAACCGCGCCCATAGAACGACCGCTGCCGCAAGCCGCTCAGATAGAGCACAGCCTCTCGCATTACCTTGCTCGGGATTGTCCCGGTATGAACGCAGACCCCTCCCATGGTCAGGCGACGGTCAATGATTGCGACTTTCTTGCGCATTTTCGCCGCGCAAATCGCGCCCTTTTGTCCCGCCGGACCGCTTCCGATAACTACCAGATCGTATTCGTTAACCTGCATAAGTGTGGCAACTTACTTTCAGATGTCCCCTTTCTGGGGCCGGACATCGAAAATACCTTTCTCCCAGACTGCTTGGCCGCAGCACGAAACTAGCACTTTTGCCACTCGCGCGGAAGGTATCTTTCGTTTCTAATCTAAAATTAAGAGTCCTTTAATAATCAGTAAAGTGTCGCGCAGACACGCCTGTCCGCGAACCTATCAAAGCGAAGAATCCCCTAAATCGGCAAACTCATTTCACGCAAAACGCAACCATCGTCCGTCCGCTTGGCCCGCGCGCTTTCTCTACTTTCTCCACCAACTTCGATTCGAGGTCGTCGGGATCAACAGTCATCTCGCAAGCGGCAATCTGCTCATCACTCGCGCCGTGAAAACAAAGTTCGCAGACTCCCAGCCCACCTTCCGCTCGCACCGGCGGACCAATCGTGCGGCAAGTCATCGGACGGGCATCGTAAAGCTCGCACAAGCCCGTCTCCGGATCGAGCACCGGACACACCTCATCATTCGCAAATTCCGCGAAGCGCTCGTCCGCCTCTGGACCTTCGTCCAGCACACCTGTTTTCGCATTCCCGGGGAACTCCACCGCCAACCGCTCCGCCGCGGCCCGCGCCCGCAAACGAATGCGTCCCGCCCGCTGCGGGTCCGTCTTTTCAAGGTAAGCCAGTCCCTGCTGCAAGCGCACCGCATCCAGTTGATTGATGGCAAACACACCTACGCAGCACTGCGTGCATCCCGGACGACACGCCAGCCACTCGCCACTACGCCGCGCGGCATCGGCCAAAGCAGCGTCCACGATCTGGATCAGCGCCCCATCCCCAGCCGGCAATCGCCGCAACGACATCCCGAAAGCATAGCGCATCGCAATTAGGATTGATCGGCTTGGCCCCTCGGAGCGGTTGCCCTTCCACTAGAAAAAGAATTTTGCGCCCAACTGAACCAGGCGCGGCGGATTGGCACTCACCACTTGTCCAAAGCTTGTCGTACTTGTGGTGGAGCCTTGATCGGCAATATTACCGTCGACCGATTGGGGTCCGAAGAACTGTGCGTGGTTGAAAACATTGAAACCCTCTACCCGAAATTGCAGCGACTTCGATTCCGTCAGACGCACGTTCTTGAGCAGGGCCAAATCGTAATTGTCCATCCCCGGACCGTAGAAAAAACGCCGCTTGGCGGTGCCCGGCGTGCCCAAGGCGTTCTCACTGAACTGGGAGGTGTTGAAATAAGGTTGTCCATGGCGCGGATTGTGATTCAGATCGAGAGGACCGCCCGTGTAGTCGGGCTCGTCCACACCATAGTTATTGATCCCATTCGGTTCGGCGCCGAGAAGAGAATAGTCACCGTAGCTGACCATCGTCACCGGCAGACCAGAACTGAAATGCGTGATTCCGGAGACTTCCCATCCCTGCGTCCAGCAGTTCGAGGCGTGGAAGAAGCTCTCGAATGGAACCTTGTAGTTATAACTCACGACAAAGTTGTGCTTGACATCAAACGCAGACAACGCATAACTAAGGGCCGGATTGACCGGATTGACCTCTTCGCCCAAATTGGAAGACTCATCCAGCGACTTACTGTAGGTGTAACCAGCCGACAGTTCGAGCCGTCCGCTGGTATGACGGAGACTCAGTTGAAGAGCGTTGTAATTCGATTTCCCGATCGTTGTCTGATTCGTGTCGCTGCCAAAATTGGGACCGAGTGGCCCCCGGGTCCCGTTGATCACCTGGCCCGAGGCCGCTGTGAATACATTGCTCTCCCCAAAAGGACCACACGTTGGTGAACCCGGTGCCACGTCGCTCGGCTGGCTCAGACTCAGGCACAGCGCGGGATTGCCCGGGTTGGCTTCCTCCATCACGAGCAGCCGGTGCGACTGCGTTCCCACGTAGCTGACGCTGAGCACCGTGTTCGCTCCGAGTTGCCGCTGCAGCGACAGCATATATTCTTCGACGTAGGGGATGCGGTTCGTCGTGGCATATCCCGGGATGCCGCTGATCGGCTCATATTGCGGCCAATTGACGTTCGAGTTTGGATGACTGCTGGTCGCCTTCTGCGTGACTAATGCCACAGGAAATGGCTGGCCTAAGTTCTGTCCGCTGGACGCGGTGATGAAGGGTGTGGTAAACAGCGGCGGGGCAGGACTCGAATAAGTGATGCCAAAGGGCGCGTTGCCGGCCAGGATCCCCACAGTTAACGCCTCGATCGCCGTGTAATACATACCGAAGCCGGCTCGTACGCTGGTCTTGCCCGGCCCACCCAGAATCTTGCCGAGAGGCGTGTCTTCTGAAATTTTCGGCGAATAGGCCAATCCAATGCGAGGAGCGAAGTCCAGGTTTCCTGGAGGCGCCAGCGTTCGCGGCACCCCCGGATCGGTAGGAAAAAGAATTCCCGCAGGCGCGCCAGGAAAGACCACCGACTGCTTGCCGGCTTCAAACGTGGAAATGCCGTTGTTTTTTTCGTACCAGGGCTCGATCCGGTCCCAGCGCAGGCCATAGTTCAGCGTCAGGTTGGAGCGCACACGCCAGCCGTCTTGCGCGTACAGACCCCAATATCTGTCGCGGCCGTAAAACGGTTGCAGCTGGCTCTGGTTGTACTGACTTGGAAGCCCCAGCAGGAAATCTTCGAAGTCGGACCCCGTCGCGTACCCCGTGAACAAAAAGTTGCCATTGAATTGCGCGATCGCGTTGGTATTGACCTGGTCGTAGTGAAATTCCAGTCCGAACTTCGCGGTGTGACGGCCCACCACTTTGGAGAAGTTGTCAGTCCATTGAAAAGTATTGTTGACTTGCTTGAGCTCGTTGGCGTTGGTCCCGATGGAAAACGCATTGAACACAATATTCTCAACCCCTTCGCCGTGGGGATTGAGCGGCACAATGCCGGCAGTTCCCGCGCCCGTCACAAATCCCTGCGACGCCAGGCTGACACCGAGTCCGCCGATCGGTTTCCCAAGATCGTTGTGATCGCGCATGTAAGTGAAGTGAAACTCATTGACCGCCGTCGATCCCAGCGTCTTCGTGTCCCCCAGGCTGAGCAACTGGGCTCGTCCGAAGTACAGCGCGTTGAAGCCGGGCACACTCGCCCCGCTCTGCGCCACCGGATAGGGATTGTTGAGCGCATAGTCGTCCAGAAAATAGTAAGCCGACAACGTGCCCCAAGGACCGTTGTGGTCCAGCCGATAGGCTCCCTTGTCGTCACGCAAAGTTTCGTTGAAGGCCGAGGTCGCGAAAGTGCCATCCGTATTGTTCGGAGAAGGAATGTATTGCAGAAGGTTGATCGCTGGCGCGGACCACGCGCTTTGCGGCACAATATCGCCATTCGGAAAAATGCCGCGGCGCTCGGCGGACGAAGGGACTGGAATTTTCGGGGTATCTATTCCCTGCGTCAATCGTGTGCCTTGATAATCAGCGAAGAAAAACGCTTTGTTCTCTCGAATGGGCCCGCCGAAGGTTCCGCCAAACTGATTTTGGTCAAAGGCGCCGCGCGTCGGAGAAAAGTAGTTACGGGCATCGAGGCTCGTATTGCGAACGAACTCGAACCCGTCGCCATGAAATACATTGCTGCCCGATTTCGTAACCACGTTGATCTGTCCGCCGCTGTGGCCTCCGTATTCCGCGTCGAAATTGCTGGTGAGGATGCGAAACTCGGCAACCGAGTCGAGATTCGGAATGATTGCCGTTCCTGCGTTCACATCTTCCTCAGCGTCGCTTCCGTTCACGGTGAACGCATTCGAGAATTCCCGCTGTCCATTGATCGAAATCGTTCCCGGGTTCAGCCCACCCGAGGGCGAAAGCGCGCTCACGCCTACGTCCTGCTGCGTGTTCGATGTAAGTGACGTCGCCGGCACGACGCCCGGCTGCAGCGCCAGAAGATCCGTGTAACTGCGGCCGTTCAAAGGCACCGCCGCCATCTTCCCGCCGCTGATCGCTTCTCCCATCTGCGTGTCGGAGGTTTCCGCATGAACCGCGCTGTCCTCCACCGTCACCACATCGAACGTCTCCCCCACATCGAGGATCGCGTCGACCGTCAATGCACGGTTGGTGTCGACGGTGATCCCGGTTCGCTGGTAAAGCCTGAAGCCGGTCTTTTTGACGGCGATGTTGTACCGCCCCACGGGAAGCTCCGGAAAGGAGTAAAACCCTCGGCCGTTAGTCGCGACCCGCTCCCGGACGCCGGTGGCGAAGTTGGTTGCGTCCACGCTGGCATTGGGAATCACGGCGCCGCTCGCATCCTTCACCGTGCCGGAAACGCTGCCGCCGGCCCCGGCCCACAAATTGCCAGCAACGAACATGAAGATTGCGAAGGAGAGACATACGGGAAGGCGCTTCACACCAAGGCTGCCCAAAACGCTGGCTTTAGCCCCTGAGGGCCGTCTTTCTGAACCCTCGGAAGTATTTGTGAAACCAGTTCTACGATGTTCCAAGAAACTCAGCCTCGCTTTCCTATTAAGCCAATTGCGACTAAGTCGCAACACGGTCTGAAAAAATGAGCGCCTAATTCGCGGCTTTTCGGCACCGTCTGCAGATTCCGCCCACTTCGAGCCGTACTACCCGGATCTGAAAGCCGCTCTGTGCGGCCATCTCCTCCTTCAGGTTCTCGAAAGAAGAACTCGTGTATTCCATGATGGCGCCACACCGGAAGCACGCCATGTGGCAATGATCGCGGTTCGTCTTGGCCTCGTAATAGTGCTTCTCGCCCTCGATGTGCATCAGATCCAGTTCATCGATCAACCCGTGTCCTTTAAGCAACGCAATCGTCCGATAGACCGTGGCGCGGTCGATATCCCCATCCCGTTTCCTGGCAATCTCCAGAAGCCCGGCGGCATCAAGGTGCCGAGGCGAGTCTTGAATAATGCCCACCAGCAGTCGCCGTTGTGCGGTAATCCGTACTCCCCGCGCCGCCAGTTCTTTCATCAGGGACGGGCGGGTAATGGACGTGCCGTCGTTCGATCTTCCCAGTTGCGACCCAGTCGCAACTACCGCGCACCCACGCATTTTATTTCCTTTCTTTGATTTTGCAGCTAAACGGCTGGCCCAGCGAACGCCCTTCGAATTTCCCGAGCGCAAAACAAAGAACTAACAGCCAGGAGCCGGACTCTAGTCTCCCGCCACCGGCTCACCGACCTGTTCACTTCTCTTCGCGGCGCCGTTCCCGTTTGCCGGAGCAATCGCCGGAATTATTGCCGAAGCTATCGCGCCCAGCGGGATGAAGCCCGCTTCATTCGACGTTGCCGGCTTCTCTTTCAGAACCACTTCCCGATAGAGCTGCGCCATGCGCGCATCATAGGCCGCATCGTTCTTGACCTTGTTGCTCTCGGCCTTCTTATCGCGCGCCCGCGCCTTCTCTTCACGCGCCGTCTTCGCAATCCCCAGCTTGTCGAGATCGTGCTGCACTTCGTGAGTAACGATCTCTTCCCGGAGGTAGAGAGCGTGCTCTTTGTCTTCCATGTTGACTTTCTTGCCGCCGGCGAAGATCTCGTGACGCCCATGCTCTTCGTACCACTTGGTGAGCGTCGAAGTCATGTGCATCTTCTCGATGATGTTGCGCCAGCCCACGCCCGTGTTGTACGCACAGAAACTGATCTCGCCTTCCTGGGTAGCGTAGGGAATGATGCACTGCTCAGTGCGCCGGAAGTCGTAGTTAAATAGATCCTGGAACCACATCCCGGCGATGAACAGGAAATTCCAGCGATCCTGCCGTCGCTTCATAACATCATCAATCGTCCGATCCGGACCGACCTTGCCGTAGTTCCTGCCCGTAGCATTAAAGTTCTTGTCGAACTTCTTAAGCAGGTCCATAAGCTTGAAGTGAGTAGGCGATTGGAACGGATCGTAGTTTTTCATCAAACAAAGCGCCATCCCAAACGCCGTCCAGAATTTGCTGCGAGCGGCATCGTTGACCTTGGCAATATCTTTGGCCAGCTGGTCGCCTTTCAAGAAAGCAGTAACCGGAACCGCTTCCTTAGTCTCCTTATCAATCATCATCGCCATCCCCGTCCCGCAGTTCGGATGACAACCACAGGAAAGTTGGCCCCAGTCGTTGTTGGAATCCTGGGCGTGCATTACGTCAGCCCAGTCGGAGAACGTGCTCATGAAGCTGATCGGGAACCAATCGCGGGCAGGTTCGCCAAAGCCGGTTTGATTTTTTACGTCGTGGGCTAAGTGCGCCAGTGTGTAACGCTGCGCTTCGCGGCGCTCGTCGGTGATGGCTTCGTCGCGGCCGGTGAAGGAAACCGGCTGGAAGCTGAGGAAGCCGATCTTCTTGGGATTGTCGAGCGCGAACTGGATGATGCGTCCGACCTGCTCATTGTTGATGCCGTTGATGATGGTGATCACCGGCACGATTTCGCAGCCAGCGCGATGCAGATTGTCGATCGCTTTCAGTTTTACGTCGAACAAATTGCCGACCGCGCGATGATCGTTGGCGGCGTTACCGATTCCGTCAAACTGCAGATAGGCGTAACGCATGCCGGCTTCGACCGCTTGTTGGCAGAATTCAAAACTCTTCGCGAACTCGATTCCGTTGGTTGCCGCCTGCACGCTGTTGTATCCCACTTTACGCGCGTAGCGAACCGCGTCCAGGAAGTACGGAGACAGCGTCGGCTCGCCACCCGAGAACTGGACCGACATCTGCCGCTTCGGCTTCACGGTGATCGCGTTGTCCAGCACGGTCTTGATTTCTTCCCAGGTAAGTTCGTGGACGTACCCAACCTGGTTAGCGTCCATAAAGCAGGGATCGCACATCATGTTGCAGCGGTTGGTGAGATCGACGGTAAGCACGGCGCCGCGTCCATACTTCACGGTGGACGAACCGTGGTGATGCAGATGTTCGTCTTTGTGGGCGCGGATATCGCGGCCGGGGAAAACTTCTTCGAGGTGCTGCGAGAATTCCGTGTCGATCGACATCAAGTCTTCGAAGTGCCCGTGCTTGGGGCAGTCCTTAACCATCCAGATCTTGCCGTCGCGTTCGATGATCTGGGCCTTGATCTCGCCAACTTTTTCGCTCATCAGAACATCGACTGGCAGGTGGCCGTCAAGAATCTGCTGCCGAATTTCAGGTACGCACTTGGGACAAAGCGAATCGGTCGAGCGCGGCCAGCCGAGCGGCGGCTTCGACTTTTCCCAGGACTTGAGCAGGGGCTTATCGGACCACTTCGGAATGGGCGCGTCGTTCGGAGCGATGCGGTTGAAGCGTTCAAAAACTGCCCATGCGCCCGTGGCGGCCACCGTCACGGCCTTCTCAACATATTTGATCGGCTTGTGCATTCTGCTCTCGCTTTCCTCAGCTCGGGAGTTAGAACTGTCCCGCGGCCCCGCGTACGGGAACCTGCGTAAATAGACTTGTCCACGGAGAAACCTGGAAGTTTCGTTGCGTGGAGTTGGTCAGGTTGATGGTATTGAATCCGTGACCTTTAGGCACGCAGAACGCAATGAAGGGGAGAAAAACGGGGTTAAGCGGCGAAATGTTGCATTTTATGGAGCTAAGTTATTGAAAAGGCAGGGGCGGGCGGGCGCAATCGGGCCGCGGAGACCTTCCGGGATGCCGAGCGCCCGGCTGACGAGGCGGTGTAGAATGGCTGCCGTTTTCGAGTCCCCAGAAAAGAAGCCAGGAGACTTCCGCCCAATGCAAACCCTGGGAATCATCGGCGGCATTGCGCCGGAATCCACCATCGAATATTACCGCCAGATCATCGCGTCCTACCGCAAACAAAAACCGGACGGCAGTTATCCTCCGCTCCTGATCAACAGCATCGACCTGACCAAGCTGCTGAGCCTGGTCGGTGAGCGCAAGTTGGCCGAGGTCACGGAGTACCTTCTCGCCGAATTGCAAAAGTTGGCGCGTGCCGGAGCCGACTTCGGGCTGCTGGCATCCAACACGCCGCACATTGTGTTTGACGATCTCAAGCGCCAGTCGCCGTTTCCGCTAATCAGCATCGTGCAGTGTACTTGCCAGCACGCAAAGTCTCTAGGCTTGACGAAGGTCGGACTGTTCGGTTCTCGCTTCACTATGCAGGCGCAGTTCTATCAAGAAGTATTCTCCAGGGAAGGAATCGCCGTGGTGACGCCGGACCCCACCGATCAAGACTACGTTCACACCCGGTACATGAACGAACTCATCAACGCCATCTACCTGCCGGAAACGCGGGCGGGCCTGCTGGCAATTGTCGCGCGGCTGAAAGAGAAAGCGGGTATTCAAGGGTTACTTCTCGGCGGAACCGAATTACCTCTGATTTTGAGGGACAACGGCGGAACTGGAATTCCATTCTTAGACACATCCCGCATCCACGCCGAGTCTGCCGTTGCTCAGATTCTGTCGTAGAGAATGGCCCGCGCGGATTGGCCTTGCGAGCGCGTCCACCTAAGTTATTGAAAAGGCGGGGACCCGTATCGTTGCGTCCCTCAGTACCTCTACTTCTCGCTTGTTTCCAGCAGCGGATCGGGCTGTGAAGCAGACCCAAGATCAGACAGGTCCAACTGAAGATTCCCGGGATTGGTGGCATAAGCCAGCCCCGTCTCCCGATCGATGGTCCCATTGCGGATCAGTCGCTCGATGTCGCCGTCAAAATGCTGCATGCCCTCTTGTTCGCCGACGCGCATTGCATCCAGCAAGGTCTTGCCGTCCGTTTCGCCTTTCTCGACATAATCACGCGTGCGCAGAGTGGACTTCAATATTTCGATGACGGCCACGCGTCCAGCGCCATCCTTACGCGGGATTAGACGCTGCGAAATGATGTAGCGAAAGCTCTTCGCCAGGCGGTTTCGAAGGGTGTGCTGCTCGGCCATGGGGAAGACGCCCACGATTCTCTCGACCGTCTTCGAGGCGTCGATGGTATGCAGCGTGGAGAGGACCAGGTGACCGGTCTCGGCCGCCTCCATCGCAATCTCGATGGTTTCCTTGTCCCGCATCTCTCCGACAAGAATCACTTTCGGAGCCTGACGCAGTGCCGCCCTTAAGGCGAGGGCAAAGCTGGGCGTATCGCTGTGCAATTCCCGTTGATGAACGACGCAGTTTTTGTGGAGGTGCAGGAACTCGACGGGATCCTCGATGGTGAGCACGTGATAGGACTGCTCTTTATTAATTCTGTCGATGATCGCCGCCAGGGTCGACGATTTGCCGGAGCCGGTCGGGCCGGTCACCAACACGATTCCATTGCGCAGACCTACGATCTTTTTCAATTCGGCAGGCAGGTTCAGGACGTCGAAGTCTGGGATGGCACTGGGAATCACCCGCATCACGATTGCACAGGAGCCGCGCTGCATGAAGATGTTGACGCGAAGCCGATGCGCCCCCGGCAAACTGTAGGATACGTCGCAGGAACCGAGTTCCTTCAAGTTATCCAGCGCATGTTGGTTGTGGCCAATGAGATCGGATGCAATGCGTCGAGTATCGTCACTAGTGAGGGCACGGGACGTACCGACGGGGGACAGCTTTCCACTGATTTCCACCAGTGGTGGCTTGCCGGGGGAGAAAAAGAGATCGCTGATCTTCGACGAAGTCTTCAGCATCGCCGCCAGCAGCGCAGGTGTCGAGAACGGCGCCGGCGCGGGGGCCGCAGCGGCGCCGGCCGCTGCCCGAGGAACAGCAGGAACTGCAGTCGGTAAACCACTCGTAGGAGAAGACATGGAAACGGTGCCCTTTTTCTGATAAAAAACGCCACGTAAAGCTTATGTGAGAGTACACAGCAAGTCGGTGGTCAGAAAGGTTACCGAAGACACCAAGACTGCCGGGTTCGTAAGCCGCGCGATAATCGAGTTTGCCGCAGGGTCGTCCCGCAAAGACGCAACCAGCAGGCGTCGTGCAAAATCGGGAAGCGTTGAGAAGTTCAACAGGGCGACCCGAATTTTAACTCCCTCGCTCTTGTCGTCGCCCAGCCGCAGATTGCACCCTGCCTGCCGGACCGTCTCCGCTCCCGCAATGCCGGGGAGTACAATGGGTCTATTATGACCAGCCGCAATATCGAATCTTCCGTCTTGGAAATCTGCGCCAACGTCAAACGTCTGGGCTACGCTACTTCATCGCGAGTTCGGCTCTACGGCGAAGACTTTGAAGTACTTTCAGACCCGTTTCCCGAGGCTGGTGGAATCGCCGTTCACGTCAAATCAGAGAGAGACTCAAGGATTTGTGTGCTGCGGCTTCCCGCAACGGTTCTTCAGAGTGTAAAAGGCAAAGCCAGTAACGCCGCTTAGCCCCCCGACCAGACTGGCAACCGACGAGTTCGATGCAGGGGCGCCATGAGACTCGGACGGTTCGCACTCCTGACCATCTGTGGTTTCCTCATCTTCGCGCTCACCATGACATTTGTGCCCGTTTTGCCGATGTGGGCCAACTGCGTCGCCAGAGCTGGCTTCCTTGTCGTCTTCGGCGCTCTGTGGTGGGCCGCACGCGGTGAGGGGCCACTGAGCCATTGGGGCGGCCCCACGCACACCCGATTGGACCAGGGGGTCTTACCAGCTCAAATCAAAGTTGCATCTACGGACATCGCCCGTTACCGCGCTCTGCCCACGACCGCGTCTTAATCATTAGACGCAGCCACTTGGTCCCGTCACTATGCGATTCCTCCCCGATTGTCGGGCAACCGGAACTAATCCGTCCCACCGTCACGAGATTAGTACTGACAAGGGCGTTTTTCAGGACCCTAGGTATCGTGATCGGCATTCTACCTTTGTCGTCCGGGCCTGCGTTTCGCGCGCGGCACCGGGCCCAGGGCTTCGAGTACCACTGCCGCGTAGGAGGACCAGTCGGTAGGTAGTACGGCCGGCGCCTCGTGCGCCAACTGCAGAAGCCCACGGTAGGCAGCGTACGAGAACACAGCCTTCGCTTTAGCCCGCGGTTGCTCGATCCCGAGTTCGCGGTAGCAGGCTTCAAGGTACTTAATTCGGGCCGATGCCACACGGTTCAGCACACGCCTCACAATGGGATCCTCAGCGGCCTCGGCGAGCGCCGCGTACAATGAGCGTGATCTTGGTGACTTCGTGGCCGCCTCGAGCATCAGATAGAGGCGCTGACGCGCATCGGTCACAGCCGACAATCCTGCGATGGCCTCCGTGGTGGCCCGTTGCTCCCAGCGGCCGAGTGCAGCGGCCAAGAGCTCGGACCGCCCCTTGAAGTGCCAATAAAAGCTGCCCTTGGTGACGCCGAGCCGCACGGCGAGCGCTTCCACCGTGAGCGCCCCGAGACCGGCCTCCGCAATAAGGTGAAGCGCAGCTTCGGCCCAGTCGGCCGCCGTGAGCGTAGGCTCGTCGAGTCGTTTCGCGCCGGTACCTTTACGCGCCATAGCGATCCATTCTCCCATACTCTAAGGTATTGACAACCCATATCTCCATACTCTAGAGTATGGAGCGTGGGGTAAGCGCGCTTTCAACTGCGAGGTAGTGCCATGGATTCCCACCTGGACAAGTTGAAGCAATCTCTGGAGTCGGCGGTGGAAGGCATGTCCAGCGAGCAATGGAGCTGGCATCCCCCGGGCAAGTGGTGCGCGGCGGAGGTGTTGGAACATCTGTATCTCACCTACACCGCAACGATCAGGGGATTCGAGAGGGTCATGACAAGCGGAAAGCCGCTGGCCTCGCGTACCTCCATCGCGCAACGCGTACTGACCCTGGTCGTCGTGGGATTGGGTCACTTGCCCGCCGGACGAAAAGCCCCCGCATTTATCCGGCCGAGGGGCTTGCCGGCGGAGAAGGTGCGTAACGAGATCGGGTTAAAAATTGTGGCGATGGATGCGATCATCGCACAGTGTGAAGCGCGCTTCGGGCCCTGGGTCCACCTGCTCGACCATCCGTTTCTGGGCCCGTTGACTGCGACACAGTGGAGAAAGCTTCATCTGGTGCATGGGCAACATCACCTGAAACAGCTTCTCCGGCTTCGCGAAAGCACGACGAGGCAAATGGGCTGAACGCGGGCAAGCGCCGTCTTTTCTTCTAAGTAGAACGCCAGTTAAGGCCGATCTATCTGGAATGGGGGTTCCATGAAGCCGAGCTTTTTTTTCGCCGTCCTGATTTTTCTCGTTGCCTGCTTCATGGGATCAGTCCGCGCCCAAACCCACGATAAAAAGGATGAAATTCCGATCGAACGCTGCGACCGCTTGCCGGTTATCACTATGAAGGTTGCGGGAGCAGAGCGGCGCTTCCTGCTGGATACTGCCGCCACCACGATCCTCAATCGGAAGTCCTTCGCGTCAGCTGGGTCGAAGCAAGTCGAAATCACTTCATGGAGCGGAACAGCGCCCACCAACGGCGGTGAAGTCTCTCTGCCCGAAGTGGAACTGGGCACGCACAAGCTGCGCGATCTGAAGCTCCCGGCGATTGACCTGAGTCCCATCGGCAGGGCCTGTGGAGGGCAGATCGACGGGATCCTGGGTGTGGATTTGCTCGATCAGATGGGGATGACCATCGATTTGAAGCGGCGAGTTGCCGTACCCGCGCCCGCTGGTGAGCCCCGAGATTCCGCAGCCACATTTGCCGAGGTGGAACGGGACATGGGGTCCTGCGATGTCGCCTTCAATCATGGAGACGTGAAAGCGATGGAGGAGTGCTTTGATCCGGAAATCATTTTCTATACTCAACATGGTGAGTACCGGGGACGCCAGGAGGTGATGCGTTATCTGAGCCAGCGTTACTTCAAGTTTGCTCCCAAACTGCACTATGACGCGAGGCCGCATGAGGTACGCCTCTTCGGCGACGCCTTGTGGTATTCCTACGATTTCTGGATTGATACCCCCGAGGAGCACCTCACCGGACATGGGATGACCATGTGCCGAAAGGATGCCGGAGGCCGGTGGCACATCCTCAACGTGCACAATTCCCTGAAGGAGCCAACGGCTGCCGCCGACCCGGTACACTGATCCGGCACCGTGAATTCTGCTATCTCACAGACGGCGATGGTTTCGCCTCGCGGTATGATGGACTCTGCATGTCCGGCAAATCTCAGTGTTTCGCGCGGTGCATGTTTGACCGTCCGGGCACTGTAAATGCGCCTCGTGCAAACCCAATAAGAGAGAACCGGCTGGTAAGGCACGAGCCGGAACTGCGGGGAATGGGAGTTCCAGTGTGGACGCAGATACTGCCATCGGCGGACCGGGCGATCGTTTCCCTTCCACTCGGCTATCGCTGATTGAGGCTACCGCTTCCGGTCTGTCGAGTGAGGCGCTGGACCGGGTGATTACGATCTATTGGAAACCGGTGTATCGATTCATCCGCCTGAAGTTTCACAAGAACAATGAAGATGCCAAGGACTTGACCCAGGGCTTTTTCACCACCGCACTAGAGCGCGATTTCTTCACGCGCTTCGATCCGGAAAAAGCATCTTTTCGAACCTATCTCCGGATGGCTGTGGAACGTTTCGCTGCCAACCAGCACGCCGCCGCGAGTCGGCAAAAAAGAGGCGGGGACATCGAGTTTGAAACCGTAGGAGAGCAGGCGGTCCCCACCGAATCGCCGGAACAAGTCTTCGAGCGCGAGTGGCAGCGGCAGCTGTTTTGTCTTGCTGTCGACGATTTGCGCGCGCACAGTGAAGGATGCGGCAAGCAACTTGAATTTCAGATCTTTCAGGCCTACGACCTCGCAGAAGGCGAACGTCCTTCATACGCGGAGTTGGCCAGCCAGTATGGTGTTCCCGAAACTTCTGTAACTAACTATCTTGCATGGGCGCGGCGCATGATGCGTAGCTTTGTAATGGAGCGACTACGCGGCACGACCGCGGGCTGGCGAGAACTTCGCGATGAGATGCGGCGCGTATGGAGTTAGGCGACTCTGTCCTTGACCATTTACGCCGCGTGGCTGCTCTGCCGGACTTGAGCGGCACTCGCTACGAACTGGAGGGCGAAATCGGACGCGGCGGGATGGGCATCGTCTACGCTGCACGAGACCGCGTACTCGATCGTCGTGTTGCACTCAAAGTTCTCGACCTCACCCCTGCCGGTGAAGCGCAGCTGATCGCAGCACTCGAACACCCTGCCATCGTACCCGTCTATGAGGCCGGTACGCTTCCGGATGGACGGGAGTTCTACGCAATGAAATTGATCAGGGGTGCGCGTCTTGACCGCTACCTTGCCGCGCAACCGAACCTCCCCGAACGGTTGAGGCTGATCTGGCGGGTCGGTGAGGCGCTGGCCTACGCCCATTCTCACGGCGTCATTCACCGTGACCTTAAACCACAGAATGTGATGGTCGGTGAATTCGGCGAGGTCTACGTAATGGATTGGGGAGTAACGGCAATCGCTGGAACCCCCGCGTTCCGTGCCCCTGAGATCCTTCTCGATCAACGTTCCGACATCTATGGTTTGGGAGCATTGCTGCGGTTCGTGCTTCCCGACCCCAATCCTCCCGCCCTCAGAGCAATCGCAGCCAAGGCAATGAGTGCTGACCCGGCAGCCCGGTATCCCGAGGTGCCAGCACTTCTCGCCGAAATCGAACGCTTTGAACAAGGTGTGGCTGTCGAGGCTTGGCCCGAACCGCTCTGGCATCGCTTGCGCCGCTTCGCATCGCGCAATGCCGTCCTCCTGTGGCTGCTGGCAGCGTACACGTTTGCGAAGTTCCTGATCTTTTTTCTTCGAAAGTTCTAAAGGAATTCCGATGAATGCGGAATTCTATGGTAGGGGGGAGCACGATGAACAAGATCGTTGCCGGATTGCTGTTCGGCTTGTTACTCGGCGCCTTGGACGGCGCAACGGCATGGTTCTACCCGGAAGCGCGTCCGATGTTGACCAGCATCATGATCGGGTCGTCGATTAAGGGCATGATTGTTGGCCTCTTTAGTGGCTGGTTTGCCCGAAAAGTGCAATCAACTGCGTGGGGAATTGTGGTGGGTTCCGCTCTTGGGCTGCTATTCGCCTTTTTGGTGGCAGCCATGGATGCCACGAAAGGCAAGCCGCACTACCTGGAAATCATGCTTCCCGGCTTCGTTGTGGGCGCAATTATCGGCTTCTTGACGCAAAGGATCGGAACACGTCATCTCGCCAAACAGAGGACACCATGAAGTATATGCGAATCCTGCCGCTTCTTGTCCTTATCGCTATCAGCGCCGTAGCTCAGTCGGACCCATGGTCGGCTGTGCGCGTCTTCGAAGGAAAATGGGAAGGTTCAATCACCGGCAAACCGGGAAAGCAGTTCAGTTCCCGTGAGTATCAGTTTGTGTTGCACGACACCTTCCTTTCCCAGCGTGATCATTCTGTGTACGAGGCCAAATCGCCGGATGAAATGCCAAAGATCCGCGAAGATTTTGGTTACTTCAGTTATGACAGGTTTCTGAAGCAGATTGTATGGCGACAGTTTCACAGTGAGGGTTTTGTTAACGAATACAGGTTGGAATCACTGAGTACGGATGGGAAGGCGCTGGAGTTTGTCACAGTGCGGATTGAGAATCTTGCGCCGGGATGGAGAGCAAAGAAGTCATATCGCGTGCTTTCTTCCGATGAGATCGAAGAAACGTTCTCGCTGGCGCCGCCCGGCAAGGATTTTGATGTCTACACAGTGGCGCATCTCAGGCGGGTAAAGTGATGGCCTGTCGTGACGATCTTCCTGCTTGACGGTTGACGAGAAAGCCGGAAGTCATCGGTCGTCCGTCGGATCAGTACCGACAAACGAGCTAATCGGGCGTAAAGGACAGATTGCTTATTTAGCGGTTGTACGAAATATCTGTTGACAGATATTTAGTCTCATGGCTAAATACTATTGCATGGTGCAGCGAGATTCGAGGCCGCGAGTTGACGCATATGAGTCGGTGTTTGGCGCGTTAGCACACGCTGCCAGGCGGCGCGTGCTGCTCACGATTTATTTCAACGGCGGCTCCATGACGGCCGGGGAGATCGCGGCGATTTTCGAGCGCGCTTGGCCAACGACAACGCGGCACCTCCAGGTCCTTGAGGCGGCGGGCCTGCTCACTCACGAGAAGCAGGGCCGGATGCGTATTTACCGAATTCAGCGAAAACGGCTCGAACTGGTAAAGGACTGGCTTGCTCACTTTTCAAGAAACGGTAAGGAATGAGGAGAAACAACCATGGCAGCGAAACAACAACATGAAGAGAATAAGCCGAAGGCGACGAAGCGCACCGCACCGAACGACGTTCCGCAGTTCTTTAGGCTCAACATCGAAGTCGGTGATCTCACATCGGCGATCTCGTTCTATACGAAGCTACTCGGCGTCGAAGGACGCAAGCAGGCCGGCTCGCGGTGTTACTTCGAGTGCGGACCTGTGACCCTGCAAGTGCTCGACGTATCGTCGTCGGGTCAGCCGCACCCCGCAGCAAAGGCACTTTACTTCACGGTAAACGACCTGGAGGCGGCATACGAGCGAGCCAGGGCTCTACAGTGCCTCTCGCGTGAGCAAGTCCATGACGCGCCGGGCGGCGGCATCGTGGTTCGCCCCTGGGGCGAGCGGTCCTTCTACGCGGAGGACCCTTGGAAGAACCCACTGTGCTTTGTCGAGGAGGGAACGGTCTATACAGGGTAAGTGTAAGAGCAAACACATGGTTGACACATTGAATCCGCAGCCAGCGTGACTTCGCCACTTGATCAGCAGATTCTCAGGCGGCAAGTCTTCGTTCCTTCGTCTAGGACGGATTACTGCCGGTTAGCCCGTGATCCGTCCGAAGGAGTCTTGCCGCTGGGCGGATCGTCGGCAAACCTTACCTTACCGGGTTAGTCAGGTAAGGGTAGCCCGTGATTCGGGCACAATGCGCGGACCAAATCGAAAAGTGGCATCACCGATCGCCGCGCCGGAACCAAGCGTCTGCGCCAGGGACTGCGATTCCTCTTCGTCTCCGTTGCGCCGCAGGAGCGCCGCGAGCAGCCCAATCGTGTCGGGAAACCACGGCCCAATCGCATAGCCACGCCGACGCGACATTTCGAAGGCGCTCTAAAACCAGATCCTGAACCTGAGTCAATCCACCAGAAAGCAATCCGCAAACTGCCCTGCAAGAGTATGATTTCCGCTATTATTTCGTTGGGCATTTCGTGCCGGCCTCCATTGTAGAATGCAATGCTGCGGGTCGGTCCGTGGACAGATTCCAGTGGCTCTCCCGGGGCAGGGGCCGAGGGACTTCTACAACGTTGCGAACCTGAGATTTTGGGTACCTGAGAAATTTCCAGTTTTTGGAGTTTAAGGGAAAACTTTTGTTTACTGGCCGTCACCTCGGCCGTCGAATCGAGAAGTAAGGCAAGCTGCACGCTGTTATTGAGGAGATGAAACCATGGCCGCTGCTTCGACCACAAATGCAACTCCCGTTACGCCAATTGCACCCAGCCCCGCCGCGCCAGCCGAACACGCCGCAACCCCGCAACCCGGACCGCGCTGGCCCTGGCTGAAAATTCTCACGCCCGTGCTCGTGCTGCTGCTTGCCGCAGCCGTCATCGTCACCATGACGCGCGACTGGAACGCCTGGGAAGGAGGCCGGCTGGAGCAAGTCACGGACGACGCTATGGTTCGCGGCGACCTCACGCCGCTGAGCACCAAAGTCGCAGGCATCGTCCGCGACGTAAAAGTCTCGGATTATCAAAAGGTTCGCGCTGGCGACTTGCTCGTCGAACTCCAGGACGACGATTACCAAGCGCAGCTCGCCCAAGCCACTGCCGCCGTCGAAGCGGCTAAGGCCGCAATCGAAAATAATCGTAAGCAACGCGAACTGCAGGACGCCCGCGTCGATAAAGCGCTCGCCGGGATCGATCAGGCTAAATCACAAATCGTGGCTGCCGAAGCAGGCATCAACGCCGTGCACGCCGACGTGGTCCGCAGCAGCGCCGAACGCACGCGCCAGGAAGCGCTGCTCGCGACTCACGCCGCGACGCAACAAAAAGTGGAAGCTGCCGTGGCCGATGAGCAGCGCTTCGCCGCGCAAGCCGCCAGCCGCGCAGCCGATCTTGCGCAAGCTAAAACCGCCCTGCGCAGCAATGAAATCGGCGTGGAAGCGGAACGCCGCAGCAAAGAGGTGCTGGAATCGCAGGAGCTGCAGCTCGTAGCCGATCTTCACGCTAAGGAAGCTGCGCTAACCGCTGCCCAGGTGAATTTAAGCTACACAAAGATTCACGCCCCTGCCGACGGTACGGTGGGCGAACGTCAGGTGCGCCCGGGACAACTGGTTTCGCCGGGGACACAGGTCCTCACCTTTGTGGCGGAAACCAAATGGGTGCAAGCCAACTATCGCGAGACACAACTGACCCACATGAAAGCAGGCGATCTGGCGGAAATCCGCATCGATGAATATCCCGATAAAGTGATGCGCGGAAAAGTGTTGGAAATTGCACCGGCGAGCGGATCGCAATTCGCTCTACTGCCGCCGGACAACGCCACCGGCAACTACACCAAAGTCGTGCAGCGCATCCCGGTAAAGATCGTACTCGATGATCTTACGCAAGCCGCGCAATTGCGCCCCGGACTCTCTGTGACCGTCACGGTAAAAACATCGCATTAATCGCATTAACGGAAGCGCGAAAAATGTCAACGCAAATCGCAGTTCTGCGCTCGCCTTCAAAACCGCAAATCGCCAAAGCGATTGCCGCAGGCCTGCCATCTGAACTTTCGCAAAGCCCCCTGCTGGGAATCCTGGGCGTGGTCATGGGTGCGGGAATTGTCACACTGACTGGTCGCATGCTTACGCTGGGGACCGCCGACTTAAAAGGCAGCCTGGGCATTGGCTTCGACGACGGCGCCTGGATTGGCAGTGCCTACAACGTCGCACTGATGTTCATCGGGCCGTTCACAGTTTATATCGGGGGATTGTTGGGCGCACGCAAAGTTCTGTTGCTTGCTGCGGCTTCGTTCACGGTCATCTGCGCGTTCCTGCCGTTCATCCACAGTTATGGCCTGCTGCTTACCGCGCTGGTCCTGGCGGGCCTGACCTCCGGAACCTTCTATCCGCTGACGCTAACCTTCGCGTTAAAAAATATTCCGCCGCGCTTCCTTCCGTTCACCCTCGCGCTCTACGCCAGTGCAGTCGATGGCGCCGTGAACATAGCTCCATCACTCTACGGCTGGTATCGCGACCACCTCTCCTACCACTGGATGTTCTGGGTCTCCGCCGTTCTCACGCCCATCATGGCCCTCTGCATTTATTACGGCGTTCCCGCTCCGCCGCCGAGAAAGTCCGCTGCCTCTCCGCCCAGCTTCGCGGGTTTCCTTTACGCCAGCGCCGGCTTCGCACTGCTCTTCGCCGCGCTGGATCAAGGCCAACGCCTCGACTGGTGGCACTCTGGCCTCTTCACCGCGCTATCCTGCGGCGCGGCGGTTTTCTTGCTCGCGTCGCTCATCCGCCGTCTCCGCAGCCCCAATCCCCTCGTCGACCTTCCATACCTGCGCCAGTGGAACACCATTCTTCTCAGCTTCGGCCTGATGTTTTTCCGCTTTGCCTTGCTGGCCACCATCATCCTGATCCCACAGTCGCTGGCTGTGCACGGATTCGAGGCCGATCAATTCGCCCCCGCCGTTTTTTGGTCCGCAGCCCCGCAACTTGTGATTGCAGTGATCGCCGCTCTGCTGCTTCTTTACGGATTGGATTCCCGTTTGCTCATGGCCGCCGGCTTTACCTGCATTGCCGCAGCCTCGCTGCTCAACGCCCAGTACACCAGCGCGTGGTCCGCCGCCGACTTCTATCGCTCCGAACTGCTCATGGGCGTTGGTCAATCTTTCGCCTTCATCGGACTGGTCTCTACCATCGTCCTGCAGGCCATCTTTACCGGCGGACTCTCCAAGCCGCAGGCCGCGCTAACGTTCTCAGCCTTCTTCCACGTTGTGCGCTTGCTCGGCGGCCAGATAGGCGTCGCTTTCATGACGCACTACATCGCCGTCCGCGAACGGCTCCACTCCAATTTGCTCGGATTACATGTGCAACAGGGCAACTGGATCAGCGAGGCTGCCATCCGGCAACTCACCGCCGGCCTCTCGGGCAAATCCTCAGGACTGCCTGCCGCCACCGGCCGCGCTGTCGGATTGATCAGCGCCCGCGTTCGCCTGCAGGCCTACACCCTCACGTTTATCGACGGCTTTCACTTGATCGCCTGGGCTTGCGTCGCCGCCCTTTTGCTCGTCGCATTGCTGAAAAAATCTCCTCTGGACTATGGCGAACTCGGCTTTCCCGAAGAGGAATCCGTTCCAAGGACAAACTCATGAACAAGCTCACGTGCACGCGCCTGGCGCTCTTGTGCCTTTTGTTGCCGCTAACCCACGCCGCGACAGCCACCGCCCAAGAAACTACGGCGAAAGAAGCCAAATTACCAGCGCCGCGCCAAATATCGCTCGAGGAAGCGGTGCAGATGGCGCTGAAACACAATCACGTCGTCCGCATCAGTCAATTTAAAGTCGAAGAAAAACAGCACACCAAAGATCTCGCGCGCAGCGCCTACTTCCCCATCCTGCGTAACGACAGCAATCTCGCCCGTGTCACCGACACTGAATTTATCGGGATTCCCGCCGGAGGCCTTGGGATCGTCGGCGGCACACCCATCCCTGATCGAACTGTTATTCTCAACCAGGGCGGCAGGACCCTGGTCACCAGCGGCACCGGGTTAACTCAACCGCTCTCTGAACTCTGGAAAACCAAATCCGCCAACGACGTAGCCGCCGCCGACCTAAGCGCCACGCGCGATAAAGCCCACCAAACCGAAAACGCGGTCGCGCTCAAAGTTCACCAGCTCTACTACCTCATCCTGATCGCACAAGCGCATCGCGAAGCCGCGCAAGCCAAGATTCAAGCCACTGAAGCTCTACAGCAAGAACGCGTCGAACAAGTGAAATACGGCAGCAGCCTCGAAGAAGAGGGCATTGAAAGCCGCGCACAATTTCTCGAAGCCAAACAGGAACTCTTAACCACTGACCTGCAACTTTCTGACGTGACCATGCAACTGAACGATGCCATCGGCCTGCCGCTCACGACGCCGCTAACTCTCGATGCTAACGTCAAACAGGCCAGCGCCACCTGCGACCGCGAAGAATGTCTCCGCGCAGCTCTCGAATCCCATCCCGAAATCGCCGAAGCCCGCGCCGAAATTGAAAAAGCTAGCGCGGCCATCCGCCTGGCGAAACGCCAATACATACCTGACGTCGAAGCCTTCGCCCGCTACAGTTACCAGGACAACGTCCCCTTCCTGGCCAAAAATTTTGGCACCTTCGGCGTCCACTTCGGCTACGACCTCTTCGACGGTGGCCGGCGGAACGCCGCCATCGCCGAACACCAATCGCAACTGGCGCAAGCCAAAGAAAACCTGGCCCGCATCAGCGAAGAAGTAGAACTTCGCGTGCAGACCGCCTGGAACAAACTCGAACGCACCCGCCAAATGGTGCAAGTTTCGCAAGAGCTTCTAACTCTGCGCGCCGAATCCCGCCGCGTCATCGCCCAGCAAGTGGAAAAAGGCGCCGCCCTGCGTTCGCAATCTGAGGCCGCCAACGCCCACGAACTGGACGCCAAGACTTTGCTCCTGCAAGCGCAACTCGACTATATCCAGGCTCGCGACGAAATGACGGAAGCCATCGGCCAGACCCCGGACTGAGGCCGTGGAATGATTTTCCTGAAGTCGTGCGTACCGGGGAGAAACGAGACCTATGAGAGTCGTTATCGTCGGAGGAGGATTTGCCGCAGTGAAGTTTGCGGAAACGTTGCGTAAGAAAATGCGCGCTTCGGAATGTGAGATTCTCGTGTTCAGCCGCGAGAATCACATGGTGTTTCATCCGCTGCTCGCTGATGTGGCCGGCGCATCCATCAATGCCGACGCCGCCGCAGCGCCGCTGCGCCAGATGCTGCCGGGAGTGGCGTGCCGGACCGAACGAGTGCAGCGCATCCTGCTGGAATCCTCTCAAATCGAATACGACGATGGTACGGGCGCACTGCTGTCCATGCCATACGACCACGTGGTGGTGGCCTGCGGCGCGGAAAGCAATCTGGGGATTATTCCCGGCATGAGCGATCACGCATTCGCGTTTAAAGTGATGCGCGATGCCATCGAACTGCGGCAGCACGTGGTGCGGCAAATGGAACTGGCCGAAGCCTGCAGCGATGCGGAGCGCCGGCGCTCGCTGCTGAGTTTCATCGTGGTGGGAGCGGGATTCAGCGGCGTGGAAGTGGCGGGAGAAATCAACGAACTGGTGCGCAGCAGCACCCGGTTTTATCGCAACTTCCGCAAGGAAGATGTGCTCGTGACGCTGGTGCATTCGCAGGACCAGATTCTGCCGGAAGTGGCACCCAGCCTGCGCGAATTCGCCCGAAAGAAAATGGAGAAAAATGGCGTCACCATGCTTTTGAATACGCGCGCTGTAGCGGCCACCCACGAAGGCATCGAGTTAAAGGATGGCAAGATGCTGCGCGGTTCGACGATCGTGTGCACGATTGGGACGGCAATTTCTCCCCTGGTGCAACATCTCGAAGTGCCCAAGGAAAAAGGACGCATACGCACCACGCCGGAAATGCGCATCGAAGGTCAGACCAACGCCTGGGCCATTGGCGACTGCGCGTACATTATCAACGCCTTTGATAACAAGCCTTCGCCGACGACGGGACAATTCGCTGAACGCCAGGGCCGGCAAGCGGCGTTGAACCTGGTGCGCTCTGTAAAGGGCGAAGCCACACTGCCATTCCGCTTCAAAGCGCTCGGACAACTCTGCTCCATCGGCGGATATCAGGCGGTTGCGGAAATGTTTGGCATGCGCATTTCCGGTTTCCTGGCGTGGTTCATGTGGCGTGGCGTTTATCTCTTGAAGCTGCCGACGTGGTCTCGCAGATTAAAGGTCGCGCTGGATTGGGGCTGGGACGTGCTTTTTCCTCGCGACCTGAGTTTTCTGAATACGGACACGGCACAAAATGTGATCCACGCGTACTTTCGTCCGGGTGATTTTATTCATCGCCAGGGAGAGTTGGCACGCACTTTCAGCATCATCGAAGAGGGCGAGGTGGAGGCCCTGAAGGCGACGGAGCAAAATGCGGAACCTCAAATTGTTGCTGTTCTCAGCAAGGGAGACTCCTTCGGAGAAGCAATGCTGATGGGCAATCGACAACACGAAACCAGCGTTCGCGCGCGAACTGCTGTGCACCTGACGCAGATTGGCAGCGAGCTCTTCTCGCAACTGGCCGGAGCATCGGCGCCACTGCGCGAACTGCTTTCCCGCACGTTGACGCGCCGGTCCGGCGATTTCTGGCGGCGCCTGCCACTGGCCAAATCGCTGCTGGCCGACGAGCCGCTGGCATCTTTCCTCGATCCTCTTCCGGCAAAATTCCTGAGCAAAGAGACAACACTTGCTGACGCGGTGATTGCGCTGAACGAAAGCGTTAGCGGCGAAATGCTGATCCTCGACGAGAAACAGCAACTGTGGGGCACGCTGGACCGTAACGATCTCTACGGCATCATCGCGCGCATTGCGGTAATGCCTGCGGAAACGCACGGCGACGTCACGCGGCGCAAGTTAAGCGAACTAGTGGTTGGGAATCCGCTCTACGTTTCCCTCGACGATTCAATCCTCGTGGCCACGGCTACGATGCTAGATCACGGCATCTCGTGGCTGCCGGTGGTGCAGACTAAGGGGGATCTCCGGCCCGTCGGCTGCCTGCGCGGAGAAAAAATCGGCAGCGCCATGATTCAGAAGCTCGGTGGAGTGAAACAAACACAACGCTACATCGCCTGAATTGAGCTGGTGCCAACCTTAGGTGCTGACTGCCTCGGTGCCCACCCCGCCGCCTCCGGTGCCAAGGTTCTTACGTTTATCGGGAGCGCCGCGACTACTGGATCCACGGAATCGTGCTGGCCACTGTCGCCCGCATGGTCTCGGAGAGTAATGGCGTCCAAGCTGGCGTCCACTTCTTGGCGGACGCGGTGGATCCAATTGCCACTCCACCGTTGCAATTCGGAAAATCAGGCCAAGGACTCTGGCCTATTTCGCGACATCCCCCAGAAACCAATCCACTACCCGGCCGAAGACCGCTTCCAAACCGGCGGGTACCTGCTGATTCGGAAGGTCCAAGCCATGGTCAGCACCCTCGATTCGTTCAAAAACGGCGTCTCGCTGTTTTGCGGCCAACTCGGCGCGCAGGACGTCGAACCAGCGATCGCCTGCTGCATTTCGGCTGTCATGTGGGCGAAATATAACAGTGCATGCGATTTGAGGGCCTCCGCGATGACGGAGGTCTTCATGAAGCTGGACCACTGACGGTACGTCTGTCCCCAACAGAACTTGGTAGTGCTGTCCGGATCTTTCAGGATGTCGCTCCACCACGTAGATTTCCTAGTTCATAGTTTGGCGAAGAGGCAGATGCCCGACCACGGACGCGAGCCCTGGCGTCCGTTCGACTGCGGTAACAGAGACAGGAGCCGCATGCCGAATGAAAGGCGCTTGAAACGTGCCGCCGTTTTGAGCGGCGAACGCACATCAATTGGTTTCCAACCGTAAGGGAGAAAGAACTCTGGGCCTTCCTCCGGACCAAATTTCAGTGAGGAGCCGCCCTGTTTGAGTGAGGGATTAATGTTCTTTTGGAGCAAACGCAGGAGGCCCGGTGATGCGAGATCCATGATCCAACGCTGAAACGCGGGAGGGGCGGCAAGATCCTCTGCAAGCGCGCGAACCTGATCGGCGCTGAAGTAGATGATGAGCCCTTCGGTGAGGATCAAACTCTTAGCGGCCCTTCGTCCGAGTTGGGCGAAGAGTTCGCGGCGGGCAGTGGCGTCAAATAGATCGAGGCGGACGCGTTCGAGAGCGCAGGCCGGTTTTTCACTGGCCAGGATTTCTTCTTTGTAAGAAAGGATGGCGGGGAGATCGGCCTCGATCCACTGTAGCGTCGGGGGCAGGGCCATGCGATAGGGACGGGTATCGAGGCCCGCGGCAAGATTGATGACCATATCCACGCCCTGCTGACACTGTTCAGCGATGAGTTGGTCATACAGGTATGTGCGCGTCACCCAGGCCCAAGCGTTGCGGTTGCTGAAGGGAATGGAGTCGGCGATCTGATCGCCGCGCTTGCCGGCAAGACGGCGCGCAAAGGGATCGCGAAAGAGCGCGTCTTGTCGTTCGGTCTCGCGCGCCCGATAGACCGCCGCTAGGAGGGCCGTGTCCGAGATATTGCGGATCAAGGGTTCGGCTTGGGCCATGAAATCAGGCTCCTGTGAGAGTCTAAATCTCCCCACCCGGTTGCGCGGTTCACGCCTGTTGTGATTCCCCGTGTTGTGATTCCCAAGGATCGTAGGTTCCAACATGCCAAACGTGTCCCTCGGGATCGCTGCAGGAGAATGCCTTGCCGCCATAATCTTTCTCTTCGAGATCGATCACCATCTTGGCGCCGGCCTTCTTGGCGCTGGCATAGATCGCATCGATGTCGGATACGACAAGGTAAGGAGCTTGTGTCTCTGCTCCTCCGATCTCATCCGGTTGCTTCAGCAGTTTCGACGCCGGCGTCCCACTGATGACCGAGCCGACCATGATCATGCCGTTGCCAAAAGTCAGCTGGGAATGCATCACGACACCGTCAGCACCGGCATAAACGGCCTGCTTCTCAAACCCGAAGGCCCGACACAGCCATTCGATCATGGGGAGGGCATCTCGATAGCGGAGCCCCGGGATTACGGTTGATCTGCAGTTCTTCGCCAAGGTTGTCATGTCCGTCATTCTGTCACCGAAGGCGCCGTTATGCTTGGAAAATTCGGAACTAAAATTCAGAACTAAAACCACATTTCCTTTTTGAATTTGGCGGATGTGACCGTATGATGACGGATACGATCGAGCTCGGATCAAGAATTCTGTAAGTTGCATTTCGGGGGCGAGATGAGAGTGAGATTCCGAGTGGCAGCGGCAGTGGCGATGCTGAGTCTCGCGCTGAGCGTGGCAGCCCAGAAGGAGGTGCACATGCACATAGTCCGTGCCAAAGGTTCTTTCGACATCAAGATGACTCCCGCCGAACCAACCGACTTCGAAAAGGCGAACGACATTGCTCGGCTCACATCCGACAAGACCTGGCACGGTGACTTCGAAGGCGTCAGCCGTGGAGAAATGATCACCGGCTCGACCGCGAGCACTGGCTCCATGGCCTACGTTGCGATTGAGCGCATGACGGGCAAGCTTAACGGCCGACAGGGCAGCTTCACCTTCTCGCACCGTGCCACCATGATGAAAGGCGACGCTCCCTCTGCTGGAGAGCTGAGCGTGACGGTTGTACCCAATTCCGGCACCGGAGAACTGGCCGGACTCACTGGCTCGCTCATCATTTATATCGACGCTCAGGGTAAACACACTTGGACCTTCGATTATTCGCTCCCGTAATAGCCCCCGCTCGGGCGCGCGTCGAGTGTCTGACCCGCCAAATGAGGGACGACAGACACGCCCACCTAGCAACCCAGCACCAGGCCTGGCAGCCCAGTTCGCTACCCAACCCCAGCTTGGCAAACGCAGCTACATAACTATTCCAACTCATGGCCATCCGTGGGGGCAAAGTCCTTGCTATCCATGCTAGGAAAGTGGACAGGTCATATCCGATCTGCCGCTGAGGTGTTGAAGGAATTCAGTTTCGAGATGGAAAAATGTGATTTTCAGCACTGCGATAGCTCTCATTCATCACTGCATGGGCAAGATAGATCGTGATACGTTCTGACTCGGCCGGAGCTCCCTGCATTCGGGAAAGCACTGAAGCCTCCTTAGACCGAGGGCCCCTGCCTAGAATCGGCTGTTATCCCTAATAACGAAAGGAGCACTCCCATGTTTGCACGTATTCTCGATTACGAAGTGAAACTGGAAAAGAAAGAAGAGTTCGTGAAAATCATCAAGAACGAAGTCCTGCCCACCCTGAAGAAGCAGACCGGCTTCCTGGAGGTTCTGCCCTTTTTTCCGGAGAAAATGAGAGAGGAGAAGGTGATCGCCATCAGTCTGTGGACGACCAAGGCGGACGCCGAGCGGTATGAGAGAGAGTTTTATCCCAGGGTGCTGGACATCCTGAAGCCATTCCTGACCACACCAGTCAAGGTGAGCTATCACAAACTCGAGACTACACTCTGCGAGCATTTCGTCGAG
>DATEQN010000003.1:0-87888 GCA_035272625.1 Terriglobales bacterium | reverse complement strand
GCGGCATGCGGGACGGGTTTTTACTCGCGACCAGTTGCTCGACTCGGTCTGGCGCGATACGGCGTACGTCACACCGCGCTCGGTGGATGTTTATGTGCGACGCATCCGGGAGAAAATTGAGCCCGATCCCGAGAACCCGCGGTACTTGAAGACGGTGCGGGGGGCCGGCTACCGCTTTGAGGTTGCGCGTTGAGAAGTCGCATCTTCGTTAAATTGATGTTTGTCTTTCTGCTGGTGATTGGCGTAACGGCGATCACCTTGCAGGTGACCGTGCACAAGGTTTGGGAACGTACCCTGCGCGAGCAGATCGAGCGCAATCTCAAGCAGAAAACCTTGATGTTCGCCTATCGCGTGGAGGCGGACCGGCAGCACTCCCTGGCTGACATTACCGCCCAGGAAGGCCAGGCGGCAGGAGCTCGCGCCACCGTGATTGACCCCACCGGAAAGGTGCTCGCCGATTCGGAGGCCGATCCCAGCGCCATGGAGAATCACGGGCAGCGCCGGGAGTTTGCTTCTGCCCTGGCTGGCAAGCTCGGTGTGGATGAACGCAAGAGTCAAGCGCTTGGCGTTCCTTTCTTATACGTGGCGGTGCCGGTTTCCGGGGGAGCGGTGCGGCTGGCGTATCCGTTGCCGGAGATGGAGATTACGGATCGTCCGCTGGGCGTTGCCCTGCTCTGGGGATCGCTGGCTGCTTTCGTTTTCGCCATGATGGTGGCGGCCACCGCTTCCCAATATGTTGGGCGGCGTCTGCAGCGCATTGTGAATTTTGCCGAGCGCGTGGCCAGTGGGGATCTGACTGCCAGAATCGCGTCCTCTTCGACGGACGAGATCGGCCAGGTGGCGTCTGCGCTCGATAAGACGACGCGCGGGGTGGAAGAGAGTTACGCCCGGGTGCAAACCAGCCAGCGCGAGCTGGAAACTCTGCTCAACAGCATGCAGGACGCGGTGATTGCAGTCGGTATCGACGGGCGCGTGCAGTGGGCCAATAAGGGCATGGACCGTCTGCTGTTGCGTGCGCCCCGTTTGAATGCGCCTTTGATCGACAGCGTCCGCGACCCGGACTTTCTTGCCGCGATTCAGCAAGCGGCGCGCGACCAAGTCGTCACTTCTGCGCGCTCGAACACTATCGCTTCCGGCCGCACCTTCGATGTCACCGCGGCGCCCATGCCGGGAGGCGGCGCTGTCGCCGTGCTTCGCGATCTTACCGAGACCGAGCGTATGGAAAAGAGCCGCCGCGATTTCATCGCCAATGTCTCCCACGAGTTGCGTACGCCGCTGACTTCCATCCAGGGATACACCGAGACGCTACTGGATAGTCCTCTGGCAGACAATCACGTGCGCGACTTCCTGGAAATCATCCGCAAAAACGCGGCTCGCATGTCCCGCCTTACCGAGGACCTGCTCACTCTGGCACGCGTCGAATCGGGCGAGCAGAGGTTCGACATGCAGCGGGTCGGTCCCGAAGAACTGCTGCAGGACGCTTTGGAAAGCTTCCGCGAAGTGGCGCGGTCGTATGGAGTCGAACTGATGATTGAGAACTCGGTCCCCGCCGCTTATGTGAATGCGGATCGCGAAGCCATCCACCAGATTTTCTCCAACCTGATCGAGAATGCGCTGAAGTACGCGGCCTCGGGAAAGAAGGTCGTTCTCGGAGCCCGCGCGGCAGAGAACGGCGTCGAATTCTACGTCAAGGACTTCGGCCCCGGCATTTCTTCCGAACATCTGCCCCGTCTTTTTGAGCGTTTCTACCGCGTCGATAAAGCGCGCTCGCGGGAATCCGGGGGCACGGGGCTGGGGCTAGCCATCGCCAAGCATATAGTTTTGGCGCATGGGGGAACGATTCGCGCCGAGAGCGAGCTTAACCACGGCTCGAGCTTTTTGTTCATCCTGACGGCTTCCGAGCCGGATTCAGCGTAGTTGCTAATGACCGGGACGTTTCCGAGTCGGCGGCGATCCGACCGATTGAACCCGGGCCGGTCCGGGCCGTGAGTGCGATCGCGGCCTAAGCTCCTGGGTGAATGAACCGTACCAGCCAGAACGCAGCTGCGGCGACCAGCGCCGCTGCTGGAATGGTCACAACCCAGGCCCAGACGATGCGCGCCGCGACTCCCCAGCGCACTGCCGAGAGCCGATTGACGGCTCCGACTCCAACGATCGCTCCGGTGATGGTGTGAGTGGTGCTCACCGGGATTCCGGCCAGCGCGGTGGAAAACAGGGTGATCGCTCCCGCGGCCTCAGCGCAGAACCCGCCCACCGGCTTGAGCTTGGTGATGCGGGATCCCATGGTGTGAACAATCCGCCAACCGCCGAAGTACGTTCCCAAGGCAATCGACAAATGCGCGGCTAGAATGATGGGCCAGTGAAATTTCCCCCAGTTGCCGGCTAGCTCCTTCGAACTTAAATAATGTGCTCCGTACAGAGCGGAGGCCACGATCCCCATGGTCTTCTGCGCGTCATTGCCGCCGTGGCCCAGGCTGTACGCAGCCGCCGACAGCAGTTGCAGCCTGCGAAACCAGGCGTCTATGCGTCGAGGGGCTTTATTTCGCAGCAGCCAATAGACGGCAACCATGAACGTCAGGCCGAGGACGAGTCCCATGACCGGCGCCACCACAATGAAGATCAGGGTCTTGTACCAACCTTCGGCAATGATCACATGCCATCCGGATCGCATGACCGCTGCGCCGGCATAACCGCCAATCAAGGCGTGCGAAGAGGAAGTTGGCAATCCCAACCACCATGTCAGCAAGTCCCAGACGATGGCGCCGAATAGTCCCGTGATGACGACATACTGGGTCACGGTTTCGACGTGGATCATGCCTCCGCCGATGGTTTTGGCCACGGCGGTGCCGAGAAAAAACGCGGCCACAAAATTGAAGAACGCGGCCCACAGCACGGCCAGCTTTGGGGACAAGACCCGCGTCGAGACTACGGTGGCAATGCTGTTGGCGGCGTCGTGAAATCCGTTCAGGAAATCGAAGATCAGCGCGACCAATATTGTGATGATCAGCAGAACCAGATCAGGTGTCACCAGATTCCCTGTTCGCGTAAGTTATGAAAGCTTCACGTGTTCTTCAATACGACAGTTTCCAGAACGTTGGCGACATCTTCCGCCTTGTCGGTGGCGCGCTCGAGGCATTCCAACAACTCTTTAATTTTTATGAGGTTGATGGGATCCTTTTCGCATTCGAACAGCGTGGCAATGGCGTTCTGCGATACCAGGTCTGCTTCGTTTTCCAGCCGGTTGATCTCGACGCAATGGGCCAGGATATTGCCATTCTTCTGCATGAGAGACACAGCCTGCTGCAATTCCTGGCATTGCCTCAAGATGATTGCGGCCATTTCCCCGGCGGCGGCGGGCGGGGTCGTGATCTGGTACATCACGATGCGGGCGCCTGAAGCATTGATGAAATCGAGGACATCATCGAGCTTAGAGGCCAGCTCGTGAATGTCTTCCCGGTCGAAGGGTGTGATGAATGTCTGGTTGAGTTTGGTCAGGATGGCATGAGTGAGTTCATCGCCCTCGCGTTCGATGCGGCGAATCTGCTCGATTTTTTTTTCGACATCGTGGTAGTTTGCGAAGAGATCCACCAGGGTGCGAGCCCCGGCGATGAGATTGTCGGACATCGCCGAGAACATCGCGAAGAAGCTGTTATCCTTAGGAATAAGGCGGACCATTTTTGGGAGCAACAGACTCCAAGAGTATTTGTGTTTACAGTCAGTTGCGGCGATCGGAGCAGGTCACTATCTCACGTGGCATCGAATTCAGTCAAATGGCGCATCTGGGATGCTGACTCGACCGCTCGCAAAACTCGTGATGCTCATGGAAGACGAGGACGACATCGCGCGCCTGCTTGCTCATCAGCTTGAGTCCAGTGGTTTCCGAATCTACCGCCCAGCGCGGCCGCACAGTCTTATTTCAGACGCCGAGGATGACCGGCCGGCACTGTTCATCCTGGACCTGATGCCGCCAGAAGTGGACGGATTTCAACTTTGCCGCAGCATAAGGGACCATCCGAGTCTGCGAGATGTTCCGATCTGATCCTTACGGCGAGCACTGCCGCAGAGGACCGAAAACAGGCGTTGGAAAGCGGCGTAGATGGCTACATCACCAAGCCCTTCAGCCCGTCTGCGTTAATAACAAGTATGAGAATGCTTTCCGACCGATGTTGTTCCGGGGAACGGTAGTTATGGCGGTGGCAGTTGGTGTGTTGTTCGACGACTGACGACGATCGCCGAACGCCGGGGCATCCCCAGGCAGATGATTAGGAGCAAAGCAAATACCGTGCCCGCTCCCACTGCGATGCGCTGGAGAAAACCGAGAAAGAGGAGATCCAGTCCCATTGAAACATTGTGCGGCTCTCGGGAATCCGGAGCGAGATTACGGTGGTAATACTTACTACTGTGCGGGGCTCATCGCCCCTCGAAAAACGCGAGCATCCATGCACTGAACGGTTGCTGGAGAACCCAGCCTCCGGCGGAACTCACCAGACGCTCACCCAGCAGACCCCAGGCCAGTCGAGCAGGGTTTTAATCGTGCGATAGCTATTCTGCGACGAAATGTTCGACATTGATAGCCTCCGGTTGATCGCCAAACCGGAAACCGACCCATTGACGGACTTTTTCATGCGGCGGCGACGAGAAATTCACCGGCTTGTAACCTGCCTGACGACGGCGCCAATTATGCTTTTGCTGGGATTATGTGCCACACTCAGCATGATTCCGATCGCGTCCAGCAGAGCGGATCCGGCATCCAATGAAGTAGGGTGGTTTTGCCTATGAGCACAGCCAGCGTAAAAACGCCTTCGCCTGAGCCCTCGCACTCCGTGCTGGTGCAGCGGACGGTGGAAGCCTGCGAACTGGCCCGCGAGGCTGCGGCCATCGCGGCCGAGGGGATTGCCACCGGATCCATGTCCCGCCTGGACGCCATCCGGCAGTGCGAAAAAGAACTCGATGCCATTGACCTGGAAGTGGACTCCGGTGTGACCTCGACCATCACCCGTGTTCCGGAGGCCGAAACCCGGCAACTGCTGGCGTGCATGAAAGTTATGATCGGATTGGAGCGCATCGGCGACCTGCTCTTGAGTTTTGCCACTAGCGCTCAAGCGGCGGGCCACCTTGACTCGCAGGATGCTCGCGACTTGACCCACATGGCTACGGTTCTGGAAAAAATGCTGGCTGATGTTGGCGAGTCGTTTTCCCAAAAGGATGTCAAGAAAGCCATCGACGTGCTTCGCGCCGACGCCGAGATGGACCGCTTGCGCAATCTCATCTTTCTGCGCCATATCGAGAATCCGGAGAATGTGGCGCACCACTCCAGCCTGCAAGTTATCTTCATGACGCAGTCTCTCGAGCGCGCTGGCGACCATGCCAAGAACCTGGCCGAAGAAGTTTGCCACTTTGTCAGCGGACGCAGCATCCGCCACCTGCTCATGGCGTACGACAAGCCCAAAGAGCAGATGTTTATCGAATGGCTGCGGCATAAAGACGAAAAGTCGCAGTAACTCAGGCATCGCCTCCAGCCCTTGACAGACGAAGTCTTCAAGGCGAGACTCGGTTCATCTCTTTTCGGTGTAATTCTTTAGTCTATCCGTGATTACCGGAAAGTGACTTGGACAGCAATTTCATGTATGGATCCGTCGAGCCCGACGATCGATTCCCGCCAGCGAATACGGAAACGAGCCAAAGCTCCGCAGCGGCGGCTGGCGCGGCCCCCGCGATGGCCAGTGCCAGCCGCGCGCTAGCAGAAACGGAATTGGAGTCCGCACTCCAGTTGCTGGTGGAACGCGCGCAATACATCACTGGTGCAACTGGAACTGCCCTCGCTTTGCCTCAGGGTGAGGAGATGGTTTGCCGTGCCAGCGCCGGGTCTTCAGCGCCGGCAGTCGGGGCGCGCCTGCAGGTTCGTTCCGGATTGACCGGCGAAAGTATCTCCCGCCGGCAGTTGCTGCGCTGCGACAACGCGGAATCCGACCCGCGCGTGAATCTGGAAGCTTGCCGGGCGCTGGGCATCGCATCCATTGTTGTCCTGCCGCTGCTGCGGCAGAACGGCGAGATTCGCGGCCTGTTCGAACTATTCTCCGATCACCCTTACGCTTTCGAAGAACGCGATCTGATCGCCCTCGAACGCATGGCGGATCTCACATTGACGGCCCTGGATTTGGCGGAGCAGCGGCAGAACTCCGCACCCGCGTCAGGACTCAGGCGAGAACCGGACAAGCCTGTCGAATCTGCCACGGCAAGGATGGCGCGACCGGCTCCTGCGATTTCGATTAACATTCCGTCTAAACCAGAGTCCGCTAACTCAGTCGCCAACCCAGGGTCCGCTGCGCCTGCGGCGCCTCCCGCCGAGTCGCCCGTAAACCCGCAGTCCGCAACCACTTCGGTCCCTGAGGCCATGCTTCGCGTGCAAAAATGCGGGTCCTGCGGATTCCCCATTTCCGAGGGGAGGGCGCTCTGCCTCGATTGTGAGAAGAAAGATAGCGAGAAGAAGGATTTTGAAAAGAAGCAGCGCGAGAGAGCGCAGAGCCAGATTAAGCAGGACCAGATCGAACAACAAGAGATCAAACAGCCCGAGCAGGATACATCGTCTACCTGCGCAGCTGACTCCGCAGCGCCTGTGCCGGGGGAATCCGCGCCGGCCTTCCTCACAAACTACGCGCCCGCGCGAGAATCGTGGATGGCGAACCACGTAAATCTGCTCGCCATCGTCGTGCTGATTCTGGGTATCCTGGTCGCTATCGTGTTATTTCGATAACCAAGCTTGAATAACCATCCATGCACCGCGGCACCGTTTTCCTTGACAAAGCGCCGACGGAACCAATACTCTGCGCTTAATCGCTTGTTTCACACAAAGGTGCCCAAGCATGAAAAATGTGTACGAAGTTCTACGGCAGAAGGAACTTGAACTGACCAGGCTGGAAAAAGAAGTTGAGGCCTTGCGCGTCGCCGCCCCGCTGCTTTCGGAAGAAAAAGAACAGCTGGCAGAAGCGCCCAAGCCGACCTTAACGGCCACCACGCCGCCGCAACCGGTCCGGATTCCGCCGGTGGTTGCGGCTCAGGCTGCACCCGCTCCGGCACGCGTAGCTGGCTGGGAAGATGCAGCCAAGCGCTGGCCGTAACCAAGCCGCTCGTCGCTGTGGAGACGGGGCTTGCCCCGTCTCTCCGTCATTGCATAGCCACTTAGTCCGAAAGGGCAATCCGCTGGGCTGGGAAGTACGGACTGATGCCGGCGTCTGCCAGCCCTAGGTTTGATCTCGGTTACGGAGTGCAGGTTTTCAATCCTGCGTGAACGCCAGTGCCAGCAGAGTCTTCTGCTCGACTTCGTGCGCTTTTGCCGAACCGGTAGCCGGACTCGCGCTCCCGGAACGTTTCACCGAAAACACTGGCCGGTCATCTACGATGTGCTTCAAGCGCGGCAGCATATAGGAAAGCGCACCCATGTTGGCCGGCTCTTCCTGCACCCACACGATATCTCGCGCTGTCTTGTGACGCTCCAGTTCCGCCGACAGTTCCGCCTCCGGGAAGGGATACATCTGCTCCAGGAAGACGATCGCGATGCTCAAGTCTTTCCGTTTCTGCCGTTCCGTGCGTAGTTCGTGTCCGATTTTCCCGGTGCAGAGCAGAATGCGTTTGGCGTCCTGCGCCTCGGTGTCGGGGATCACGGGCAGAAACTTCTGATGCGTCAGATCCTCGAGCGGAGACAGGGCGTCGGGATGCCGCAACATGCTCTTCGGTGTGAACACTACCAGCGGTTTCCGCCACTTGCGCAGCGCCTGCCGACGCAGTAGGTGGAAATACTGTCCCGCGTTCGAGGGCTGGCAAATCTGGATATTATCCCGTGCCGCCAGTTGCAAAAATCGCTCGATGCGGGCGCTGGAATGCTCCGGACCCTGTCCTTCATAGCCGTGAGGCAGTAGCAGGACCAGTCCTGACAACAGATTCCACTTATCCTCGCCGGCGCACACAAACTGGTCGATCACCGCCTGCGCCACATTCGCAAAATCGCCAAACTGCGCTTCCCACAGAACCAGCGCTTCGGGATAATCGCGGCTGTAACCGTATTCAAATCCCATCACGCCGGCTTCGGAAAGCGGCGAGTTGTAGATGTCGCAGGGCGCCTGTCCCGGCGCAATGTGTTGCAGCGGGATATATTCCGTCTCATCCTCAATATCCAGCAGCACCGAGTGCCGTTGATTGAATGTCGCGCGCCGCGAGTCTTGTCCGCTCAGGCGCACTGGAATCCCCTGTTTCCCAAGGTTAGGTTTCACCAGGCTCGCAAAAGCCAGCGCCTCCGCCATGCCGTAGTCGACCGGCTTCTTGCCCGTCCCCATCTCCTGCCGCTGCTCCAGTAACTTCTTCACCTTCGGATGGATGTGAAAACCTTCCGGATACGTGGTCAAACGCTCGGTGAGTTCCGCCAACTCCTCGCGTGCGATGCCCGTGGGCTGCTCATAAGCCGGTTTATAGCGGCCCCCGAAATAATCGTCCCAGTAGTTGGGAAGATCGCGCATCAGCGGCTTCTTGGTGAACTTCGTTGCGGACTTCTGCGCGGCTTCGTACTCGCTCTTGACCGCCTGCGCTCGCGCGGCGATATGGTCATCGTCCATGCCGATCTGTTTGGCGTAAATCTGATACAACGGCGGATGCTCTTTGATTGCCTTGTACATCAGCGGCTGGGTCACCGTGGGATCGTCCACCTCGCTATGGCCATGGCGACGGTAACCGATCAGATCCACAATGACGTCGGTGCCGAATTTGTAGCGATATTCGGTGGCGATGCGCGCGATCCGCATCACCGCCTCCACGTCTTCACCATTTACGTGGAAGATGGGAATCGCTTGCCGCCGGCCCAGTTGCGCCGAGAAGCGCGAGGAATGCTCTTCGCGGGCATTGGTCGTGAATCCGATCAGGTTGTTGACGATTACGTGGATGGTTCCGCCCACGGTGTAGCCGCCGAGGTCGGCATAATTCATGGTCTCTGCCGTGATACCTTGCCCCGCAAACGCGGCGTCGCCGTGCACCAGCACCGGCAGATACTTCGCTTTGCCGCCTTCACCGGCGCGGTCCTGTTTGGCACGAGTGCGTCCTATCGTCACTGGATCGACCGCTTCGAGGTGGCTGGGATTGGACGCGAGGTGGATGTGAATTTTCTTTCCGCTCTTGGTGACGTACTCGCCGGTCGCGCCCATGTGATACTTCACGTCACCCGACCCCAATACGCTGCGTGGATCCACATCCTCAAATTCGGCAAACACCTGCTCCGGGGGACGGTTTGCCAAATGAATAATGACGTTCAACCGTCCCCGATGACTCATGCCCATCACCAGTTCCACCGCACCGCGCTCGCCGGCCACGTCCAGAATCTCATCCATTGCCGGCAACAAAGACGTGTTGCCTTCGAGGGAGAAGCGCTTGTTGCCCAGATAGCGCTGCTGCAGGGTCTGCTCAAACAGGTCGGCGCGTACAAGCAGGTTCAGGGCGCGGTCTTTATCCATGTCGACTGCAGACAGGTCCGCCTCGATGCGGGCTTCGATGCGTTCCTGAATCCAGCGCCGCCGCTCGGGGTCGGCGATGTGCATGAACTCCACGCCTACGCTGCCGCAATAGATGCGACGCGCTTCCCGCGCCCATTCGTTATCGATCTCCAAATCCGGATGCGGTTGCGGAAGGAGCAGGCCGAGCGGGTTCACTTCGGCCTCCAGATATCCAAATTGCCGGAAAAGGCCAAATACACGTTCGCGTTCGTTGTTTTGAATGATTGCAGGGGCCTTGCCCCCGCTGGTGGTCCGAGTTGAAGTAGGCATATGAAGTCTTCTATAGAATAACGGATGACGCACCCTGCGTGGCCGATTCAGCCGGAAGAGACGGAGCACAGGTGGCCATGTCCTGTTAATATCGGCGAGGCACTGTGCCGCCGATCACAGCAAGATGCGCTCGCCGCGATTACTCTGAAAGACAAGGAATATTCCCATGACCCTTCGTCCCGACGCGGCCAAGCCCGGAACCCCTGTCATTCTCGGTGTCCCATTTGACGCGAATTCTTCCTGGTTGCGTGGAGCGGCCGGAGCGCCGCCCATCATCCGCGTGGCTCTCAATTCCATTTCGTCGAACTTATGGACAGAAACCGGTGTCGACCTGAGCTCCCGGGGAACGTACTGCGACGCCGGCGATTTGCACTTTACTTTCGATGAGCCCTTCAGCGCGATTGAAAACAAAATCGGCGAACTGCTGGACAATGGCTTGCGTCCGGTGTGTCTGGGTGGCGACCACTCCATCACTTTGCCAATCCTCCGCGCCTTCGGCCAGCGCATTCCCGGACTGACCATCCTCCACTTCGATGCCCACCCCGATCTCTACGACGAACTGGAGGGCAACCGGCTTTCGCATGCCTGCCCATTCGCCCGCATCATGGAAGAGGGCGCAGCCAAGCGCCTGATCCAGATCGGCATTCGGACTATGACGGGACACCAACGCGAGCAAGCCCAGAAATTCGGCGTCGAGGTCATCGAAATGCGTCATCTGCCAGCGCTCGACCGGATGAAAGTCGATGGCCCCATCTACATCTCCTTCGACATGGACGCGCTCGATCCCGCCTTTGCCCCTGGCATTTCGCATCGCGAGCCCGGAGGCATGTCGGTCAGGGAAGCGATCGCGCACCTGCACGCCATCACCGGAAAAATCGCCGGCGCCGACATCGTGGAATATAATCCCGCACAAGACAACACCCAAATCACCGCCGCGGTCGCCGCCAAGTTGCTCAAAGAGATGCTGGGCAAGATGGTTTTGAACTAGAATACGGCTGCATCGTCAGCCATACGGCGGAGCGCCGGGCGTCTCGCCCGTGCGGGCCGGGCGGGGACGCCCGGCTCTCCACTTTAACCGGGAGGCGCACCATGGCTAGGGGAATCGTTGATGTGTCCAGTCGCTACTCCGTGCCTGAGACCCTGGCGCGGCTCCAGACGATCTTGAAAGAGAAATCCGTGACGGTATTTGCCCTCATTGACCACAGCGGTGAAGCAGAGAAGGCCGGCCTTAAAATGCGCCCGACGCAGTTGCTGATCTTCGGCAGTCCGAAAGGCGGCACGCCTTTGATGGTTGCCGCGCCCCGATTGGCAATCGACCTTCCTTTGAAAGCGCTGGCATGGCAAGATGAGCAGGACCAGGTGTGGCTCTCCTACAATTCTGCGGAATACCTGCAGCAGCGGCACGGCTTTCCCACCGACCTCCTGAAAAACATCGCCGGAATTGCGGGGCTGATTCAGAAGGCTGTGGAATAATAGCGGGCTGTTGGTCCGTCCCGGAGAATCCCATGCCCGATAATTCCAACCCGAACCGCGCCCGCGATCACCTGGCCAACGAGCGCACGTTTCTGGCATGGTTTCGAACCGGGGTCGCGACCATCGTGTTCGGATTCGCCATCGGACGCTTCTCGATTGCTTTGCGCGAATTCATGAAGATGCAGGGATACAACTCCGGCACCCCCGGCTTCACAACATGGCTGGGCATTGTTTCTGCGGTCGGCGGAGTGCTGTTGATTCTTGCCGGCCTCGGGCGATACCGGAAAGCCATGGTGCAAATCGACTCCAATACGTTCGAGCCTGCCGGTTTCGTTATCGATCTAGTATCTTATTTGCTCAGTCTTTTTGGCTTAGTACTAGCAGGATATCTGCTTACATCGCGATATTTAACAAGTGATTGCCTGACCATCAGCGTCGATCAGGCAGAGTCTCTATCAGGTGACCCATGGCGAATGAAAACGAGAAAGAACTGACGGGCCGCGCCGCCGCCCAACTGGTGCGTGACGGCGATGTGGTTGGATTAGGCACGGGATCAACCGCCTACTTCACGGTCATTGCTCTCGGTGAGCGCGTGAAAGCGGGACTGAAAATCATCGGAATTCCAACTTCCGTTAAGACTGCCGACCTGGCGCGCGCAGTCGGCATTGCGCTGACCACGCTCGACGAACATCCGGAAATCGACATCACCATCGATGGCGCTGACGAGATCGATCCGCAGCTGCGCATGATCAAAGGCGGCGGCGGCGCGCTGCTGCGCGAGAAGGTCGTCGCGTCGGCGTCCAAGAAGATGGTCGTGATCACGGACTCCGCAAAGGTCGTTCCCGTGCTCGGCAAATTCCCGTTGCCAGTCGAGGTGATTGCATTTGCGCGTGCTGTGGTTGAGAAGAAGATTGCGTCGCTTGGCGGGTCGCCTAAATTGCGCACGAAACCCGACGGCAGTCCTTACGTTACCGACAACGGCAACCAGATTCTCGATTGCAGCTTCGGAAAGATTGCAGATCCTCCGGCACTGGCGCTTGCGCTGAGCAATACCCCCGGCATCGCTGAACACGGCCTGTTTATAGGGCTGGCGAGCGTAGCGCTGGTAGGACGCGGGGACCGGGTGGAGGAAATGCGGCCATAGCGCCGGCATTGTCGGGCTGCGCCCTACGTGAGATGCACCTCGCGGCTCAACCCACAATCTCCCGCAGCGCCGCCAACAGCTTTTCCACTTCCTCCATCGTGTTGTAATGCACCAGGCCGATGCGCAGAAATCCTCCCCGACGCTCGACGTCCAACTGCTCGGTGAGGTTCAGCGCATAGTAGTTTCCATCCCACGTGAAGAAGCCGCGTTCGCCCAGCTTGGTTGCCAACTCGAGCGGCGTGTGTCCTTCGATGCGGACCACCACCGTCGCGCATCGATTGTCGAAGCGCCGAGGGTCGCTGATGCCGTAAAGCTTCAATCCGGGAATCGCAAGCAAGCCGGCGATTATTTTCTCCGTCATCCGTCGCTCGTGCTGATGAATCGCTTCGTGTGCGGCTAGAATCGCAGCGCGCCGGGTCGTGACCGCAGGCTGCGCGCGTTGTCCGAGTTCTTCCCAGTAATCCACGCAGGCTTTGATTCCCGCGATGCATTCGTGGTTCAGCGTCCCCCATTCCCAGCAGTTCGGAATGTTGTCGGTGTTGGGCCGGACTTTATAGGGGCGCAACCTCTTCAGGTGCTCGCGCTTGCCGTAGAGAACGCCCATGTGCGGACCGAAGAATTTGTAAGTCGAGCAGACCAGGAAATCGCAGTCGAGCGCGCGCCCGTCAATCGGGCCGTGTGGAGCGTAGTGGACGGCGTCGATGTAACTCAGGGCGCCCGCTTGCCGCGCCAGTCGCACCACTTCTGCGACGTTGTTGATCGTGCCCACGGCATTCGACGCATATCCAAGGGCCACCAGCCGCGTGCGCTTGCCGGTATTTATGGTTAACTTCTCCGCCAGGTCGTGCATGTCGAGCGTGCAATCGTCTTCATTAAACTTCACCGTGCGAATGATCACGCCTTTTTCTTCCAGCGCTTTCCACGGCGAGAAATTGGCATCGTGGTCGAGCAGCGTGAGCACGATCTCGTCGCCGGGCCCGAATTCGCGTCCGAGCGCGCGGCTCATGGCGAAGGTCAGCGATGTCATGTTGGCGCCGAAAATGATTTCATCCGCATCGCAATTCAGAAAGTCGCCCATTGCCGAGCGCGCTTCCGCAATCATGCGGTCGGTATTGCGGCTCGTGGGGTAAGCGCCGCCGGTGTTGGCGTTGTTGCGCGCCAGATAGTCCGCGATGGCGTCAATCACGCGCTGCGGCACCTGCGTCCCACCGGGACCATCCAGAAAAACTGCGGGGTGTCCGCTGACAGTTTGCGCGAGTGCCGGGAACTGCGAGCGGGCCCATGCGAAATCGAGCGTGGTGGATGAAGAGGCTGAAGCCGGTTCAGCGATGGGCATAGCGGACATTCTAATTGAAGGCGCTGATTGAAGGCTGCGGTGCGGTTCAGGCAGTGTGTTCGGGAGGGTTGGGTTGCCTGATTTTTCCCTGGTTGGCGGCGTCCAGCCGGATGCGCGTAACTCGCGTTGTTTCCTGGACTAAATCGTCGGTGGCTCCAGTTCCATCTCCTGCCATTACAGAACCTGCGGCTAGGGCGAAGCGCAAGGCGTCCGCTTGGTCCTCAAAATACAGAATGACTTGTCCCCTCATAGGCACTTCTCCCTGATTCCGACTTTCCAACGGCCGTATGGAGCAGGCGCAACTGGCAAAGATCAAATTTAGGACGCAGGCGGCGCTGCAATCGACGAGTGTCGGCGATAATTCCAGTTCCAACGATTGTCGGAGAATGCCGGGGCCGGTGATAGTGCTTTTGTTGGTTCTCACCTCCGGTGATGCGGCCCGGGGAACGTGACGAATTTCTAAGTGCCTATCGGATAATAGCTTGCGAAAGGGATTCGCTTCCACTTGGTCAATCGGCCCGATGCCACCCGGCACCCGAAGGCCATGCTCCCGAGGGTGTACTGGGTGGGCTCATTTTTCCTTGCCGCCTATCCGCAGATGACCATCTAAGGATAGAATCGTCTAAGAACAATACCTCTAAAGCAACGTGGGGATGGCGTGTTGAAGGTTTCGGCCAGTCGGGGCGGATTCGTCAGAGCTGTGTCCGTGCTCTGCATCGCCCTGGTGTGCGTGATGGGGACGATACAGGCAACCCACTCGCATTCCGAGAATTCGACCACCTCCCATCACAACTGCACGATTTGCGCGACAGCCCACGCCGGAGTTAATACCCAGACGGCTGTGTCTGCGCCGGTATTGGCTACAGCGGCGCTCGCGACTTCGATTTCAGAAACTTCCGCAATTTTCCGTCCCGCTACTACACAGTTCATTCGCCCTCCACCTGCGCTCTGATTCCGCGCTCAATCCAGTAAGCATCCTAAAGGACCGCGATCTTCGATTCGTTAGCAGAGTTTGATCTGCGATCGGAACCGCGCGCGAACCCATTATTGGAGGAATCATGCATTTGTCTTATAAAAGCTGGCTGGCTGCGGCTATGGCCGTGGCTGTGGTGTTGAGTGTTGGGAGTGCGAATGCGCAGTCGGGCGGAGGCTCGGGATCGCTTAACGGTACCGTCCTGGACCCTTCGGGCGCAGTGGTTGCGAGTGCAACGGTTGAGATTCATAACCCGGTCAGCAGGTATGACCGGACGACCACTACTGACGGTAAAGGGAACTTCAGCTTCTCCAATGTGCCGTTTAATCCGTATCACATGACGGTGACGGCTGCGGGCTTTGCACAGACCGCGCAGGATGTGGAGGTCCGGTCGGTGGTGCCTGCGAGTGTCAAGGTCACTCTTGAAGTGACTGCCTCTTCCACCACGGTTACGGTTGAAGCCGGCGCCGATTTGGTGGAAAACGATCCCACCTTCCATACCGATGTCGATAAAGAGTTGTTCGACAAGCTTCCCTTGGAAAGCGCGTCGTCATCCCTAAGTTCGGAGGTCACGCTGACCACGCCGGGCATTGCCGCCGACTCGAACGGTTTGTTCCACGGCCTGGGGGATCACGCCGAGAACTCGTTTTCGGTGGATGGACAACCCATCACGGACCAGCAGAGCAAAGTTTTCTCCAACCAGATTCCACTTGAGTCAGTCCAATCGATGGAAGTCATATCCGGCGCACCGCCGGCGGAATACGGCGGCAAGACGAGCGTTGTGATCGTCGCGACCACACGCTCGGGCCAGGGCGTAACCACGCCTCATGGCAGCGTGACCGCTTCGTACGGGACATTTGGATCTTCCAACGTGGCGGCCGATCTGGCTTACGGAGGAGCAAAATGGGGAAACTTTATCTCTGTGGGCGGCCTGAACACCGGCCGGTTCCTTGACCCTCCGGAGTTTGTCGTGATGCACGACAAGGGCAACGAAGAGAATCTATTCGACCGGGTGGATTATCAATTCTCGAGCGCGAATTCGCTTCATTTGAATCTGGGATTCACCCGCTCGTGGTTCCAAACGCCAAATTCCTACGACTCTCAATTGGCAACCCCGTGGAACGGAGTTGTTGTAGCCAACGGCGGCCTCGATCCTAACGGCAGTGTTGTCGGGCCGGCCGACCAGCGTTCCCAGATCAAGACCTTTAACATTGCACCCACCTGGACTCGATTGCTCAGCCCGACTGCCGTGTTTACTCTGGGCGGTTTTGTCCGGCGGGACGCGTACAACTACTATCCGAGCGCCAATCCCTTCGCGGACCTCGGGGCGCCGGGTCTACAGAGCGAAACTGTGAGTCAGAGCCGCACGCTTCTAAATGCCGGGCTGCGCTCGGATGTCTCCTACGTGAAGGGAGTTCACAACCTTAAAGCAGGAGTCACCTACGAACAGACATTTCTCGATGAGAAGGACCCGTTTGGCATAGTCGATCCGTCGCTGAACGCGCCGTGTCTAGACGCTAACGGCGCCCCGGTGTTCGTTGGCAACCCCGGGGTCAACGACCCGCTGCAGTGCCCAACCGCGGCGACCACCAACCAAAGTCTCTATCCGGCACCGTTTGTTGCGAATGCCAACTTTAACCCTTTGCTGGGCTGCTACGACCTGACCCGTCCAACTCCATCCTCAAATGACCCCTGCCCGGCGGGCACGACCGCGAGCGGCCTTTACACCTTCAACGGTCACACCGACGTCAAGGAACTCGCTCTGTATATCCAGGATTCGATCACCAAAGGAAACTGGGCCTTCAACCTGGGATTGCGGGGTGATTTCTACAACGGACTTACGACACACCGGGAAGCCGAACCTCGCCTTGGCGTCGCTTATAACATCAAGCGTACCAATACCGTTCTTCGCGTTTCGTACGCGCGAGCGATGGAGACTCCCTTCAATGAGAACCTGGTACTTTCCAACGAGGGTTGCGGCAATCCCGTTCTAAATCCACTTCTGCTCTGCACCGGCTCAAACATAACCCCGTTTAGTCCTGGGTGGCGAAATGAATTCCACGCTGGGCTGCAGCAGGCCTTCGGGAAGTATCTCGTCTTCTCGGGTGAGTACATCTGGAAGTACACACACAACGCCTACGATTTCAGCGTGCTGGGAGCTACACCCATCACCTTCCCGATTGAATGGGACCGCTCCAAGATTCCAGGATACGCGGGCCGGGTGAGCGTACCGAACTTTCACGGATTTACCGGGCTCGTGGTGTTCTCCAGTGTGGCCGCCCGCTTTTTCACTCCACAGATCGGCGGGGCCGGGGCGGTTCCCTCTGCCGCTGGGCCGTTCCGGATCGATCACGATGAAAAGTTCAACCTCACGGGTCATATGCAGTACCAGCCGTGGAGGATCGGTCCGTGGCTTGGCTTCAATTGGCGTTACGACAGCGGTCTGGTGGCCGGTCCGGCTCCTTGTGCTGGAGGCAACTGTGCAAACGGCCCAGCCGGCACCGACACGGTGGTGGATACGTCTGGACTAAGCGCGGATCAACAGTCGGAAGCGGGACTGTTTTGTGGTGCAGTCCACCCAGCGCCACCCACCCCAGGAAATCCATTGGGTACTTCGCTAAGCTCCGGACTGGGTCCTAACCTGTGCCCGGCGTCACAATACGGGTCGTCGCTGCTTCAAATACCGCAGCCTGGAACTGAAAACGACGATCACAATCCGCCGCGCATCGCGTCGCGCAACCTGTTTGATGTTTCGGTGGGCGACGATAATTTGTTCAAAGGCGACCATTACAAATGGAGTCTTACGCTTACCGCCATCAACATAACCAACAAACTGGCACTGTATAACTTCCTTTCGACTTTCAGCGGAACGCACTATGTGACGCCGCGTGCGCTGACGGCTCAACTCGGGTTCCACTTCTAAGCGGAGGCGGCGGGGCGCCCTCGCCCGCGAGAATTGCTTCGGCGCGGCTGCGGCGTTTGGTTACGCTGCACGCGGGCGGGCGGGGGCGCCCGCCCCACACTAAGATCTACTGCAACTTTGCGTATTCCGCTTTGGCTTCGTGGAGGAGGGGGACATCGGGGTCGGCGTCTTTCCAGGCGCCGAGAAAGTTTTGGTAAGCAATACGGGATTTGGGAACGTCGCCTTGCTTCTGCAACAGTCTTCCCATTTCCAGTTGCGCGACAATGAATACCAAGTCGGGTCCGTTGTGGGATCCGATGGCCATGACTTTCTCCAGATCCTGCTGCGCTTCGGCGTAGCGTCCAGCTTGCTCATAGGCGAGCGCCCGACCGTAAAAAATGCCCGCATCGGCGCGAGCGTACACAGCCGCGGCGTTTAGGAAGTCAATGGCCTTCGCCGGATCAGGCTTAGCGGAATTCGCCGGACGCAGCGCGGCGATCGCGCGAATCTCAGGTACGGTCACGTTGATTGCCATGGTATCGTTCGGATGCTCGTGCTCGATCTGGTTGGCCAACGCGAGGGCTTTCTGATCCTCGCGCTGGATAGCCAAGGTCGTGGCCGTACTTCCCAGCACCGGGAGAGTTTGGGATAGCCGCAGCGCGTTGTTGGCACGGCTGTCGGCTTCCGCTCGATTGCCCACCATCGCCTCAATGATGGAAAAGAACGCCTCGACATTTGCTCGGCCTTTCAGATGGAGACGATCTTGAGCATCTTCGACTTGGTGCGCGAAATCCCGCGCCTGACGCATGTGCCCGCGAGCGCTGGCCATGTTTAAGCGGAAGAACAGAGCCTCCAAAACGGCGTCGGGTTCGTCGCCAGCTTGTTGAAGTTCCTTCTCGACTTCGCCGTCTTTACCTTCGGCCCAGTCCAATGAAGCGAGAAAAACATGGAAGGCTTTGGTCGACCCCTTGTGCTGGAATACGCTATTGATGGTGGCGCGTGCTTCGTCAATGCGGTTCAGCCCCGCGTAGGCGGAGGCTACCTGTCCGTATGCATTCAGCATTTCGGGGTCGAGTTCCATGGCGTGCTTGGCGTTCTGCAGCGCATTGTCGAACTGTCCAAGCTGGTTATAAATGACCGCCAGATTGTTGAAGGGAGTCGAATCGCGTGGGTAGGTCTGGCAATAGAGTTCGTACGCGGTAATCCCTTTGTCGAGTTGGCCGCTATCGGCATAATAGTGCGACATGATGTAAAGCTTCTCTCGCTCGCTGGCGCGATCGCGAAGCTCGAAAGCCTTCTGACGATTCTGCTCCGACAACTCCGTTTGCCCGAGGTTGTTATAGACGGTGCCCAGGCGCGCATAGGCCATCGCGAAGTTCGGATCGATCTCAATGGCCCGCTGATAATTGGGGATGGCCCCAAATTCGTCACCCAGGCTGTGCTTGGCATCCCCCAGAGTCAGTGCCTTGAGCGCATCGAGCGAAGAAGTCGTGGCCTGCGACAGCGACATGTCGTATTTCTGCACCATCGCCAACGACTCGCCGAGTTGACCGCGAAGTTTGGTCGCAGCTCCATGCAGTGCGTTCAGCACGTCTTCTTTGCGGTCAGCCTGAACCTGCTCGCGTCCAAGCGAATCGCCGGAAGAAGCGTTGGTGGCTTCCAGAGTGACGACGTACTGGCCTCCGACACTATCAATGCTGCCATTCAGCATGGCCTTGATGCCATCGCGCTGGCAGATTTCGCGGCCGACGTCGGTGGTGATGCGGTCGCCGGGGCTGCGGCCCATGAACTGCAATGTCTGACGGATCTTCTGCTCGGGGAAGACGTTCAGATACGGGGACTGCTCCAAATCGACGGCCAGCGCTTTCTTGAGCGTGCCATCGAAGACCGGGTCGGCCGTGGTGTTTACGAAATCGGTAATCAGGATCGAATCTTTTTCGGTGAGCGCGTGGCCGCGCTTGAGAAACACGAAGCCAATGCCGGCGGCGACCAGCGCGACGATCAGAGCCGGGATCAGCCACAGGGGCAGCTTGCGAGCTAGCGACGGAGGTCGGCGAATGGAAGAACTGGACGAAGCTGCAGCCAGTATCGTGCCCGATTCGGAGTCGCGTTTAAGCCTCTTCAAATCGGAGCGTACGTCGGCGGCGCTCTGGTAGCGCAGGTCGCGATCTTTCTCGAGCAGTTTGTTCAGGATTTCTTCGAAGTGCGGAGGCAAGTCGGGATTCAGACGTAGCGGTGACGCCGGAGGGCGATTCAGAATGGCATCGAAGATAACGGCGGAAGTGTCTCCGCGGAAAGGCAGCGCGCCGGTGGCCATCTCATAGAGCACCGCGCCAAAAGAGAACAAGTCGGTGCGGGCGTCTAGATCCTTACCGCGCGCCTGCTCCGGAGACATGTACGCCACCGTGCCGACGGTCGATCCGGGACTGGTCAGGAATGGTTCGTCCACTGTCGCGGCGGACGCAGCGGAGCTGATGGTGGCGGCATCCGGAAGGGAAACCTTGGCGGTCCGCTTGGCCAACCCGAAATCGAGAATCTTGGCCTGGTTGCGACTGGTCACGAAGATGTTGGCGGGTTTGATGTCCCGGTGGACGATCCCTTTGGCATGGGCGGCGTCGAGCGCGTCGGCGATCTGGGTGCCGAGATTGAGCAATGGCTCAAGTTCCATGGGCTGGCCGTGGATCCGGTTCTTGAGCGTTTCGCCTTCCAGCAACTCCATGGCGATGAAGTGGCGTCCGCGGTCCTCGCCAACCTCGTAGACCGTACAGATATTAGGGTGGTTCAGAGCTGAGGCTGCGCGCGCTTCGCGCTGAAAACGGTCGAGCGCGAGGGGATCCTTTTCCGTCTCGGGAGGCAGGAACTTGAGCGCGACATGGCGACCCAGATTGATGTCCTCGGCTTCGTAGACGACGCCCATCCCCCCGCCGCCCAACTGCGAAAGCACACGGTAGTGCGAGACGGTCTGGCCGATCATTCCGGGGAACACTCCTGGGAGAGAGTGATTCATGTTAGGCCCGGTGGTTATGGCAAGTCAAACCTACCGGCTCTTCCGGTTATACGAAGCGGCGGCACGCCAAGTTCAAGGTTTGCAGAAGCCACGGTTAGCACTGTCTTTTCTATGGCTTAAGAACTGTGCTTCCGCAACTGCCGGGGCGAAGCAATGCCAAAGGGTCACTGCTTTTCGTTACGGAAGTTTAGCCCTAAATACCCGAATCCTTTCCCGCCCGTCCGGTGCCTGTTATCAATGGCTATTCCCTTTGTTCTGCCTCCCGGGGAATTGCAACCCGGCTTGCCGGAGCAGGAGTTCGCAGAGATGAAAACCCGCCCGCAATACTGGAGGGAAATCAGTGCGGCGCCACGCTTTTTCATTGCCGTGGTCGTGCTCTGCGGAACGAGCGTCCTGGCCTATTCGGTCCTGCACGGCAAGAGCGAAAATCCGCTCAAATTTTTCTGCTATCTGGTGGTCGCTCTGGCCGCGTCGCGGCTCAAAGTGAACATCCCCGGTATCACGGGCACGATGTCGGTAAACTTCCTGTTTCTCCTGCTCGGCGTCGTGGAACTGACTTTGGCGGAAACCATGGCACTGGGCTGTGCGGCGGTGGTGGTGCAGTGCTTCGATCGCGATCGTCCGGTTCCGGTTCAAGTCGCCTTTAACGTCTGCTCAACCGCGCTGGCCATCGCGCTGACCTCTGCCGCGTACCGCCTTTGCATGTCGCGCAGCGCGGTGAGTAACCCCTCCACATCGCTATTTCTGGCGGCATGCGTTTACTTCGTGGCCAACACGCTTCCGGTGGCGGTCGTCATCTCGTTGACCGAGCGCAGGTCGCTGCGAAAGATCTGGGCCGAGTGCTACTTCTGGAGCTTTCCGTACTACCTGGTGGGTGCGGGCGTGGTCGGCATGATGAGCTGGCTGCACGGTTTTACCGACTGGGAGACGTCGTTGCTGACGCTGCCGGTGGTGTACCTCATCTACCGTTCCTACCGCCTTTACCTCGGCAAACTGGCGGACGAAAAGCGGCATGTGGAAGAGATGGCCGACTTGCATATGCGCACCATTGAGGCGCTGGCACTGGCCATCGAGGCCAAGGATCAAACGACTCACGATCACTTACAAAGAGTGCGCGTCTACGCGGTTGAAGTTGCGAAGGATCTCAAGGTTGATCGCGAGGGAATGGAAGCCTTGCAGGCCGCAGCCTTGCTGCACGATATCGGCAAGCTGGCAATTCCCGAGCATATCATTTCGAAACCCGGCCGCCTGACGCCGGAAGAATTCGAGAAAATGAAGATTCATCCGCTGGTGGGAGCCGAAATTCTGGAACGGGTGCGCTTTCCCTACCCGGTCGTTCCCATCGTACGGGCGCATCACGAAAAGTACGACGGGACCGGCTATCCGCTGGGGTTGAAGGGGGCCGAGATTCCGATTGGCGCTCGCATCCTGGCGGCGGTCGATTTTCTGGACGCGCTGGCTTCGGATCGGCAATATCGGCGTGCGCTGGCGCTGGATGAAGCCATGGCGCGGCTGGTCGGTGAATCAGGAAAAGCCTTTGATCCGGAAGTAGTCAAGGTGCTCGAGCGAAGATACGTGGAGCTGGAGCACTTGGTCCACCAGCGCACTGACAGCCTGGGCAAGCAGAGATTATCCACGGAAGTCAAAGACCAGGACGCGAACGTTGAGCCGTCCATACAGCCGGCCGCCGGTTTCGAGGCGCAAGGCTCGCGCCAATTACCGGAGCGCAGTTTTCTGAGTTCGATCGCGGCGGCGCGTCAGGAAGCGCAGACGCTGTTCGAACTCAGCCAGGATCTGGGGGCTTCGCTCAGTCTGGGCGAAACGCTCTCGGTGTTTGCCGTGAAGCTGCGCCGGGCAATGCCTTACGACGCGATTGCGATCTATGTTTGCCACGATAATGAACTGGTGCCGGAATATGTGAATGGCGACAACTTCCGGCTGTTTGCTTCGCTGCGCATTCCGATTGGGCAGGGGCTCTCGGGTTGGGTGGCGCAAAACCGTAAACCAATCCTCAATGGCAATCCTTCGGTCGAGCCGGGCTATCTGAATGATGCTTCGAAGTACAGCACACTGAACTCAGCGCTCGCGGTTCCGCTCGAGGGCTTGCAGGGTGTGGTCGGTGTGGTGGCTTTGTACCACGCCGAAAAAGATTTCTTCACCTCCGACCACCTGCGCATTCTGCTGGCGGTAAGTTCCAAGATGGCGCTGGCCATCGAGAATGCGATGAAGTACGAACAGGCGGAGAGTTCCGCGGTTACCGACTTCCTCACCGGCCTTCCCAATGCGCGTTCCCTGTTCTTGCAACTCGACCGGGAAATGGCGCGCTGCAAGCGGGACAACAATATGCTGACCGTAATGGTCGCCGACCTGGACGGCTTCAAGCAGATCAACGACCGCTTCGGCCATCTGGAAGGGAACCGCGTACTACAGTTGTTTGCCCACTCCCTGAAGGAGACCAGCCGTGAGTACGATTATGTCGCGCGCATGGGCGGCGACGAATTCGTGGTCATCGCTCCTGGCCTCACGCCGGAAGCGGCCGCGCGCAAAGCGGAGCAGATGCGGGAACTCGCTCAACAAGCTGGAAGGGACGTGTGCAACGAAGACATTCTATCGCTCAGCGTCGGCAAGGCTGTGTATCCCGAAGACGGGATGGATGCCGAAAAGATCCTTTCGCAAGCCGACAAACGCATGTATCTGCAGAAGCAGAGTCAATCGACTCACCGGAACCGCCGTTTGTATCCGCGGGTGCGGGGCCGGCTAACCACCGAAATTTCTGGAAACGGCCAGGAACGGGCGACGCTCGGCATCGTGACCAACCTCAGCCTGGGCGGTTGCTATGTTGAAACCCCCGGCCTCCTGATGCCTGGATCCCAGTTGAAACTTACCTTCTCGCATGAACATACGGAGGTTGTGGTTGCAAGCGAGGTCGTGCGCATGGACATGGGCATCGGGGCGGCGCTGAAGTTCACGGAAGCGTCGCACGAGATTCGCGCCGCCTTGCAGCGCATCCTGGAGCAGTTGGCCACCCTGGAAGTGGCGGTCGATCGTAAGCGCAATGCGGCAGTCGGAGGTACACTGTAAGGGAACTCCGACCCGCATCGCCTTGAAAGGGCCTGGCTTCAGCCATACTGCCGAGGCCCTCCGCACAAACGGCTTTAAACCGCTGAGGGTTGCCCCTTCCTAACACTTATTTCGTATCACGCGGGAACGGCGATGGGACGAATCTGTAGCAGCGGTGTAGTGGTGCGCGGTTTCGACAGGCCTTGTCGCAGCATATTCGCCGTCGGCACGCCCGTCCGGTGGAACGACTTTTCGCAATCCGCGGTGGATGGGCCGCGCATACTTCCTTCCATATAGGCCAAGCCCGGACAGCGCGAGCAACTGCTGACGTGCGAGCACGACGAGCACACGGTCAGGTCTTTCGCCTGAATCGAGCGAACCTCTTTCATCTGCGGAGAAAACTTCCAGATATCGAGGAACTTCTGCTGCCGAATATTTCCCGTGGGAAGGGGAAACTGCACGCAAGGAAAGACGTCGCCGTAGGGCGAAATGTAGCAGAAAGAATGCCCCGCGCTGCATGAGTACCCTTCAAGATCTTCCTCAGAGGGCGGCTTGGGAGGGGCGCAAAACTCTTCCTGGTTGCTGACCAGCGCGGGATTGCGGAAAACCTCCGTGAGTTCTTCTCCAGGAATGCGCAGTGACAGAACCGAAGTGTCGCCGTCCATCATGGGCGTGATGGTGGGATCAAGCGTGTAATGAACGCCGAGTTCAGCGGCAAGTTCCTGCAGGCCAAGATGATCGGAAGAATTCACGGTCATCAGCACATTGGCGATGGTCACCCGCAGACCTTGTTCGCGCAAGAAGCGAATGGCTTTGATGGTGCGCTCGAACGAGTGCGGCAGTTTGGTGATGGCATCGTGCACTTCGGGACGATGCGAGTACACGCTGATCTGAATCGTGTCTACGCCCAGTTCGCGAATTCTCCGCGCTTCCTCTTCATGGATCATCACCGCGTTGGTCTTGATCTTGACGTTGAACATCAGACGCCGGGCGTATTCGACAATCTCAAAGAAGTCGCGGCGCAGAAAAACCTCGCCGCCGCTGAAAGTGAGAAAGAAAACGCCTGCCTCGGCCATTTGATCGAGCGCGCCCTTGATTTCGGCGGTCGTCATCTCGCCGTGGTCGTCGTGATCGAGATAACAATGCACACAGCGCTCATTGCAGCGATAGGTGACATCCATGTGCACGGCAATGGGTATGCCCAGGTTGAATGCTTTCTGGCCCACCTCGCTCATCAGGCTCATCAGGGCGTCTCCGCAGCCAGAGGTTGATTGGAAACCAGAAGAATTCCGTGACTGGAAAGCTCGGCGACAAACTGCTCGGCGTCGGCCTGGGCCTGTTCGGGATCGACGTCAAATTGCTCGCAGACGCGGTCGCGGACAATTTGCCGCAGAGTAGTGCGACCGTCGGCCGCTTGGAAGATGGCAGTCGCGACCTCGTTCAGCGTGAAGAACGTTGAATCGGCGGAGTTCATGACCATCATTTCGCCGGCCAAGGCGCGCGCGGCAATGGCAGAGCTACGCGCAATGTAAATGCAATTCTCAGGCATGCTCAGGCACCTCCTGGAAGTTGCGGTCGAATTTTCGCACCAGGTCCCACACCCTGGCATCAGGATAAAACGTAAGGCGGCGAATGGGAACCCTGGCAACAAAATCGCAAGCGGTGGCGAGCAGCTTTTCCACCAGACGGTTATCTTCGGCGAAGAACAGAATGTTGCGCATCAGCCGGCGCACGGCTTCCGCGGACGTCAGCTCCTCAACGCGGTTATCCGGACCCTTCTCCAGAAAAAACAGGGCAGCCACGGGGGCGATGCAGTTCTCGCCGGCTCGGGCTAGTTCTCCGGCAAACGGAGTCCCGAATGCCGAGTACTCGTCGGCGCTCGGTCGCAAGTAGGATATTTCGTCGGTAAGTAGAGTGATGTCCTTTGGCGCCAGCCGTGTCATCGTAGTTTTGCCCGCGCCCGATACGCCCGAGAACAGATAAGCCCGGCCATCGCAAATCGCACTGGCGGCGTGCAGCAGGAATCCGCCGCGCTCGGCCAGAATCAGGCTGTGCAGAATGCGCAGCACGGAATCGAGAGAATACGGGTTGGCATTTTGGCGCACGCTGCCTCGTCCGGTGCGCGGGTTCCAGCGAGCATGGAAGTCTCCGCGCTCCATCAGCCACTCGTCACCGTCGCGGCGAACCCGAACGTCGTCGTCGGAAACCGATCCCGTGGTGGTGACATCAAACTCAAGCTCAAACTCGGGCCGCGAAGAACTTAGAAAGCTGTCATAGCGCTGGCGGAGCAGATCCAGAAATCCCTCGTCGGAGGTCGACAAAGCAATCGGGATCCCTCCAATCTCGACACAAGCGCCTTTGCGGGACGCGGCCATCAAATAGATTCCGAGTTTCGAAATTCGTTTCGAAATGCGCCTGCCGATGCCTTACGCCGGCGATGAAGTTTCAGAGCGAGACGCCGTGCCGCGGCGCAATGACAGAACAGCATTCCCAGCGCGCGCGACAGAGTGGCTGAAGATAAGCCTCGCCGTTCGTCAGCCCCGCGCACCAGTCGCCCCAGCAGTGCTTGGGGAGGGTATTGAGGATCACAACGAGGCATGGAATCGCCCCGCAGCCGGAAGCCGTTCGGGGTGGAGGGGGCGACCAGGCGGTGTAGGACGAGGCGGTCTTCACGCAGCGCCAGCACGATCTCACCGGGCCGGACGTCTTCGACCGAGCAGCTTTCGATCTCGACCAGATCGCCCGGCCAAAGGGTAGGCAGCATGCTTTCCCCGTGAACTCGCAGACGCACGCCCTGACGCAAACCAGCACTTCCGCGCAAAACGTCGGCCACCAAAGCTGAACGTACCGCGCTCCAATTCGATGGCGCCGTACTCGCGGTGTCTTCCACCGTCAGGAGGTTTTTCGTGAGAACTGACATTGGGCGATGGTCGAGCCGGTCTTGCCGCAAGATAAAGCGAGCGTCTCGAAAACGCGTTCGTAGCGGAATGCCGGCTTCTGGTATGTCTTTTTTTCTTTGCTCGCTTTACCCGGTTGCTGGCGCTTCTCGCGAGGAGCCCGATCTTCGGTCATAGTCGGTCAAGCCAGATCGTTCGATCAGAAAGCTGGCCTATCCCCCAGTGTGATTAGAGTAAAGGAAGTGTACTACACTGCTTTCCCGGTGCCAATATCAGTTAGACACAAGGCGAAGAAGCGAATCAACATCCTCAATAAAATGAAAGCGTTCCATCCTGCCGCGCGCGCCGCAAGCTCAGCGACAGGCCGGCCAAGGCGAGCGGCAGCAGGACCAAGCCAAACCCAGCGAGCGCCGCCAACGTGGGAGCCATCGCCACTATGGACTGCCCTTCCAGCAGCGCGCGCCGCATTCCGTCGATGGCGTAAGTAAGAGGAACCGCGCGAGCGAGAAGCTCGAGCGGACGCGGCAGGCTCTGAATCGGAAACATGGTTCCGCTCAGAAACCAGATGCCGGACCCGAGCAGCCAGAGCAGCGCCGAGCCTTTCTGGAACGCAACCTGAAGCGTGGCTGCGGCGATTCCCAGGGCCAGAGCGATTGCCAGAGAGAAAATCAATACTCCCACGCATGACAAAAAGTTGGCGTGAATCGATGCCCGGAAAACTGCCACCCCCGCGAAAAAATAGACCAGCAGATTGACCAAGTTCCCAGCAAAGGCAGAAATGGAACTGAGGACGACGAGTTCAGCGGGAGCCGTGGAAGTGGTCATGAGCACCTCCAGGGTTCCTGTCTGCTGCGCTTCCTGTACCGCGCTCAGAAAGGCTTGCGCGCTCATGACGAAGAAAGTGTAGACGCCAGTGCCTACCATAAGAAACGGGAAATACTCGACCCCACCGGGTCGGAAGCCGGGACCGATGGCGCGGGACAGAAAATAAAACGCCGCCAGTTCTGTAAATACTCCCACCAGGGTCACGACAAAGCCGCTGCGGTGGCGGATGGCCGTGAGCAGATCGCGCCGCAGGATGGCGTTGAGCTTGTCCAGGATTGAAGTCATAGGAAATTTGTAATTGTTAACTTGTAATTTCAAGTCTGGGCACTGCTAGCGATCAATTCCGAAACACAATTGCAAATTGCCAATTACAAATCCTTAGACCTTGAGCATAGCCTCATCGATCTCACCGGTCATACGGAAGTAGAAAGAGCGCAATGCGTCAGCGCTTTCGCCGTCGTCCACGGGGCGATTCGCCAGCAACTGGCCGCGATGCAACAGCAGCAGACGGTCGGCCACGGCGGCGGCCTCGGCAAAGTTGTGGGTGGCGAGAAGAACCGTGGTTTGTTGCCCCGCCAAGGCGCGGATCGTAGTCCAGAAGTGCGCCGTGTTGGCGGCGTCGAGACTGCGCGTCGGTTCGTCGAGCAAAAGCACGCTGGGACGCTTGACCAGCGCGCGCGCGATCCCCAGCCGCTGGTACATGCCGCTGGAGAATTTCATGACCAGCGTGTCGGCTTGTTCTTCGAGCCCGGTATCGCGCAGAACCTCTTTGATCCTGGGCGCTCGCTCGCGGCGCAGAACTTCGTCGAGGGCGGCAAAAAATTCAAGGTTCTCACGAGCCGAGAGACGAGGGAAAAACGATCGCTCCGTGGCGACCGCGATGCCAACCTGCCGCCGGATTGCACCAGCATCGCGCCGCGCATCGAAGCCGCCCACGCGTACCGATCCTGCATCGGGCAGGAGCACGGTCGAGATCAGCTTGAGGGCGGTGGTTTTTCCGCTGCCGTTCGGGCCGAGCAGCACTACGACCTCCGCACAACCTGCCGAAAAAGAAACGTCTTTCAAAGCAATGGTTTCGCCGCCCCGCTCCCGTCCCAGCCAATTGAACAGCGCGGGACGATGGCGAAAGATCTTGCGAACGGATTCGAAGACGACTCGGTCCATGAAAGTGCTAGCGAATCTGCGGACGTGCTCCGAAGACTCGTATTATAGTGGCGATTGGCAAGGGATTATCTGCGATCCTAATGAATTCTGGCTTGTGGCCGCTTGTCGGTGCCTTCGCGCATGTCGGAAATGCTCTGACTTTTACGCGCCTTGAAAGGCGCTGAACCTTCATGATCGAACTTTCGCCTCCCATGTCGAGCACCGCGAAGCGGGGAGAAGAAGAATTCGACCTCCTGTGCGAACTGGCCGTCGCGGAGTTGGCTCCGGAGCGCATCCAGCGCATTGCGAATTGGAATCTCTCCGCCGTCGACTGGAGCGAATTCCTGCGCCAAGCGGAGAATCATGGGGTTCTCCCGCTCGCGACGCGCAACCTGATCGAACACGCTCGCGGTCTGCCGCTGGAAATCGAGCGTTCGCTGCGATCTGCCTACGAAGCGAACCTGCGACGCAGCTTATGGTTTACTGCCGAACTGGCGCGCGTCATGCAGCACTTCGGCCGCAGACAACTGCGCGCGGTGCCCTACAAAGGCCCCGTGCTGGCGCAAGCGGTTTACGGCGATCTCGGCCTGCGAAGTTTTTCAGACCTCGACTTCCTGATTGCTCCAGCGGACTTCGAGCGAGCGAAGCAAACTCTTGCCGAAATCGGCTATCGCCCCGCGGCGGACCTTTTGCCACCCGTCGAGCGATTATGGCTGCGGACCGGCTACGAGCGGTCGTTTGACGGCGCGGCGGGAAAGTACCTGGTTGAATTGCAGTGGGCGTTGCTGCCGCATTTCTATGGCGTCGATCTGTGTGCGGAGGATCTGCTGGCGCGCGCCGGCCGCACGGTCGTCGGCGGGTGCGAAGTGCCATGCCTGTCTCCCGAGGATTCACTGCTGGTGCTGTGCCTGCACGCCGCCAAGCACCTTTGGACGCGACTGATCTGGCTTTCGGACATTGCGGAAACTCTACGAACACAAACCATCGACTACTCGCTGGCGTTCTCCCGGGCGCGTGCGCTGGGGATCGGCCGCATTCTAGGTATTAGTTTCTGGCTGGTTAAGAACGTGCTTCATTCGGATCTCCCCAAGCCCGCGGAGGAAATGGTTGCGTTCGATCCTCGGGTGCCCGTGCTCGGCAGCGAATTCACCGAGCGTCTCGCTCGTGGTGCGGTTTACGATTTCGAATCCACCGAATATTTTCGGCTGATCCTGAAACTGCGCGAGCGGCGCGGCGACCGCTGGCGATATTTGTGGAGACTGGTCTGGACGCCGGGCGTGGGAGATGTTGCAGCGGTGCGATTGCCCGCAGTACTTTTTCCCGCTTATCGAGTTGTGCGGATGGGCCGATTGATGCGGAAGTTCTTCTCCTGACCGAAGCTCAAATTCGCTGGTACCGCGACCGTGTGAGGAGCCATGCGGTGGAGGGACGGGCGTCTTGCCCGTCCGCCGGGCGGGGACGCCCGGCTCTCCACTAATGCGTTTCGCCGTCACCCGGCGCGACGTCTGGAGTGTCAACTCTTTTCCTCGCCACGACCGAGTTCTCCTGCGCCGTCGCGGGCTGAAATTCTCCCGGATCTTTGCCCGCCAGCGCGACGTTCATAAACTGCATCCAGATGGGCAGCGCGGCGTGACCTCCGGTTTCTTTCTCGCCGAGAGATTTCTTTTCGTCATAGCCGATCCAGACGCCACAGGTGAGCGACGGAGAAAAGCCCACAAACCAGGCGTCGGTGAAATCGTTAGTCGTTCCCGTCTTGCCCGCCAGAGGGTAAGGCATCTTGGCGGCAGCGACCCCCGTGCCATGGAGCACCACCTCCCGCAGCATCGATGTCATGATGCGTGCGGTGCGCGAACTGACGACGTCCTTGATATCGGAGAAATCTTCCTCCAGAATGCGGCCGTCGTACTCGGTCACCCTGGTGATGTAGCGCGGAGCGACGCGCACTCCGTCGTTCGGAAACACACTGAAGGCGGAGGTCTGCTCGAGCGGCGTAACTTCCGCCGACCCCAGCGCCACCGGAAGATACGCGGGAATGTTGGATGTGATTCCAAAGCGGTGTGCGTAGTCGATCACGGTCTTAATGCCGACGCGGTCGGCAAGCTTAAGGGCGGGAATGTTTCTGGACTGCGCCAGGGCGCGACGCAGCGTGATGGTGCCTTCAAATTTGTTGTCGTAGTTGTGCGGGGAATAGGGACCAGACACAGTTTGAAAAGTTACCGGCGCGTCCACAATGGTGTCATCGGGGCTGCCGCCTTCGTCGATCACGGCGGTATACACGTACGGTTTGAAAGACGACCCGACCTGGCGCAGCGCCTGCGTAGCGCGGTTGAATTTGGAGAGATTGAAGTCACGTCCACCGACCATGGCCTTGATCTCTCCGGTCGCGTTGTCGATGGCGACGAGTGCTCCTTCGGTCCCTGAATCCTGCTCCAGGCTGACGCGCGCTTTTCCGTTTGCATCGAGCGACAGCACTTTGACGTAGACGATGTCGCCTGCGCGGAGAATGTCGGGCGGTTTGAGCTTCGTCTTCGTCTTCATCCAAATCCAAGCCACATCGGCCTGTGCGAGCGTGGCTGTGTGCCGGCCGAACCGGACTTCGGCAGCGCCCGGCGAGACTTGCGTGACCAGCGCATGGATGTATCCGTTTACTTCAGGCTCCTCATCCCAATCCGGATCCGCATATTTGTCGAGCTTTTCACCCTGGGCAATGACGTTCAGCAATTTGCCGTGCCAACCATGCCGGCGCTCGTAGGCGGCGAGGCCGTCGAGCAACGCCTGCCGCGCCGATTTCTGCAGATCCATATCGAGCGATGTATAAACCCGCAGCCCGCCTTCGTGAACCTGGTCGCTGCCATACTTCGCTTCCAGGTAACGCCGGATTTCCTCCACATAGTGCGGAGCCAGCGAATTCGGATCTTTCTGCAGGTCCAGCATGATGGGCTTGCTCTTGGCATCGGCAGCCTGGGCCGCCGTGATCTTGCCGTCCTCAAGCATGGCATTGAGCACCAGGTTGCGCCGCTTGAGCGCGCGTTCCGGGTGGTTGATTGGAGAGTAATATTGCGGCGCCTTCGGAAGTCCCGCCAGCAGCGCCGCTTCTTCCAGTTTCAATTGCTTGGCTGGTTTGCTGAAATAGTATTCCGACGCGGCCTCATAGCCGTAAGCGCCGTGGCCCAGAAATATCTGGTTGGCGTAGAGCGTGAAGATCTGCGGTTTGGTGAACCGGCGCTCGATCTGGATGGCGAGCAGCGCCTCCTGCACCTTGCGATAGAACGAGCGGTCGGGAGAGAGAAACAGATTGCGGGCGAGCTGCATGGTGAGCGTGGATGCTCCCTGCACTTTCCCGCCCGATTCAATATCGCGATACGCCGCGCCCACGATGCGCCAGATGTTGATGCCCGAGTGCCGGTAGAAATCCTTATCTTCGATCGAGACCAGCGCATTGCGGAGAACTTCCGGATAATCGTCATACGTAGAGATGACGCGGCGCTGCAACGCGAAGGTGCCGATGACTCGCCCCTGTCCGTCATAGAGCTCGGTGACCGAACTAGGCCGGTAACGTTCAAGCTCTTCAACTTGCGGGAGGTCCGTGGAGTAGACCAACAGCAGCCCGACGGCCGCGCCCACCGCGGCAGAGAGCAAGACTAGCAACCCAAACAGCACGCGTCCGACGAACTTCCGCCCGCCGATCTCTACCGTCGGAAGATGTTGATAGATAACCTTCATCGGAAAATGCAGGTTTCAAGGTTTCAGAGTTTTCAACGTTTCATGTTAACGCAAGGGCAAGATTTCGGCCGATCGGTGCCGACCTAAGAACTTTTTCACCGCCGAGACGCCGAGAAAAGGCCTCTTGCCCTTTCGTCCCGTGGGGCAAAGTGAAACGGGGACCTTAAGTTTTGCGATGGTGCTGACAAACAGCTGGTGCTTCGCTGCGCTCAGGATGACAAAATTATTCGGCAAAGCTAGATTCTCCAGGCGAAAAAAATCGCCCGCCGCGGCGAGCGATCATAAGCTTTGAAGACCTTGCAACTTTGAAACCTTCAGCTTTTCGATTCCCGGTTCTTCAACACTTCCAACGCCTTGTTCAGTTGGTCGTCCTGCAGGTTCTTCGGTTTCTCATCTTTCTTGTCGCTGGGTTTTTCGCCTGGAGCTGCCTGCTCGTCCTCGTCCGGCAATCCGCCGTCTTCCTCCGTACTGTCGGCGACCAGCACGTTCGGTGTGACGGCCGCATCCTGAATAGCTTTTCCGCTCGGCGAGTAGTACTTCGCGACCGAAAGAATCAATGCGGAGCTGTCCGGCATCTCGATCAGCTTTTGCACCGAACCATCGCCAAAAGTTTTGTCTCCAATGAGGTCTCCACGGGCGTTTTCAAGGATGGCAGCGGCCACAATCTCCGCCGGGCCCGCTGTGCCACGATTCACCAGTACCGCAACGGGAAGCTTCGTGATGTCCTTCGCGGGATCCGCGTTAAAAGCCTGCCGCGGATACTTCTGCCCCTGCAGATAAGTGATGGTGCCATGGTCAAGGAAAAGATTGGCGGTGGCGACGCCCTCAGACTCCGCGCCACTGGCCGAGTTGCGCAGATCGAGTACAAGCTTTTTCGCTCCCTGCTTTTGCAGATCGCGAATCTTGCCCGCGATCTCCTGCGACTCGCCCTCAGGGAACGCGTCCACCTGGAGGTAGCCGACGTTGTCCGCGAGCATTTTTTCGCTCACGGGCGGGATGGCGACCAGGTCGCGCGCGATCACGATCTTCTGCGGCTCCGCTCGCCGCGGCCGCACCACGGCCACCGTGACCGAAGATCCAACCTCCCCAGACAAAAGGGCGTGAATCTCAGCCAGCGATATGTCGTGCGTGCTCTTGCCCTCGATCGACTCGATGATGTCGGAGTTCTCCACCCCAGCCTTGTCCGCTGGCCCTCCCGGAATGACCGCGACCACGGCCGCGTATCCGAAACGCTTGGAGACGGTGGCTCCGATATCCGCCTTGCCGTCGGTCTTCATCGTCCTGTAGTGCTTGTACTCTTCCGCCGACAGGTAGCTGGAATTGGCGTCGAGCGACTCTAGCAGTCCGTGCAAGGCCCCGTCGGTGACGCCAGCGATATTGGGCTCTTCCACGTATTCAAGGCGGATGCGGGACAGCACTTCGCTGTACACCGACAACTGCCGATACGCGCCGTCATTCGAAGAAGCGCGAACGTTGACCAAGCCGCCTACAATGGTGAACAGCAGAATAGCCAGCGAACTGGCAATAATTGTGACCTTCAACTTCGTCGACATAATTTGATCTTCGCTCTTTTAACCTTTAGCGCTCTTTGATCTTCAGCCCCAAGGAACTTCCGAGGACAACATTGTTTCATTATAGACGGTTTGATGCATTAGTTTAGTGCACAGATCCAGGAGCCAGCTCGCTTGGGCAATGTCGTCGGTAACGTGAGCGAGGAAGGCTGCAAGGCTAGTGAAGGCAACAGTGAGGCAGCTAAAGGCGGTGCGGGCAGAGGGACATAAGATCTCACCTGTTTCTGTGCTAAGTTCCGTGAAATCTGTATTTTGGCCGGGTGTCGAACCGCCGAAAGCAGAAGTTAAGAGGTGCCTTCTATAAGAACTGGGGACTACGCTTCCAGCAGCGCGGCGACCTCCTCGTGACCTTTTTCTCTCGCGACCATGGCCGGCGTCTTGCCTTCATCGTTGGCTAGTTTGGGATCGGCGTGGTGCTTGAGCAGCAGTTCCACCATCGGACGATCGCCGTTCTGCGCGGCGGCATGAATCGGAACCCAGCCTGCTTGCTGGCGGGTGTTGACGGGCGCTCCGTGTTCGAGCAGCAGGCGGGCGGCTTCCAGGTTGCGTGCTGAGGCGGCGGAGTGCAGCGGCATGACCTGCGTCGGATTCGCAGCCACAGCGTCGACCGCCGCCCCGCTTTCGAGCAGCAGGCGCGCGGCTTCGGGCTGGCCGAAAAAACAGGCGAAGTGCAGGGCCGTGAAGCCGTCTTTCGAGGGGGAGTTGATGGCGGACGCGTCGCGACTGCGTTCTTCGCGAATGCACTGTTTCAGGCGCTCGATACGGCCGAGCGAAGTGGCTTCGAAAATGTCGAGCACCTTTTTCTTGCTCGCGATCAGATCCGCCAGGTCGCGGCGGCCGCGATAGATGGAATGCATGAGCAAGCTGACACCGTTCGCTCCGCGCGCCTCAGACGCGGTGGGGTCCTGCTCGAGAAGCCGCCGTAGCCCGTCGGCATCGCCTGCCTGCAGGAGCTCAAAACCGCGCTGAAAGATCTCCATAGTGCTTTCTCCTTATTACTTAGCACTGCTAACGAATTATAGAATCCCGGTTCGGATTGTCAAGAAAAATGTTAGCCATGCTAAGCGTTCGCAATGCTAAGCTGTGTCGTATGCCGCGTTCCCAAGAACCCTTCCGGCTGGAGGTGGCCGATCGCCTGCACTCGGCCGCCATCCATCTCTTGCGCCATGCCCGCAAGCGGGACGTTCTTGCCCGCGTGGGTCCGGCGCGGCTGTCGGCACTTTCCGTCCTGGTGTTCGGTGGCCCCATGGCGCTCGGGAAACTGGCAGCTGCCGAGCAGGTGAAGGCTCCCACCATGAGCCGCATCGTGGCGGGATTGAAGCGCTCCGGGTTGGCCAAAATTGAGACCGATGCGAAGGATGCGCGTCGGATTCGAGTAACGGCAACGGCCAAAGGGGAACGGTTGCTGCAGCAGGCAAGGGCGCGGAGAGTCCGGCTGGTGGCGGAGACACTCAGCGGATTGAGGGGGCCGGAACTGGACACGCTATTGAAAGCGGCGGAACTGATGGAGCGAGCCGTGAGGCAGGCCGCCGGGACGAGGTGAGAGTCCGTGCGCGGGCCGAGCTGCGCTCGGCTTGGACCGCCGGGGGCGGCCGTCCCTGCGTAGCCTTGCACGGGCGTGGTGCGCGTCCCTACGGGGACTAAGGCGCCAGCTCGCTATGGTTGGTCGGCTACGAGATTGCGCAACTGGCCGATGCCTGCGATCGACACTTCGATGGCATCGCCAGCGACCACTGGCCCGACACCTTTCGGAGTGCCGGTGGCGATCAGATCACCGGGCTCGAGCGTCATGACTTGCGAAATGTAACGGATGACGACGTCGAGCGGGAAAATAAAATCTCGCGTGTTGCCGGACTGGCGCAGGTCGCCATTCACCCGGGTCTCGACCTGGACGCCCGCCCATGGATCGAGGCCGTCGGCGACGAGGGGTCCGACCGGGCAAAAAGTATCGAAACCTTTGGCGCGTGTCCACTGACCGTCTTTATTCTGCAGATCGCGGGCGGTGAAATCATTGACGCAGGTGTAACCGAGAATATAGGCGCGCACGTCATCGCTGTCGGAGAGAAGGTGGCAGCGCCGGGCGATCACGACGCCCAGTTCGCCCTCGTAGTCGGTGCGCGCGGAGACTTTGGGCCGAAGAATCGTTGCGCCCGGCGGCAGCAGGGAAGAGGACGGCTTGAAAAATAAGAGCGGCTCCTGCGGAACCTCGTGGCCGAGTTCAGCAGCATGTTCGCGATAGTTGCGGCCGACGCAGACGATTTTTGAAGGCTGCACCGGCGGCAGCAGCGACGCCTGCGCGAGCGGGATGCGGTCGATACGGAGGGTGGGAAGACCCGCGCCATCGCTTTCCTGCGGAGGCTGGAGGAGCAGGCGAGTGATTTCGTCGTGGCCCGCGACGGACTCAACCAGGCCGTAGTGGGCGGAACCGTTGTACTCGAAGCGGCAGTATTTCATCAGAGCAATATCTAAACACAATTTCTAAACACACGGGGCAGCAAAAGATCACGACGGAAAAATCCGAGACGGGTACATGGGCGAGTATCTCCTAAGCTCTTGTTGCGAGAACGTGGCCGAGCTGTGCTCGGCTCGGCCGGGCGAGGCGCCCGTCCCACACGAGCTACGGCACGGGTTCGCTGGTTTCCTCGGAGCGCTGACTTTCGTTCCCACGCACGTCCACGGCAGAAACTGAGTAGGTGTAGGTCTTGCCGGAGGCGACCGCGCTATCGCGATACGACGGCGATTTCACCAGGTCAGAATTCAGCTTGAGCATCTGCCCGACCGCGGCACCGTGCGTTTCGGAGCGGTAGACATTATATCCGGCGAGATCGGCGTTCGTGACCGGCGCCCAGATGAGATCGATAAACGGCTTTTGTCCCTCACCCGAGTATGCCGCCTGCAACCCGGCGGGTACGGATGGTGGAAAGACGTCATGGGCGACCACGCGCACGGGCGGAGTGTCGTCTCCCTCCACTTGCACTTCGCTGCCGGGCCGCTTGACGATGCTCACGGCGGTGATGCGGTAAAGGTAGGTCCGTTCCCATTCGAAGCTTGAGTCGGTGAAGTGTGCCGGGCCAGGTTCGCCCAAGGGGACTTCACCGGCAATCGCATCTTTGCCGGAGCTCTCGTCGCGCCGATAAATGCGATAACGGCGTTGAACCACAGGGACACTCTGTAACTCGCCGGCGCTAGTCCAGGTAAGCACTACGCCATCGCCGGTTAGTTCGGCGGAGAGATGGCCCGGCGGAGGCACGGTCATAACGGCGGGCACGTGCACACGATTCGACAGTCCTGCGCCGCGGGCATTGCGGTTCAAGACTTCGACGGCATAGGTCACGTCGGCAGATGGGTCTTGCTGTTGTATGGCCGAGAGCAGCGTGTCGGTGAAGGTCTGCGGTGCGGGGTGCTGGGAGTCGGATTTCTGCGCCGTGCCCCGCGAGGACTTCGGTTTCTGCGGGACGGCGGATGGTGCTGGCAACATCGCGACAGGATCTCCGCATGCGGTTATCTCAGGATCGAGGCTGCGGCAGACCAGGGTCGGACCGATATAGCGCACACTCTGGCGGTCGGTGGTGCTCTTGGGCTCGGTCCAGTTCAGCGTAACGCGATTGCCTTTACGACTGGCGCGCAAATCAGTCGGCGGCTTCGGAAGTTCGAGCGACGGCGGCAGCGGCGGCCCGGTTTGGGCGCAACTTGCCAGGAGCAGGCAGAGCGCGGTCGGCGCGATGAACCTTCCATGATGTACTTTCATGCGGAAAAAGAAAGAGTATCAGAGGCAGCGCGGGCGAGTCGCTCGCGCCCACACTTGTTTCACGTGCCCACAACTTGTCTCTGGTGTCCACACGCGGACAAGAGTGTCCGCGCCACACGGACTCATCCCACCAGTTCTCGGACGCCTTCGCGGAAAACCTTGCTGTGGTAGTCGACGTCCTCGGGTGCGGTTGCCGGCGACATCAGCGCCATGTTGTGGAAGGGCGTGAGCAGGATGCCACGATTCATGGCGTAGAGGTGCATGAAGCGTTCGAGTTCGAAGTCCATAACGTCGTGGGCCTCCGTTCCATTCTTCGGTTCGTTGGGGCCAAACAGATACTCGGCACGGCAACCAAGGCGCGTGACGTGCCAGGAGAGGCCGAAATCGTCGATGACTTTTTGTACGCCGCCTGTCCAGCGCTCGGCCATCGGAATCATGCGGTCGAAAGCTTCTTTGGTCAGAACTTTTGTGAGCGTGGCGCGCATGGCAGCGAGCGAGAGGGCATTGCCGGCGAGGGTTCCACCGATTCCGCCGGTGTCGCAGTCTTCGAGGCTGTGGCGCTCCAGGATCATGTCCGCGACTTTTTGGGTGAAGCCGTAGGCGGCGCCGGGTACTCCGCCAGCGATCGGCTTGCCGAACACGAGGAAGTCGGGGTCGAGATTTTCGGCGCGGGTGTAGCCGCCGGGGCCGGCGCAGATGGTGTGGGTCTCGTCGATGATGAGCAGCGTGCCATGCTTGCGCGTGAGCTCGCGTAGCGCCTGATGGTAGCCGGGCGCGGGATGTACGATGCCAACGTTCGTTAAGGCAGGCTCGGCCAGTACGCAGGCGACGTCTCCGTGGGCGAGGGCTTGTTCGAGAGCCGATACGTCGTTGAATTCCACGACGCGCGTGGTCGCGGAAGGATCGACCGGTGGTCCGATGTTGCCGCGCCGGGGTCTTAAAGTGCCGTCGGGATGAAGGGTGATGAATGTTTCATCGACCGTACCGTGGTAACACCAATTGAAGACGAGGATTTTCGCGCGACCGGTAATCTGGCGTGCGAGACGAATCGAAAAGCGGTTGGCGTCGGTGGCCGTGAGCGCAAACTGCCAGTAGGTCAAGCCGAAGCGCTGCTGCAGTTCTTCGGCGACAAACACGGCGTCTTCGGAAGGCAGCATGAGGGTGATGCCCCGCTTAACCTGCTCCTCGATCGCCTTCACGATGGCGAAGGGAGAATGTCCGGTCATGGCGCCGGTGTCGCCGAGGCAGAAGTCCACGTAGCGATGGCCGTCGACATCGTAGAAGTGCGCGCCCTGAGCCTCACGGACAACGGGCGGAAATGCTCCGGCGCACTTCACCATCCAGTTCATGGGGACACCGGAGAGCAGCGACTTCCTGCCGCGTTCGTAGATGGATTTTGATTTCGGGCGTTCGTCGACGAAGTGCTTTTGCTCGCGCTCGGCGAGGGAGGCTAGGCGGGTGCTGTCGAGGGCGGTCATGATTGCCGAAATCAAAAGCTACCAGGAAGGCGTGAGCTTAGCAGATGGCGGCGGGGCGCGAGAAGAGCAAAAGATAACCACAGGGAGCACAGGGGGAGTTCTTTCCGATTTCCCATGTGAGCTCTGTGTTCCCTGTGGTTGGGAATTTCTACAGTATGTAGCGGGACAGATCCTGATCTTTCACGATCTCGCTCAGCATCTTCTGCACGTAGGCTGCGTCTACCACGAACTGCTGGCCTTTCTTCTCGGGCGCCTCGAAGCTGATTTCGTCTAACACGCGCTCCATGATGGTGTGCAGGCGGCGAGCGCCGATGTTTTCCGTACCCTCATTCACGCGAAAGGCGAAGCGCGCTACTTCTTCTAACGAGTCGGGGGTGAATTCCAGCTTTACACCTTCGGTTTCGAGCAGCGCGATGTACTGCCGCGTCAGCGACGACTTCGGCTCGGTCAGGATGCGGACGAAGTCTGCCATGGTGAGCGACTGCAGCTCTACGCGGATGGGGAAGCGGCCTTGCAGTTCGGGAATCAGGTCGCTCGGCTTCGAAACGTGAAACGCACCCGCGGCTATGAACAGGATGTGATCGGTGCGTACCATGCCGTAGCGCGTGTTGACGGTGGTGCCTTCGACGATGGGCAGGATGTCGCGCTGTACGCCTTCGCGCGAGACGTCCGGACCATGGCCGCTTTCGCGGCCGGCGATCTTGTCGATTTCATCGAGGAAAATGATGCCGGAGTTTTCGACCCGGTCGATGGCGACGCGCGTGACCTGCTCCATGTCGATCAGGCGCTGCTCTTCTTCCTGAATCAGGTACTCGAAGGCCTCGTTGACCTTCATCTTCCGCTTCTTGGTGCGCTGGCCGAAGATGTTGGGCAACATGTCCTTGAGATTGACGTCCATCTCCTCGACACCCTGGTTGGAGATGATTTCAAACGACGGAAAATTACGCTCGCGGGTTTCGATTTCCACGGTGCGGTCGTCGAGTTTGCCTTCGCGCAACTGCTGCCGCAGTTTCTCGCGGGTGCGGCTGGAGGATTCAGTCAGGCTGGTGCTGGCGTCGATGACCACGCCACCCGAGCTGGAATCCGCCGGACGCGGCGAAGTCGGAGGCAGAAGAATATCGAGCAGCCGCTCTTCCGCGTTCAGTTCCGCTTTATCAGAGACGTCTTCGAGTTTCTCTTCGCGAATCATTTCGATGGCGATCTCAACCAGGTCGCGGATCATGGACTCGACATCGCGGCCGACGTAGCCGACTTCCGTGAACTTGGAAGCTTCGACTTTCAGGAACGGCGAGTTGGCCAGCTTGGCGAGACGGCGGGCGATTTCGGTTTTGCCCACGCCGGTGGGGCCGATCATGATGATGTTCTTGGGGATGACCTCTTCGGCCATTTCGGGCCCGAGCTTCTGCCGGCGCATGCGATTGCGCAGAGCGATGGCGACAGCGCGTTTCGCGTCTTTTTGACCGACAACGTACTTGTCGAGCTCGGTGACGATTTCGCGCGGCGTCAGTTCGTCGAGCGTGACTTGTTCTTCTTCGGCGGTTCCGGGTAGATAAATGGCCATAAATGCGTCGTTGGTCTTTAGTCGTTGGTCATTAGGCAAGGCCTGATGCATTCGCAAACTGCGAACGACTGGCGACCAACGACCATCGACTTCTTACTACAGCTCCTCAATCGTAACCTTGTCATTGGTATAGATGCACATTCGGCCGGCAATCTTCATTGCTTCTTCGGCAATTTCTCGCGGCGAGAGCTGGGTGTGATCGGCCAGGGCCTGCGCTGCTGCCTGGGCGAACGGGCCGCCGGAGCCGATCGCGGCAATGCCGGTATCTGGCTCGATAACATCTCCCTGGCCGCTGAGCAGGAACGTCGCTTCTTTATCGGAAACCAGCAGCAGGGCTTCGAGATGGCGCAGAAATTTGTCAGTGCGCCAGTCTTTCGCGAGTTCGACGGCGGCGCGGCCAAGGTTGCCATGATACTGCTCCAGTTTGGCCTCGAAACGGCTGAACAGAGTGAAGGCGTCGGCGGTCGAGCCGGCAAATCCAGCGAGAATCTTGTCCTGGTAGAGGCGGCGAATCTTCTTTGCCCCGTGCTTGATGACGGATTCCCCGAGCGTGACCTGTCCGTCGCCGGCCATGACAACCTTGTCGTCGCGTCGGACGCAGAGAACGGTGGTGGAGCGGATTCGGCGGGGAATCGAGGCCTCGGCGGCGCTTTCCGCGGCCGTTGCTGCTAGTGTGTTCTTTTTCATGAGCGCAATCTTTCATTATACAACCGTGTAGAATTTAAGTACCGATTCTGTGGGAGCTATTCTTTTTGTCGTTTCTGGACGAGTTAAATCCGCAACAACGCGAAGCGGTGGAGACTACCGAGGGGCCGGTGCTGATCCTGGCCGGGGCGGGCAGCGGGAAAACTCGCGTCATCACGTTTCGCATTGCCCATCTGATCGAGAAGATGGGCGTGATGCCGGAAGCGATCCTCGCCATGACCTTCACCAATAAGGCTGCAGCGGAAATGGCGGAGCGCGTCGAAAAGCTGGTCGGCGGGCTTAGCGTTGCCAAGCCGGTGATTTCTACGTTTCATTCTTTTTGCGTGCGCGTGCTGCGGCGTGATATTGAGGCTTTGCGGATTCCTTCTAGCGTGCCGGGCCTGCCGGCGATCGGGCTCACGAAGAATTTTGTTATCTACGACGAGAGCGATCAGCAGCAAGTCGTTAAGGGCGTCATGCGGCGGTTAGGGCTGGACGACAAGCAACTCACGCCACGCAACGTGCTTTCGCGGATTTCATGGGCCAAGAATCACATGCTCGATCCGCAGGAAATCTATCTGCAATCTGCTGATCCGAAAACCGAGCGCATCGCTCATATTTTCGAGGAGTATCGGAAGGAACTGCTTAAGGCGAATGCCATGGACTTCGACGATCTGTTGCTCGAAGCCATGCGCCTGCTCAAGTCGGTGGCGGCGGTACGCGAATACAACAACCGGCGGTTTCAGTATTTATTGGTCGATGAATACCAGGACACAAACCGGCCGCAGTATGAACTGATGCGGTTGCTGGCGGGCGGCGGACACAACGTGTGCGCGGTGGGCGATGAAGATCAGTCGATCTACTCGTGGCGCGGGGCGGACATTCGCAACATTCTGGAGTTTGAGCGCGACTTTCCGGAAGCGAAAATCGTGCGGCTGGAAGAGAACTACCGGTCGACGCAGAACATTCTTGGGGCGGCGTCGGCAGTGGTTGCGAACAACGTCCGACGCAAGGGCAAGAATCTGTGGACGTCGCGGCAGGGCGGGGCGAAGATCGGGTATTACGAGGCTCCGGACGGGGAAAACGAGGCGCTGTTTGCGGCCGATACGATCAATCGCTACGTGCGGCAGGCGGGCGAAAACGGCGAAACGGCGCGGGCGGCCGTGCTCTACCGGACAAACTCACAATCGCGATTGTTCGAAGAAGCGATGCGCCGTTATCAGTTGAAGTATCACGTAGTGGGCGGCTTCTCGTTCTACGAGCGGGCGGAGATCAAGGACATGATCTCGTATTTGAAGGTCATCCAGAACCCGGATGATTCGGTGTCGCTGCTGCGCGTGATCAATACGCCGGTGCGCGGGATTGGCAAAACCACGATCGAGATGATGGAACGGCTGGCGCTTGAGACTGGGCTGTCGATGTGGGGTGCGGTTGGCGAAGCGATTACTCGGCAGTTGTTACCGGCGCGGGCGTTGGCGGCGTTGAAGAGCTTTCGGGCGTTGATCGAGGATGGGCGCGCGATGCTGGCGGGGACGTTTGTGGAGCGGGTGGAGGAGACGGCTGGAGTGGCGTCCGACGAGAGCGCTGCTGAGCTTCGCTCGGCTCGGACGGGCGAGGCGCCCGTCCCCACACAACCTATCCCCACGCAACCTGGCGGCGATACTGATTTCGATCCTGGCACCTTCAGTTTCGATTTCGCCGCCGATTCGGGAGAAAACGAGGCGACGGGTGAAGGCGCCCGTCTCTCCACCGACGAAGCGGTCGAAGGGTTTCGCGCTCCCGGTGGGGCGGCGAATACCGCTGAAATTCTCAAGTATCTGATCGACCGCACCGGTTACATCAAGCAACTGGAAGAGGAAGACACGCCGGAAGCCTACTCGCGCATCGAAAACCTGCGCGAACTGGTGAACGCGGCCATGGACTCGCGCGATCGCGGGGAGACGCTCGATCAGTTCCTCGATCACGCCGCGCTGGTCAGTGATGCCGACCAGTATGACGAGCACGCGCAGATTACGCTGATGACGCTGCACGCAGCCAAGGGACTGGAGTTTCCGTTGGTGGTGCTGACCGGAATGGAAGAAGGGCTGTTTCCGCATTCGCGTACCATGCTTGAGCCGGATTCGATCGAAGAAGAACGGCGACTTTGCTACGTCGGCATGACACGCGCCATGGACACCTTGATTTTGTCGCGCGCCGTGTATCGACGGCGGTATGGTACGGACATGCCGGAGGCAAGTGTGCCATCGCGGTTCCTGGAAGAAGTTCCGCCGCAGTTGGTGGAAGAGTTGGGCGGATCGCGACGAAGCACGGCTCGTACGGGCACAGGTCGTGTGGGGACGGGCGCCCTCGCCCGTCCAGCGGGGCGAAGCCCCGCAGCCGCCGAAAACACCCACTATTCCTACGAGGACGAAGACCAAAGCGCCGATTGGAACCCGGCGCGGGTCAAGCCGAAAACGGCGACTCCGCTGCGGAGCTACAACTCCATTGACAATATCGCCGAATTTTTTGTGTCGCGAGGCAAGAAATTCAATGTTCCGAAATTGGTGCCGGAGGAGCCTACTGGCAGGCGCGGATTTCGTCCCGGGCAGAAGGTCAAGCATCCCAAATACGGTGAAGGAACGGTGTATCAACGAGAGGGGGATGGGGAAGACGCGAAGATTACGGTACAATTCCCTCGCTTCGGTTTGAAGAAGCTGGTGGAGCGGTACGCGCAGTTGGAGAAGGCGTAGAGCCGCGGGCTTCGAGCGGCGAGCCTTGATAACGCACCACGAATTCTGAGATAGAACTGGAGAGGATTTAAGCCGCAATCATGGCAAACACAAAGAAGCTAACCAAAGAGGAGCGTAAAAAAACCAAGCGAGCCGCCCGCAAGAAGATGAAAGCGGAAAAGCCGAAGAAGCCGCGCGATTACGCGCGCGGGTCGAAGAAGCGCAAAGTGAAGAAGCTGGCACGCGGTCAGGCGAAGCGGTAGGCCGTTAGCCTGAACCGTAGCAGTGCCGGGCATGGGCTAGCGCCCATGCCCGACTCCCGCTGTGAGGAGACGACGACTCTTGTCGCAACTATCCACTGAACCAGCAGCCGGCGTCATCCGTACTTCCAACAGCCAGGCTTTCTGCTGTAAGTCCATCGACAAACTGATCTCGGAAGCGGACGACCCAGCGCATCGGCTTAGTAAAACGCTGGGGCCGTGGTCGCTGACGGCGCTCGGCATCGGCGCCATCATTGGTTCGGGAATCTTTGTGCTTACGGGCACGGCGGCGGCCGGAGAATATTTCCAGGCGCCTTCTATTCTGCACGCGCAGGCGCTCGACCTGATTGTGAATTTCCTGCGCACCGGTAGCACGGCCGGAGCGCTCATGCACGGCCGTCCGCCGGCCGGGCCTTCGATTGCAATTTCGTTTTTTCTGGTGGCGATCGCCTGCAGTTTTGCCGGATTGTGCTACGCCGAGCTCGCCTCGATGATTCCCATTGCCGGGAGCGCATATACCTACTCGTACGCGACGCTCGGCGAAATTTTTGCCTGGATCATCGGCTGGGACCTGATTCTCGAATACGTGGTCAGTAACGTAGCGGTGGCGGTTGGCTTCGCCGGCTATACGAAAGCGCAACTAGCAGCCTTCGGTCTCAACTTGCCGGACAAATGGGCGAGTCCCGTGTGGGCCTCGGGACAGTGGACGGGCGCTTACTTCAATCTGCCGGGCTTCCTGATCGTATTCATTCTCACGCTGCTGCTGGTGCGTGGGGTGAAGGAATCGGCGGAGACCAACAACATCATGGTCGCGATTAAGATCGGCGCCATCCTGACCTTCCTGGTGGTTGGCGGAATGCTGGTGAAGCCCGCGAACTGGACGCCCTTCGCACCTTCCGGCTTTGCCGGAATCGTCACCGGAGGCGCCATCGTTTTCTTTACTTATATCGGGTTCGATTCGGTCTCGACCGCGGCGGAGGAATCGCGCAATCCTCAAAAAGATTTGCCCTTCGGCATTATCATGTCGCTGATTGTCTGCACTCTGCTGTATGTCGGCGTCGCTTTGGTGCTGCTCGGCATGATGAAGTACACGACCTTCGTTTCCGGAGAAGCCGCCGAAGCGCCCGTCGCTTACGCTATGAAGTATTTGGGAGTTCACCCGCTCTTCCGGTCGGTGATCGTGATTGGGGCGCTGACGGGGATGATTTCTTCGTTGCTGGTGTTTCAATACGGACAGGCGCGTATCTGGTATGCCATGTCTCGCGATGGCCTCTTGCCGAAGTTGTTTTCCGCAGTGCACCCGAAATATAAGACGCCGTACTGGTCCACTTGGATCGCCTGTTTTGCTGTGGGGATTCCCGCCGGGCTCGTGGATATTGGAGATGCGGCCGACCTGGCCAACATTGGGACGCTGTTTGCCTTTGTGCTGGTTTCGCTGGGGGTCATTTTGCTTCGACGCAATCAGCCTGATCGCAAGCGTGCGTTCCGCGTGCCTTTTGTGCCGTGGTTTCCGCTGATCTCCGTCGTTCTGTGCGGCGGATTGATGCTAGGCCTCACACTCCTCACCTGGCTGCGCTTTGTGATCTGGCTGGCGCTGGGGCTGGTCATTTACATCTTCTACAGCCGGCATCATAGCGAGTTCTGCAAGAAAGATCGGGTCATCGTTTGATTTTGTGTGGTGACGGGACTCTGTTCCGGTTCCGGCGGGCAAAGCCCCGCCACCACAGGACCCAATCCTTTAGAATCGCTGTATGCCTTCGGAGCCCTCCAACTTTATTCTCTCGCTCCCCAAGGCTGAACTGCATCTGCATCTCGAGGGATCGATCGAGCCGTCCACTCTGCTCGTGCTGCGTCAGCGTCACGGGATGGATGGCGCGTCGCTCGCCGAAGTCGAACAACTCTACAACTACAAAGACTTCGCGGGCTTCCTCATTGCTTTCAAGGATGTTACGGGACACCTGCGCACTCCGGAAGACTACGAGTTGATTACTTACCGGCTGATGGAGCGCCTGAAAACGCAGAACATTCTGCATGCGGAGGCGATTGTTTCCGTCGGTGTCTGCCTCTGGCGCAAGCAGGATTTCGCCGCGATTTTCGAGGGTCTGGAATGCGGCCGCCAGCGCGGAGAGAGGGACTTTGGCATTTCTCTGTTGTGGATATTCGACGCCATCCGGCAGTTCGGCGCCGAGAAGGCGCAGAGCGTGCTCGATCTCGCGATTCAGTTTCGCGATCGCAACGTAGTCGCCTTCGGCATCGGCGGCGACGAGCGTGCCGGCCCTCCGGAGTGGTTCGCCGGAGTTTACCCGCGCGCCGCCGAGCACGGTCTTCATCTCACGGCGCACGCCGGTGAAAGCGCCGGGCCAGAATCAATTTGGGGCGCGCTGAACCTCAAAGCGGAACGCATCGGCCACGGGCTTACTGCCGGGCAGGATCCAGAATTGATCGAAGAGCTGGCCGAGCGCCAGGTTCCGATTGAAATCTGCGTGACCAGCAATCTGCGGACGGGCTGCTGCGCTGAACTCGCGCAGCATCCGGTGCGCCGTTACTTCGACCAGGGCCTGATGCTGACCCTTAACAGCGACGATCCCGCCATGTTTCGCACATCGCTCGTCGAGGAATATGCGCTGGTGCAGGAGGCGTTCGGCTTCACCGACGAACATCTGCGAGAATTGGCACGCAATTCGTTTGAGGCGTCGTTCCTGCCGCCGGAAAAGAAAATCGAGTTTCTGAATCTGTTTGACGCCGCGACCTTGCGGGCGTAAGAGACGCTGTTCCCACATCACTCCATCCTGTGTCAGTCGTCACACTTTAAATACTTTAGTGCGCGCCTATAATGTCTGCCTATGAAACTTCAAGAGAAGATTGCCGAACTGAAAAAACGGGATCAGATGGCGCAGGAAGGCGGCGGCGCACAGCGGCGCGAGCGGCAGCATAAAGAGGGCAAGATGTCTGCCCGCGAGCGTGTGGAATTTCTGCTCGACGAGGGCACCTTCGAGGAGACCGACAAACTGGTCACGCACCGCTGCCACAACTTCGGCATGGAGCAACAGAAATATTACGGCGACGGCTTCATCACCGGCTACGGTCGCGTGGAAGGGCGGCTGGTTTTTGTTTTTGCGCAGGATTTCACTGTGTTCGGAGGCTCGCTCTCCGAGGCTAATGCCTTGAAGATCGTCAAGATCATGGACCTGGCGGCCAAGATGGGCGCGCCAGTTATCGGACTGAATGACTCGGGGGGCGCGCGCATTCAGGAAGGCGTGATGTCGCTGGCCGGCTACGCCGAAATCTTTTTGCGCAACACACTTTATAGCGGAGTGGTGCCGCAGATCTCGGCCATCATGGGGCCGTGCGCGGGCGGCGCCGTGTATTCGCCGGCCATCACCGATTTCATTCTGATGGTGGACCAGACTTCGTACATGTTCATCACCGGACCGGACGTGATCAAGCTGGTGACGCATGAAGAAGTCACCAAGGACCAGTTAGGCGGAGCGCACACACACAACGAAACTTCTGGCGTGGCTCATTTCATGTGCCGCGATGATGCCGAGTGTTTGTCGATGGTGCGCGAGTTGCTGAGCTTTGTTCCGTCGAACAATCTGGAAGACCCGCCGCGCAAGCCCTGCACCGATCCGATCGATCGTCTGGACGACAAGCTTGATACGCTGATCCCCGACCAGTCGAACATACCTTATGACATGAAGGACGTGATTCACACGGTCGTGGATGACGGCTATTTCTTCGAAATTCACGAGCACTATGCCAAGAACATTGTCGTGGGATTTGCGCGCTTCAACGGGAAGCCGGTTGGGATCGTGGCCAATCAGCCCGCGATGCTTGCGGGGACGCTTGATATCAATGCCTCGGTGAAAGGCGCGCGCTTTGTGCGCTTCTGCGATTGCTTCAACATTCCGCTGGTGACGTTTGAAGATGTTCCCGGCTTTCTGCCCGGCACGCAGCAGGAGTATGGCGGAATCATCCGGCATGGCGCGAAGTTGCTGTATGCGTTTGCGGAAGCGACGGTGCCGAAAGTGACCGTGATCACGCGAAAAGCCTACGGCGGAGCGTATTGCGTCATGGCGTCAAAACACATCCGCGCGGACGTGAACTACGCTTGGCCAAGCGCCGAAATCGCGGTGATGGGGCCGGAAGGCGCGGTGGATATCGTCTACAAACACGAGCTCGATCACGCTGAAAATCGGGAAGAAATGCGCCAGCAGAAGATCGAAGAATTCCGTGACCGGTTGGCAAATCCCTACGTGGCGGCCGATCGCGGCTTCGTGGATGCCGTTATTCAACCGCGCGAGACTCGCAAGAAGCTGATCCAGGCGCTGGAGATGCTGGAGACTAAGCGGGATAAGAACCCGGCTAAGAAGCATGGGAATATTCCACTGTAAGATCGGCTCCCAGCTGTCAGCATTCAGCGGGACTACAAATGCGATCGGGCTTCCGTGAGCAGTTGAGCCGTTTGGCTAATGGCTGGTGGCCCCGCTGTCATTGCTGACCATGAGACTCGAGACGTTCACCGGTTCGAAGTCCGATAAGGTGAGGCTTGTAAGGCACGACAGATCGTTATCGTTCCAACGAGCGTCGGGTGTGCCGATTAACCCTCCGCTGTCACCGTTGTCGGCCAGGATGATTCCATAGTTTCGGAATGCGGTGATGATAATGGCCGCTTGTGGGCTGGTGGAGGCGCAAGCGGGAGTTGCCACCGACGCCTTTAGTCGATAGATCTCGCCAGCGGGTCCGGACATGGTACAGCTTGCGGGAGGAGAAGATTGCGATATTTCCGATTCCGTGGGAATGACGCCTCCGCCCACAGCCGTGCAACTCCCCACGCCCGCTGTTTCGGTAGCCGGCCAGACCCAGTAGTTCACAATGTGGTTGAGGGTGAATCGGATGGGATGTTTAATTGTGCCGCTCGGCGAGCTGGGTGTGCCGGCACCGATCACCTCGTCGGCATTGGCCAGCAGTGGCGCTACCGGAAGTCCTGCGGCATCGGATGTTCCATTGCCTTGCGCTGTCAGGTTATTCGTAGTCACGTCGGGCCAAAGCGCATTTGAGGAGTCGGTCCACGGACCGCCTTCGTAGATTCCCTGCCACATCTCGTAAAGGGCAGGATCGTTTCCACCGCCCGCCTCTACGTACACCAGAACGTGTCGATCTCCCGTCGAGTTGCTGGTGCCTTCCACCGGAGCATTCGCTGGAATTGGACCCGATGTAAAGTACGATTGATATAAGGTAGTTGTAACAGATACGTCCGTCTGGTTGTAAGGAACTTCAATGGCTGGTATTCCATTCGGGAAGGTAGCATACGAATTGTTCCCGAAAAAGGGCTTCACTGTCGCCGACAGATAGCCACTGTACATAGGCGCTGCGGGGGAAGTATCTACGGGCAAGTTTGTCGTGGCTGCGTCCACCCGATGGTGAAAGATAGAGGTTGACGGAAAGATGTTTGCCAGGAACGCGTTGTTGCCATTGAGTGCGATGTTGATGCCCTGAGTCGCCTGCGCACTAGCCGAGTCGGTAACCATAAATTCCGGCGTGTAAGTGCCTTGCCCGCCGATCAATGAGCTGCTGATGACCCCAGTAGCTGCATTCAGAGACATCCCCTCAGGCAACGGAGAAAAGTTGGCATTCGCGTTTACGGAATAGGTGTAAGGTGGAGAGCCACCACTGGCGATGATCGTGCAGCCTGCATACGCCGAGCCTTGGGTTCCGCCCGGGCACGAAGTGGTCGTTATCGCTAATGGACCGCCGGACGCTGTTACCGTGACTTGTGCCGTGGATGTGGTCGAACCGGCGGCATTGGTCGCAGTGAGTGTGTAAGTAGTCGTCGCCGTCGGGCTCACTTTCGTCGAACCACTTGCCGATGTGGACGTGAATGTCCCCGGCGTGATGGCAAGGCTGGTCGCTCCGGTCGTAGCCCAACTCAACGTGCTGCTGGAGCCCGAAGTGATGCTTGTTGGGTTAGCTGTGAAGGAGTTGATCGCTGGTTTCTTTACGCCGTTTACGGTAATGGTTAGTGTAGATGTGGTCGAACCGGCGGTGTTGGTTGCAGTCAGTGTGTAAGTGGTCGTCGCCGTCGGGCTCATGCTCGTCGAACCGCTTGCCGATGTGGACGTGAATGTTCCCGGCGTGATGGCAATCGTCGATGCTCCTGTTGCCGCCCAACTCAGTGCGCTGCTTGTACCGGAGTTTATGCTCGTCGGATTCGCCGTAAAGGAAGTGATCGTCGGCGCGGAACCTTTTCCGGTGGGCGAGGTCGAGCCGCAACTCACCAGTCCAATGCAGCCAAATAGAATGACAATGAGGATCAGCGCGCGAAGATCCGGTCCTGAATCGTTGAGTCCAGGGAAGCTGAGCTTACTTCTCCAAAACAAGTTAGTTAAGTCCATCGTGAGTGCCTTCGGGAATCATCCTTAGCAAACTCACTCTATTACCTAGGCCATCATGGCTGTAGCTCTCCGTCGTTGTAGCCCTTTGGACCACCTGCGTCGGTTCATAGATCGGGTCAAACTTTGGAATTCGACGTAGTACCATCGAGCGCCCTCGACGGCTTTAAGCCGCTGAAGTAATTGCTGACAGCGAAAAACGACGCACAAGAAGCTCATTCAGGCGCTGGAGATGCTCGAGACTTAAGCGCGACGAGAATCCTCCTAAGAAGCACGGGAACATACCGCTGTAAATTCCCCCTGACCGCGGTCTTTTGAAGTCAAAGGCTTAGAGGCCTTCTTCCGCCAGGTCTTTGAAGAATTCGGCGGGTTGGGGTATGGGCTCTGAAGGCGGGGCGGCTGGGAAGACCGCGGAAGCTTCATGCGGAACAGGGAGTGCCGAGTGCGGTATTGCGCGGCAGGGGCTTGGGGAGTGTTACGCGGGATGGGGTGGAGGTGGAGGGGCGGCGGGACGGGGTGGAGGAGGGAAGGCGGGGGTTAGGGTCGGAGTGCGCGTCGTTGCGAAGGGGTTCAAACGGCTGCGGGGCAGGTCCGAAGGAATCCGGGGAGGTTCCGTCTGTTTCTGGATTTCTTCGCCTCCTAGAAAAACGAAAGCCCCGGTAGTCATCCGGGGCTTGGCAAATGCCAGTTGGTACGCCGCCTATCTTTCCCATTATAGCAAATGCAGCAACTAAGTCGAGATAACTATTGGTCGAGGGACTGCGGAGGAAGACGGACTCGAACCGTAGTGGCTGACGAGACCACTCGACCGTGTGAAAGGCGGCGTCCAGTACCCACTGGCAACATCCTCCAAACGCAGCCTAACCTGGCAACAGTATCTTCATCCGCAACGGAGGACAATCCCTCGAAAGTATCCATCGCCCGAAATGGGAAATGGCTCGCGGCAGCCCACTTCTCGAAAAGCGCGAGAAGTGGGGCACCCCCAGTTTCTTTGGTGTCAGACATGAACTGCGCGAAGACCGGGGCCACCCGCCTTTTTCGGCAGCCTGCCCAAACGAGATCGCAGTAGAATCCCACTCATCGCAAAGGGCGCGATGAGTGGGGCACCCGGCAACTCGCCAAGGGTGAGATAATTCTCGACGTAGTGGGCAATAACCAAGCAATCACGGCTGCGATACTGCGGCATTTGTATGAAGTCCGTCAGCAAGAAGCAACTGCGGCGGATGGTGGCCTTGCGCTTGATCAATTGTTCGAAGTGCTCAAGAAGAAGCGTTACAAGCACGGAGAAGTAGCGAGCAATCTGGACTACCTTGTAGCAAGGGGATTGGTAACGGAGGTTGTCGAGCATCGCAGGATTGTGACTATCCCAGAAACGGCAGAAAACCCAGAAATTAAGACATACAGGATTTCAGGTTCCGGGATCGTGCAAGTGAAGGCGGAGACGTCCCGCTGGGCAGCGCTCCTACACTCCGTGCAATCGAAACTGGAGCCTGCCTTTATCGTTATTTTAAACGTGATCGCAGGGTTACTTTTCTTTCCGTTTAATTTACTTACATCCGTTCCAGCAGTCCTGGCAATATGCATATCCGCAGGCTTGGGCTGGTTTGGGCTCCGATATGGTCGCCGTCGTCTCCTTGTAGCGAGTGGCATGATCGCGCTGGTGGGAATTGCCTGGGCGGCAGTTGGCTTATTTGTAGTACTACAAAAGCCGCTGTATTGTTATTCGTCCGGCACAACGAGTCTATTTAAGGGCGAAGTATTCCAAGTTGGCGCCGGGAAGCCCCTGGGTCACGTTTTCTACATTACTGATCCTGTTCGAAGCTCGCCAATAATCAGATACATAGCTCAGACGCTTTCCCGGCGGATCATTTTTATTGAGGGCCGCGAGGAGAACGGACAACACGCGATTCTTATTCCGATGACAGACGCGGTTGTGCATCGGGTTTCCGGCACTGGCGACGCTAGATCGGCAGAGGAAATCTGGCTGGTCCACATCGGTCCGACGCTTGAGGTTGGGACGGATGATGCCAGGAAGACTGTCACGGTTGGTGTTGGGTTCACGTGCGTATCGATTATGTTTTATCTGCGGAAGGCGAGCGATAAACCGGGACTACCGTGGCAAGCAGTTATCTATGGGGCGGCGGGTGAGAGCAACTCGGCATTGTATGTGTCGTATTTGGATGTTGCGCTCTCTGCTGCAGCACGGGGCGAGTTTGAAACTTCTATCGAGGCGTTAGAAGTAAGTTACAAATATGCCCCGTCCGAGATTGAACGAGCCCGAAATCGCGTCCTGCTAGCCAATGTCTCTTTAGCTCTGCTCACTGGCACACTAGGCGGCACTCAGGCGTTGAGTTTCATGAATGAAGGGATGCAACACTGGGCAGCTGCACATCGCAACGAACCCGTCGAAAGGGTGAGTTTATCTGACCCGGTTGACATCTGGCTATACTATGTATTTCGAGAAGCTTTTTTCTGGCGTCAGGCTGAGTATCCCAATTGGGCTAGACTGCTTGTATTCCATGGCAGCCCCGTCCGAGTGGAAAGACAGCGTCCACAGGGGAACGGCTTGACATTCTACAGCTACACCGAGCCAACGGCCGACTCGCCCGAACAGTCCCTTATCTCTGCGGAGAGTGACCAGCTAATGGCATTGGTTTCGACAACGGACGACCTTGGTGTTCTTCAGCGTGCTCTCACAGATAAGTACGGTTCATCCCTGGACGTACGGCGGTGGCTAGTCGACACGATGATGTCAGCGGTGGTATCTGAGAAATTTTTCCCGCCTTCGAGGCAAGCTCGTCGCGCGATAGATTGGGCCATCCAGCAGATGCCTGAGCCTTGGTATTCGCAGTACTCCAAAGCGTGGCACATGGGGCAGGTGATATTGCAGGTAGACATGAGCAAACCCATGGAAACGGCGGAACGGAACGTGCGACTTGCCAGGGAGCTTGGCTTTGAGAAGTATGCTCGTGCGTTCGGCGAGATGTTATCCCAACTATCAGCCTCAAAAAAGGCAGTCGTGCGAATAGACACCACTGGAATCACACCGAGCGACCCATGGTATCACCACAATTTTCTTGACTGGTTCGCGGCCACTGTTCTAGCCGCTGGCGCGAGAGCTGTCGAAGACTGCAAATCCGCCGGTCCACAATGCCGAGAATCGCTGGAATCCACTGCTGATCTTGTGCAAAGGGACCGTGGCGGAAGAGGAGAACTTTTTGCGCCGGGCGTAGCCCTAGTTCTGGTAGAGGCCCAATTCGCCGACCAAGATCTGGATCCGAACTTGACGGTTATCTATAGGGAAGCAACCGGAGCTGAGGCACCGCCTCAGCCGGTTGCATTGCAGTTAAAGACGGTGCCACCAGCACAAACCCCGGCCCCGTAATCGAGTCCGTTTCGCCCCTGTGGCGTCACGCCGGCACTGAAAATAAGGCGTTTATCGCAGCGGTAAACCGCTGCGCCACCCAGAACCATGGGGAGAATGCCTTGATACTTCGTTGGGAGTGTTGGAGGGGTAGGGGTCCTTCGACTGCGTGGCTGCTTCGCTTCGCGAAGCGGCTACTTCGCTCAGGATGACAGAGTTTATTTATGTCGCGGAGTTTGGGGCGATGACAGCGGATTGGGAAGAGGCTTAGAGTTCGCGGTGGGTGCCGAGCTTCGCTCGGCTTGGACGGACGAATGCGTCCGTCCCTACACGAGCACAAATAGAGAGTCCCGAGGTGATGTTGAACTCATTCCTCTCGGCCAGTAGCTCGCGTTTAGACCCTTGCTGACCCTTTCCTACAACTCCCTTGCGGGTTCATTGTAAGCCGATCTTTGCTCGGGCTCCGGGCTCACCGCCAACCGGATAAATCAGTCCAACGCCTCGGGACTCTATCCTGCCTTTAACAGAGGCTCCTGTTCTCCTCGACCAGCGCTTAGCTATAGACCCTTGCTCGCCCTCCCAGACCCACCTCGCGGTTGTCTGAGTGACTACGCTTGAGCCCCGGACGCTGCACCAACCGGAAAAACTTCAGAACGTGTCAAAGAACGATTATGTTTTTACCACTCCTATTTTTTACGTCAACGGAATTCATGCGTCTCTAACTTCTTATTCATCAATCGAGTGCAGCTCATGCACAGGCGGGTGACGCGGAAATTGTGCAATTGCCGGCGCCGGACTTCGAAATCGCCAGCATCCATGCGGTTTGTCTGGGTTTCTCCGCGTCAAACCCGCGCTTTTGTACTATGATCACCTACGTCTGTGATTGTGCAAATCGACGTTTCAGCCGCATGGATCCTGATCTTTCCGCAGATTGTCTCCTGTTCTCACGCGGGTACTTATATCCTCCAAGTGCTTTCCCTACAATCCCAATGTGAATAGGATTCGTGGCTGGAGGCCGTGGCTTGTCATGGGAAGGGGGCGTTTGGCGGCAATCGTTTGTCTGCTTTCGGCTCTTTATTCGGCACCAACGTCGTCGGCACAGGTCCCGCGGACGCAGAGCGCCGAAGAGAGGACGGCGAAGTATCTTGAGTCGGTGCGGCATCAGCCGGGATTGCTGCTGGCCTTTCTGCAGCAGATGCCCAAGGGTGGTGATCTGCACGTCCACCTGAGTGGGGCGGTTTATGCGGAAAGCATGATCGACTGGGCCTCGGAGAACGCGCTCTGCGTGGACCGCAGCACTTCGAAGCTGATGCACGCGGCTTGCGATTCGTGCGAGCCCTACACGAACAAACCGTCGGTGCGTTGCGCCTATCAGGACCACGTTCTTTATGACCAAATGCTGGACGCCTGGTCGATGCGCAATTGGCACCGTGAGGAGGAATCGGGCCACGACCATTTCTTTGCCACGTTCGAGAAGTTCGGTCCGGCTTTGGAGAAGCACCACGGCGAGGCCTTGGCCGAAGTGGCTTCGCGGGCGGCGGCCGATCATCTGCAGTATGTGGAGGTGATGCACTCGGCCGACGGTGGGCAGGCCGCAACTCTTGGTCACAAGATTGGATGGGACATTGCATCGGACGTCGGATCGGACGTCGGATCGGATGGCGGCTTCAGCAAGCTCCGCGCCGAACTGCTTGCCGGGGGAATGCATGACATTGCGGCGTCGGTTCGCAGCCAGGTTGACTCCGATGAAGCTCGGGAGAAAGAGGTGCTGCATTGCGGGACGGCGCAGGCGGCTCCGGGATGCGCGGTTACGATCCATTATCTCTACCAGGTGCTGCGGGGCTTGCCTCGGGAGCAGGTGTTCGCACAGATTCTGCTGGGCTTCGAGTTGACCGGGGCCGATCCACGCTTCGTTGGTTTTAACCTGGTGATGCCAGAAGATTATTACGTGCCCATGCATGACTTTGATCTGCACATGCGGATCATCGAGGCTCTGCGCAAGTTCTATCCAGCGACGCATGTGTCGTTACACGCCGGCGAACTGTGGATGGGGCTGGTGCCGCCCGAGGGCTTGCGCTTTCACATTCGCGAATCGATTGAGCGCGCTCGCGCAGAACGGATTGGGCATGGTGTCGCCGTCATGAGCGAAGACGATCCGATTGGGCTGCTGCGGGAGATGGCTGCGAAGAATGTGCTGGTCGAGATTTGTCTGACGTCGAATGATGTGATTCTGGGCGTGAGCGGCGACCGCCATCCGCTGCCGTTGTACATGAAATACGGAGTGCCGGTGGCGCTCGCTACCGACGATGAGGGCGTTTCGCGCAGCGATATGAGGCATGAATATCTACGGGCGGTCGAGACGTATGGCTTATCGTATGCCGATCTGAAGCGCATGGCGCGCGAGAGCCTGGAACATGGTTTTATTCCGGGTGATAGTCTTTGGAGCGATGGGCGCGCGTTGCGGCGCGCGGCGGCTTGCGCGGATGATCGAGCGTCGGGCGATCACACTTCTGAAAAATGTCAGAAGCTTATTGGGGCGAGTGAGCGCGCTCGCGTGCAGTGGCAGTTGGAGAGGGCTTTTGCCGAGTTCGAGAAGAAGTTTTAGAGCGCTGCCGGGCTTTGCCCGGCGGGGCGGACGAATGCGTCCGCCCCTACGTGATTCTTTATGAATCCAGACCTGTTTACTCGCGCTGAATCGGCGGCGGCATTTGTGCTTTCGCAGACTGGGCTGCGCCCGCAGGTCGGGCTCGTCCTCGGCTCGGGCCTCGGATCTTTTGCCGAAAATCTTAGCGACGCCGTCCGCATTCCTTATGCTCACATTCCGACATTTCCGCGTTCGACGGCGGTCGGTCATGCTGGGCAACTCGTGGTGGGCAAGTCCGGCGGCGTTCCCGTTGCCGTGATGCAGGGACGGGTGCATCTTTACGAAGGCTATCCGGCTGCAGAGGTCGCGTTTCCGACGCGGGTGCTGGGGCGAGCTGGCATACGCGCTTTGATTCTCACTAACGCTGCCGGCGGGATTAACGTCGAATACGGGCAGGGCGCGCTGGTTATCCTGCGTGATCACATTAATCTTCAAGGACAGAATCCGCTGACGGGCGCGAACGACGAGCGCTTTGGCCCGCGTTTCCCGGACATGACTTACACCTACGCCAAGCGCTATCGCGAGATCGCGCTGGAGGAAGCGAAGAAGCTTTCGATTCCGCCGCGCGAGGGTGTCTATGCGGCGCTTGCCGGCCCGAGTTATGAGACTCCGGCGGAGATTCGATATCTGCGCACCATCGGCGCCGATCTGGTGGGCATGTCGACCGTCCCGGAAGCAATCGTCGCGCGGCACATGGGGATGAACGTTCTGGCAATCTCATGCGTGACGAATATGGCCGCCGGAATTCTGGATCGGGCGCTGGTTCACGACGAAGTGCTCGAAGTGGGGCGGCGCGTGATGGGACAGTTCATCGCGCTGCTGCGGGCGGTGCTGCCGCGGATTGCGGAGGAGTTGGGGAAGACAGGCTAGCCAAAGCTTTGGTCGGCTTGGCCGGAGGCCCGTCACCACATGAACATCGGCGGACTCAGTGGCTTTTCCGGGGGATGAACACTGGTTGTGGCGGATCTATGTTGTATGCTGCCGCGAAGTTGGACTGGTTGAGCGCAAAGCTGGCTCGTCCGCGCGAATCGATGAACAGCAATGGTTGTTTGAGGGGAACGTCGCTGAACGTGTTGACGTAGGGCATCTCGACTTCTCGCCCGGCGATGGTGACTTTCAATTTATCGCCGCGCTCATAGCCGAGCTTCAGGAAATCGTCGGCGCTGATGTTCGTGATCAGGTTGCCGAACGGACCATCCAGGGCGATTACCTCGCCGGTCAGCCCTTTGTCGTCCAGTCTTGCGGCCTTCAGATCGAGGCGGACCAGTTCCTTGACCGCGGGTCCAACCTGGGTCCAGTCATCGCCGCGTGCGATGTGAGCGCCGACGGGAGAGAAAATATCCCGGCCGTGAAAGGTGGAGGAGATTTTAGCGCCGACCATCCAATCGGGGTTGGTGACCTCGCGAATGCTTTCGATGCCATCGCGGTCCGCGACCATCGTCATCAGGCCGTTGTCGGGCAGGACGAAAAATTGCCCGCGCTTCGATTTCACTACCACCGCCTTGCGCGAGCTGCCCACGCCGGGATCGATGACCACCACAAACACCGTTCCGGCCGGGAAATAGGGCGTGGCGCCGAACAGGAAGCGGGCGCCGTCTCGAATCGAAAATGGATTCACCTGATGCGTGAGATCGACAACGCGGAGATTGGGCGTGATGCCGTACATGACACCCTTGCAGAGGGCGACTGAATCGTCGACGATGCCGAAATCGGTCATGAAGACGACCGTGGGCGGGGGTTGTACATCAGATTGCTGGGCTCGAAGAGGGCTCGCGGCTAGAAACAAACAGACGGTTGCCGCGACGATCCAGAAACAGAATATTCGCGCCGATTTTTCTGCCGGGGATAATGTCATGGGCATGGAGTCGAACCTCCGAAGGGCTACTAGAAGCCGCCTCATAACGAGCCGACGGGGAAACTGCCGGGGCCCTCAGGGGCTAAAGCCCTCGTCTTTATTGGCTCTGGACGGCACGGCTGAAGCCGTGCCCTTCCCAAAACGATTTATGAGATAGCTTCTACTACTTTACTAGGACTCGGCAATAGAAAAGAAAATCCGATGCGCCATCATTCGCTTGCGGCATCTATAATCGGGGGCGGCAATAAATCAATACAGGAGAGAGCTAGCGATGTCTAACGTGATTCCTGAAAAATACGTCGACCTCTTCCATAAACGCGCTTTCGCCAATCTGGGCACCCTCATGCCGGACGGGCGGCCGCAAGTCACTCCAGTCTGGTGCGACTTCGACGGCCAACACGTGATTTTCAACTCGGCGCGCGGACGTCAGAAGGATCGCAACGTGCGCCGCGATCCGCGGGTTGCCCTGGCCATCGTCGATCCCGACAATCCCTATCGCTATCTGGAGATCCGCGGCACCGTGGTTGAGATTACCGAAGACGGCGCCGCCCAGCACATCGACAAGATGGCGAAGAAGTACCTGGGAGTCGACAAGTATCCTTATGGCCAGCCGGGAGAGGTTCGCGTGCTTTACAAAATCCGGCCGGAGCACACTACGGTGATGGGGTGATCGTAATGCCTCAATGTGGCGCGGACACTCTTGTCCGCGGCCCTGGCGTTATTCTCAACCAACTTTTCCGGAAGGTGCCTTGGCCGCACGCGGACAAGAGTGTCCGCGCCACATTACCCCTTTTTCTCCGATAACCTTTCTTCAGCACACGAGTCCAACTTGCAATGGAACTTCGCAGGGTCGTTTTCCGTATTGGAGGACAAGACTCGAAAGACCTGCGACATAGTCTGTTTTCGGAGGGGAGTTTATGGAGGCTGGAAAAGATAGCGGCGATGGCTTGCACGCGCACCTAATTGATGCTCAAGCCAACAGCATTTCGGCGCAGCAGGTGGTGAAGGCTGCGCATGAAGAACTCCTCCAACTCATGCGGCAGCGGGCCGAGGTCATGAAGCGCATTGGCACGGTGAAGCAGACCATCGCTGGATTGGCGAATATCTTCGGCGACCAGGTACTCGGCGACGACTTGCTGGAACTGATCGACCGTAAACCCAATGGCCGTCAGCCCGGCTTCACCAAGGCGTGCCGAAGGGTACTCATGGAAGTGCGGCGTCCGCTGGGAGCCCGCGAGGTTTGTGTGGAACTGGAGCGATATGCCCCCGCAATCCTGGCGCGCCACAAGGACCCGCTGGCTTCGGTCACGACCGTTTTGAATCGTCTGGTGGATTATGGCGAGGCCCGCAGTCTGAGCAACGAGCGCGGGCGGCGCGTCTGGGAGTGGATCAGCGACGGCGATCCGTCGGTGGACGCGATGGCTTCGCGGAGGACGGCCTGATCGCGCCAAACGGCGCGCCCGCAGCGGCTAAAGCCGCATCTCATTTAGGCGGGACGTGCGGCGCAGCTAAAGCCGCGCCCCTTCAAAACAAAACCAAAGACTGAAACCGCTCCGCTTCAAAACAAAGTCAAAGTCAGAGCTTTTTCGCAACCCTATGCCGGCAGCAGGCGTCCTTTTTCCAGATGCCGTGTTACGTGCGCATACTGGGCTGCGTGCGGGTCGTGTGTCACCAACACGATCGTCTTGTGAAAGCTCTCATTCAGCCGCTTCAAGATCTCAAGGATGTCAGTCGCTGAATTACTATCGAGGTCGCCGGTCGGCTCGTCGGCCAGGATCAGGGTGGGATCGCTGACGATGGCGCGCGCGATGGCCACACGCTGCTCCTGTCCACCGGATAGCTGCTTCGGAAGATGATGGACGCGATCCTCAAGTCCCACGAGCTTGAGCGCGGTCATCACGTGATCGCGGCGCTGCTGCTGCGTCATCCTGGTCAGCAGCAGCGGCAACTCGACATTCTCAAATGCGGTCAGCACCGGGATCAGATTGAAAGTCTGAAAAACATAGCCGACGTGAGTATTGCGCCACTTGGCGGAGTGCCCGTCGTTCAGGCGAAAGACATTCTCGCCCATCACCAGCAGCTCGCCGGAACTGGGGCGGTCAATAGCTGCGATCATGTTCAGCAGGGTCGTCTTGCCCGATCCGGAAGGCCCCATCAGCGCCAGAAACTCTCCACCGGCGATGTCGATGGAGACGTTGTCGAGCGCGGTCACCTCGAAAGCGTCGCGCTTGAAAATCTTGCTGACCCCACGGGCCTGGACGACCGTGCTGCCCACAGCCGACTGTGTGATTGGTCTCGTCGTCATTGCGTTTATGATTGCCCCTTGATACGAATCTTTTGCCCGTCCTGCAAATCCGCGGGCCCTGCCGTGATTACGCTTTCGCCGCCGACGAGGGAATCCACCAGATAGCCTCCCGAACGCTGGCCCTGGACATGAACATTCCGGCGGAGAGCTTTGCCGTTGAAGGCGAGCAACACGAACTTCGTCCCATCTTTATCACGCAAGGCGGCGGTGGGAACGAAAACATAAGTTTGCTTTGTGCCGGCGTTTTTGTCGTTGTCCGCAACTTGGTTTGCCTTCGCCTTGAACTGCACGGTGGCATTCATTTCCGGCCGCAGGTAGGAATCGGGTTTCATAATCTGCACCTTGACCTGGACCGTCGCTTTCTGGCGATTTGCCTCCGGCGACATTTCGGCGATTTCGCCGTTGTAGGAGCGATCCTTGAATGCATCCAGGGTGACTATACCTTCCTGCTTGGGAGATAGTTTGGCGAAGTCATCCTGCGCGATATCGAGCTCGACCTGAATATCATTCAGATCCGCTAACGCCACAACTGATCCGCGCGGGCCGCCTTCGGCGCCGCTGGCGAATTGAGCGGTGACCAGTTCACCCTTCTCTGCCGTGCGCTCCAGAATCGTGCCGGTGACGGGAGCACGAATCACGGTCGCATCGAGTTGCGACTTGGCGTATGCCATCTGGCCTTCAGCCTGCAGCAAGTCGCCACGGGCTCGGAGAATCTCTTCGGAGCGCGGACCGAGTTGCATCAGCTTGAAAGCCCGCTCCAGCGAATTCATTCGTTGCTGCGAAGCATCGCACTTGCCGATAGCGTCGTCCAAGTTCTGCTTGGACATCACTCCCTGCGCAACCAGTTCGCGGGTGCGGTCTAGATTCAGCTTGTCATTCACCGCGGTAGCCCTTGCCTCCGAGAGATTGTGATCCGCCTGCTCGATTTCCTCCGGGCGCGAGCCATTCTGCTGTTCGAGCAGCCGCGCTTTGGCGCTTTCTACCGCGCCTCGAGCCTGTTCGTACTGGGCGCGGAATTCCTGGTCTTCGAGACGGACCAGAACTTGTCCTTCTTTTACTTTGTCGCCTTTTTCCACGCCGATCCAGGCCACGCGGCCGGTGACTTTGGAATTCACGCTGATTTTGTGATGAGCGACGATATATCCACTGGCCGAAAGCACGGTGCTGCCCGCGACGTCGCTGCCTTCCGCTGTTGCCCGCGCGACCTCCACTTCCGGTGTGTCCGAGGCGAGCGCTCGGTACGCCAGGGCCCCGATCCCCAGCAGGACGACCAAGACGATTCCGCCCAGGATGAAGCGACGCGACCATGCGGGCGGTTCTCCGCCTCCGCTGCGCAGCGAATGATCGATGCGGAGACTGCGCAGGTCGTCGTGCTTCGTGTCCATCGGTCCCAGGTCCGTTGGCATTGCTTGCCTAATCCTTACAGGTTCAAAGTCGATCGCACAACCATTGTACGAGCTACGTACGCTATCCGGCCCCTAAAGGGGCAGTCGTTTGCGGACTAGCGGCATCGCTAAAGCGATGCCCTGATACGATGCCGGTACCCGTGAAAGTCGTGCTTGAACGGGCTCGTCCCTCCGGGACTTGAATTATCTGTTCACCTTTTCCCAGCGCTGAAGCTACCCACGGCTTGCGCCGTGGGCTGCATTCTTGCGCCGCTCCGCGGCTGGGCACGGGTCAGGCACTGCACTTTTTCAGACACTATCGAGCTATGACACAGACTCCTTCGGGACTGGATTCTCGATCATTTTGCTCCACCGAATTGCCCGAAAACCAGTTCTAACACACAGACTAAAGTCGGTTTCTAGGCCCGCAGCGAGGTCAGAATATCCTGCCGCGCCGCTTGCCAGGCGGGCGCGAAGCCTCCGAGCAAGCCCATGATCATGGCAAAGATAACCGCCACCAGCGCGACTTCCCAAGTCAGGTGCAGGCTGAAGACCGTTTCGCTGAAGGTGAGGGAGTTGCCGATGCCAGTGCTCATGCCGTTGAACGGGAGTATCAATACGATTCCGACAATCGCTCCCAGCAACGAAAGCAGCAACGCTTCAAACACGAACGAGGTAAGAATGCTGGGCCGGGAGAATCCTATGACCCGCAGGGTTGCGATCTCTCGCGAGCGATACGCCACCGCCGCATACATGGTATTCATGGCGGCGAAGCTGGAACCAATCGCCATGATGACTGCCACTACGATGCCGATGAACTTGATCGCTCCGCCCGAACTGGTTTGCTTCTCGTAGTACTCGGTTTCGAGCGAGCCCTCTAACTTCAGGCGCTGATCGTCGCTGACGCGGTGTTTCAGTGCGTCCGCTGCAACCGGGTCGGTTGCCCGCAGATAGGCGGACGCGTAGGCTCCCTGGCGGTCGAAATCCGCGGCGATCTGGTTGACGTCGCCCCAGATTTCCGAGTCATAGGCGGTGCCGCCGGAATCGAAGACGCCGACGACTTTCCATTGTCCCTTGGCAAAGTCGAGTGTGTTGCCGACGTTCGCGCCAGAAAACCGATTGTGAATTGCGTTCCCGACGACCACTTCGCGCTGTCCGGGGGTAAACCAGCGGCCTTCGACCAGCTTGGCGTTGGGGCGCAGCGTTAGGCCGGCCGGCATCAAGCCGCGAACTGATACGTTCACTTCGCCGGTGCCGTCTTTGCGAGGCAGAACTACGACCACTACCCATTCGCCGGAGGCGATTGGATCCCCTTGGGCATCTTTGGCGATACCGGGCAGCGTTTTTAGCGTCGGGAAAAGATTGGCGTCGAAGCCTCCCGAAAGCTCTGCCGTGGAGCCCTTGCGCATCACGAGCACGTTCACCGGATCTCCGCTGGACTTGAAGGCTTTCTGCAGACCCGCCAGCAGGGCCATCAGGAACACGGCGGTGGTCACGGTGAGCGCGATGCCCAGGGCCGTCATGATGGTGAGACCCTTGCGCAGCTTCAGATTGCGGATGTTATAGCTGATCGGAATCGCCATGATGTTCTTTTGTTAGCCGATGTAGCGCAAGCCCTCCACGATATCCAACTTTGCGGCGTGGTAAGCCGGTAAGATCGCGCTCAGTAATCCCACCATCCCTGCAACGAAGATGGCGAGCAGTAAAGTCGGAGGCGTCACCTTCACACCGGAAAGAAACAGACCCATGCCGGGCGCGTGCGCCAAGCCCGAGACCAACAGGAGCGCCAGCAGGCAGCCCATCGCTCCGCCGGTCAAAGCCACCAGGACCGCTTCGCCAATATAGAGCTTCAGGATCGATTGCCGGGTGAATCCGAGCGTCTTCAGCACTGCGACTTCGCGCGTGCGTTCGCGGATCGACATGGCCATGGTGGTGGCCGAAACCAACAGCGTGGCAAACACGACCGCGAAGCAGATGCTCAGAATGAATGCTTTCACGTTTCCAATGCTGTTGATGAAGGTTAGCTGGAAGGCTTTTTCACTCTCGGTTTTGGTGGGCTCCGGAGAATTGTGGAACATGTTGTCGACCGCGGATGCGATCCTGGAAACGTTATCCGGAGAATCGGCGAGGATATCGAAAGTGCCCGCTTGTCCTTTGGCGAACGAGACTGCCTCTTCAACGTACTTCTGATTGAAGTAAACGGAGTTAGTGGGCTGTGGTCCGGTATAGATGCCACGAATGGTGAGTTCAAGATCGACGGGATAGATAGTGCCTTGAAGCACGATGCGATCGCCCAGCTTCCAGCCATACTTTCTGGCGAGTTGGTCGTCGACGATGACGCCGGCGCGATCGCGCTGCCAGGCCAGCAGTTGATCCGGGGGCAACTGGAAGTCGGTAAAAATCTTCATGATTTCTTCTGGGTCGGTGCCGAACTGGGCGAAGAAATTCTCCGGCTTGGCGTCTTTGTAGATGCCTCCAAACCAGCTGGTGGGGGCTACGGCCACCACGCCGGGAATCGTCCGGATTTTCTCCCGGTAGAACGACGGCATGGATTCCGTGAGTGAGACACGGTGGCGGGTTACCAGGCGCTCCGCGGACTCGGCATCGCCCTTGTCAATGTAGAAGGTGTGCCAGATGGTCATCATCAGAGTCAGCAGCAGGAGTGAGAACGTGATGCTCAACACGGTCAGGATGCTGCGCCGCTTGTTGCGAAACGCGCTCTTGGTCACGAAGCGGGTTAAGGTCATGCGACTCCGGAAGGCCTATCAGTTTGATTAAGAGAATCCCCGAGAGGGAAAGACTGCCCCATTGATCCTAAGCCCTTCTGAGGATAAAGCAGGGGTCGCGATGTGGACAACTGGAGTTGATCTTCTTTTTCGCGAATTGTTCGTGGTCATGCGCTTGGGAAGGAGCAGGTCCGGGATCGTTTCAACAAGTCTATTGTCATTGAGCACGCAATGCGAAGGTATGCGATATTTGCACTCGTGCCTTTCGCGGCGCTTTTTCAGTGACTTTCGTAACTCTCAGTTGTGCGGTTGAAGGCGGTATTCTAGGTTCGATTCTCCCCCTTGTTCCTGAGCCAATTCCATATTCATGGTGTAGTGCGGCTTGGCACCGCGAGGCGATTGTAAATGGCGACGATGTTTGGACGGTTCGATATCCAGAGTGAGCTTTCCAAGTCAGACACCGCCTTGATTTATAAGGCGCTGGACACGAAAACCGATCAGGTGGTGGCACTCAAGACGCAGAGTCTGGAGCCGCTGGGCGACCGCGCCAACGGGTTTGTGGAGGCGCTGATCACCGAAGGCGAGAGCACACGCGATCTGGTCAGCCAGAACATTGTGGTTCTCTACGGCGCGGGTGAAATCGACGGCCAGTTCTGCGCGGCGATGGAGTACATCCAGGGCAACAGCATTGCGACCATGTTGGCGCGCAAAGAAGGCTTCTCCATCTGGGATTTGCTCGACATTACACGGCAGATTGGCTGCGGGCTGGAGCACGCTGCCTCGAAGGGTGTGGCGCACTGTTCACTGGAACCGGCCAAGATCATGGTGCAGTGGGACGGGATGGTCAAAATCCTCGGCTATGGCATCTCCAACATGAGTCTCATAGCGGCGGAATCGGGGAACGGTTTAGGCCGGCTCATGCCCTATTGTTCTCCCGAACAGATTCGTGGAGAAGCCATCGACCAGCGTTCGAACGTATTTACTCTAGGGACAATCCTCTACGAGATGGTGGCGGGGCGGAAGGCTTTCGATGCCGCCGACCCGGTTGCGCTGGTCAGTCAGATCGAAAATGAGATGCCCCCCAGCCCGACGACGGTGGGTGCCAAGATTCATCCGGGTGTAAGCGGGTTGATTATGAAAGCGCTCGCGAAAGATCCGGCGGAGCGTTATCAGAGCGCACGCGAACTGGTGGATGACCTGGAAAAGTGCAAGGAAAGTGGCAAGAAAGCCGCCACGGAAACCAGGAAGTCCGGCCCGGTAGCGAATGTCGCCGTGAGTCGCGCAGCTCGCGCGGCGGCGGCCGCCAAGTTTGTCGCGGCAGAGGCGAGTGCGGCCCAGGCTGAGACTGTTGCAGCATCCGTTCCATCCGCAGCGTCCGTTCCGTCCAAATCTGTCGCGCCCAATCCCGATGCGCCCAATCCGGTTTCTCCAGTTGAAACCAAAGCGGCTGCGGCAGCTGCGGGCATGGTTAGCGGAGCGGGCGCCACGCGCGTATCCGAAATGAACTCGGCGATTGACTCGGCTGAAGACTTTCATACGAACCCCGATGCGACCTCCAATGCGAACACGGGTGCGCGACTCATCAGCGACTTTGACATTAGCGTTTCCGAATCTCAGGCTGCGCACGGCCCGGTTTTGTCAGCAGCGGCAGTGGAGCAGGAAACCGAGCGGCATTCGCCGCGCGTGGCCGTCGATCCAATGATGTCCGAGCCAGCGGAGGCCGCATCCGGCACAAGTTTCTCCGATCTGGCGGAGATGCCTCCGCTCAAGGAACCGGTTTTTGCGCCGTCAATTCCGGAGCCGGCGGAGCCGACGCATTCCGTGGTGCAGATCTACCCGAAGAAAAAAGAAGAGAAACCAAAAATCCAGCCGCGGGAGGTTGCGGAAAAGGCAATCCATCAAATCGCCACCGTTCCGCCACGGCTGATGCTCTATTCGATCCTGGGGGCGGTTGGACTGATCCTGGTGGTTGCGATTGCGGTCTTTCTTCATGTTCGCTCGGAAGACGACGGCGCCACCGCAGCCCCCCAGCCGACGAAAGCGGCTAGGCCAAGCTCGACTTCATCCTCGACGCCATCGGCTTCTTCATCCGCAACCCAGGCGGCTGCCCAGACTGCGCCGGCGCCGCGAATCGAGAAGCCGGTTCCGCCTCTTGCGGAAGTGCAACCGAGGCTTACCGTACGCCAAGTCGAAAAGCGCAACTCGAATAACCGATGGGCTGCTGCAGTTCCGGCGCCGGTCGTGATTCCGGGCGAGGCACTGATCGACTCCAGCCCGCAGGGTGCACTATTTCAGGTTGATGGAAAAAGCGATCCATCGTGGGTTACACCCTTTAACGTGACGGGCCTGAGCCCCGGCAAGCACGTGATATCCGCGAACAAGTCCGGTTACACGTCTGAGATACGGTCGGTCGATGTTGCTGCCGGCAACAAATCATCACTGCTGTTTCATTTGTCGCCAATGAATGCGTTGGTGGTGGTGAACAGCACGCCGGCCGGCGCCGAAGTCATCATCGACGGCAGGCCGACCGGACGGGTGACCCCGGCCCAGTTCGCCGTGGAAAAAGGAAGCCACACGGTTCTCTTGCGCAAGCAAGGATACCTTGACGAGACCGTCACTGCCGATCTCGGTCCGGCACAGAATTTCCAGTACGCGCCGGTGCTCAGGGCGCTGGGCAACACCGAAGACATGCGGACCGTGGGCAAGTTCAACCGTCTGTTTGGACGCGGCGGAGAGAGCGCGGCTGGCATGGGTTCCATCATCGTTCGCACCATGCCGAGAGGCGCACAGGTAGCCATCAACCAGCAGGTCCTGGATAAGATGTCGCCGGTCAACGTGGTTGTGGGACCGGGAAACTACATCGTGGACATCACGCTGACCGGTTTCAAACCGGTCCACAAAGTCGTCAGCGTCGAAAAAGGCGGCAAGACGCCGATCGACGAGATTCTTGAGCGGCAGTAAGTGCGCTTCGGCAAGGTTCCCTCCAGAGGTGTACTCGGGGACACATTGGTTCCCTGTCTATCACTTAGAGATGTGATGCGGATCACAGCCTGCGGTTCCGGGTGCATTGCAGGATAGGCTGAGGCAAGAGAGAGTGACATGGTGTCGTCGCAGCCCATGCCGGGCAGGTTGAGTGCCGATCTGTTGCAGGCTCTTCACGGGGCCAAATCGGTTCAGCAGTTCCCCAAAGGCGCCACGCTGATTCGGCAGGCTTCCGCGGCCAGGGGTGTTTATGTGGTAGAGAGCGGCGAGGTTCGTGTCCTCCTACCAACCGGTCAGAACGAAAGGCAGCTTCTGGAAGTCGTCGGTCCCGGAACCATGCTGGGGCTGAGCGAGAACATGACTGGGGAGAACTACCGGATCAGCGCGGAAGCGGGCGACGAAACGACGGCGGTCTTCATTCCACGCGAGGAGTTCCTGAAGTTTCTGCGTGAACACTGTGATTTCTGCCTGCAGGTGGTGCGATTGTTGAGCGAAGACCTGCACGGACTCTACGACAAATTCCGCAGCATCAGCGCTCATCCGGGGCGTCCGCGACACCGGCCTCTGGACGAGCAGTTGAACTAGATCAGGTGTCAGGTCTTAGGTCTCAGGTCTCAGAAAATCTAAAAGCGCTTAGACCTGACTTGACGCACCAGCCAGCTGGCTTCTCTAGTTTGCTTTGAAGTTGACCGTGATGTCTGTCTGGATCTCGATGGGCTCGCCATCGAGGTAGTAGGGCTTGTATCTCCATTGGCGGACAGCTTCCAGCGCGGCGCGCGCAAGAATGGGGTCTCCGCTGAGCACTTTCAAATTGGTGACGCTGCCCTCTTTGTTGATGGTGGCTTCGATCTGCACTGCGCCCTGGGCGTGGACCGCGAGCGCGGCCTGCGGATATCTTGGCTGTACCCGCTTGATCAGAAGTCCTTGCGACACACCCTGAGAAACTCTTGCCGTGGCCAGCGAAGGTTTGGAAAGACTTGACGATGCCGAAGACAATAGGCCGCTCAAGGCGCTGTCGTTGGACGTAACGGCTGCGGACGCAACGGCGAGCGGGCTGGGAAGCGGAGGCGCGGACTCCTGGGATTGGGCCTGCGTTTTGGTTCCCGCGGGGTTCGATTTTACGAGTAGCGGTGCTGAATCGGGTTTCTTTGTTCCCAGCCCCGGTTCAAGCGGGATCCGAATTACCGGAGGATTGCCAGCGCCGGGCGACGGCATGTCGGGCAATGTCGCGGTAGCCGCTTTGGAAGCTGAGGTTTGGGTTGTGGAACTTGCGCGGTTGGGTGTGCTCGCCGAGGGTGCCGCTTTCGGAGAGGACATGGGTGCCAGAGCAGGAGCGGGCTGCTCCGAGTCCTGCTTTCCTGAGTCCTGGGGCGTGCTCACGGTTTGCGGAGCCGGGGTGGCCGTGCTGGACTTGCCAGGATTGCCGTAACTAAAGTAGCCGAGCACTGCGAGAGCAACGATAATTACGGCGGCAATTATGATTTTCTTGCGGCCTCCCGATGCGCCGGAATCTTCTTCTTCGCCTAATGAAGAAAAGGAGGGAATATCGGTAACAGACAAAGAACTCAGCATGGGAGCGCCATCATGCGATCGACGGGCAGACTCCGATTCAACCGCCCTGTTTTCCTTTGCTGGCGGAGCGGTTACTTTTTTTGCTGGAGCTGGCGCTGCGGCTGATCCCGAAGACGTGAACGCGGAACTTGTATTTTGAGCTAGGGCGGACGCAGCGACGGATTGCCGCGCGGGCACAGCCGGCGCGGCTGGCATCGTAATCCGGTTTTGTGCTGTGGGCGCTGGAATTGGGGGTTTGTCGTCAACCTTCGAGGACGCACTCATTGCGGGAAGTCCGTGCGGAGGCGCTTCTGCCGACAGCGGAGCTTCAAATTCAGGAAGCCCGGGACGGCTTGGCGGTGGAGCAATCGCTGCCGCGCCTCGACTCGCCGGTTGGGATGAACTGACGCCGGGCACTGGCGCTGTTCTAGAAGGCATTGCGGGACCTGCTCCACTGGCAACACCGCCTGCAGCATCGGAGTTCTTCCGCAGGAGTCCTCGCGCGACCCGAAGTGTTCCCTTGGCCTGCTCGACGTTGATCGGCTTGGTGAGCACCAGGTTGGCACCGATGCGGTAGGCGTTGGCCACGCCCGCTTGCCCTTCGACCAAAGCGATGGCCAGGGAGCTTTGATTGAAGTTGGAATTTCTTGCGCTCTTGAAGAGCAGGGAGGCGTTCTGTTCGTTATCGCAGTCTACGACGATAGCGTCGTAACGCTGGACCATCAATTTCTTAACTGCGCCAAATGGTTCATGTGCCGGCTCAACCGTGAAGTCCAATTCGGTGAAGACCTGGCTTACGACGCGAGCCAGTTTTTCATCGGGAGAGAAAAGTAAGGCTTGGTAACCCATGATGAGGCCATCCTAGGTAATGCAGTGAGTACCAGCAAGTTACGTGGGTAATTGGACTGAGGGTCGATGGTGGTTAGTCTTTCGCGGCTTGCCTGGACAGCTGCGCACCGGCCGGGGATCGACTAGCAACTAACGGCTAACGACGTTCTGACATTCGTCCGCGGTTAGGGGCGCTGGAAGTCGATGATCACAACGGTCTGGAAAGGCTGAGCCTTTCCGTCACGGACGTATGGCCGATAGCGCCACTGCTTGACGGCTTTGATGGCGGCGGTTGCCAGGGTGGCGTTTCCTTCTACCAGTCGCACGCCCTCAACGTTGCCGTTCTCATCAACGACCTCCTTCAGAACAACGGTTTCGTCCGCTCCTTCCAAGCGCACTTCGTCGGGGTATTTGGGCGGCACGCTTTGAGCCAGGCGTTGTTCGGCACCCTTGGCAGAGAGAACGATGGCGCTGCTTTCTCCGGGCAGTTGGGCGTCAGACGGAGTTGCGGTGGTGTCTTTTCCGATGGCACTGGGCTGCTTGACCTCAGGCTTGGCGACAAGGGGTGCAGACGGGTTCGTGGCGCCAGAAAGTGGCGACGCAACTGCTGTGCCGTGCGTAGACGACGGCTGGACGGGAGCAGACGCGGCGGCTGACGTTGCCGCTGAACTTGTCGCAGAGGCTGCTGTGGAACCTTGGCCTGTTGATTGAATCTGAGTCGGATGGGTCGCTGATCCCGATGCGGGGATCGCAGATGTGGCCGGAGCCGCGTGCGTCGAAGGTTTCGCGGGACTTGGCGCCGAAGCCGGCGGCAGCGCCATTCGAACGGCGATCAGCAAGCGATCAATCTGCGGTTGAGCGATGGCTCGGAACCCGGGCTGATACATCCACGCGGCATAGAAGCCGCCGCCGGCTAGCGCCAGCATTAGACATGCGGCTAGCAAGCTGCTCGTTTTCTTTCGGCTGTGCTGGCGAAGCGACGAGACTGGGGCGTCCGCTTTGGCTGCCGGTTTCTTTGGGGCCGATTGGGCCGGGTCCGAGATTTCCTGTTGCGATTTGGCCAGTTGCGATTCTTCCAGTTCCTTTCTCTCCAGCTCGGCAAGCACGGGATCGTCGGAAGGTTCTAGTGGGAGCTTGGGTTTGAAACTTTCCGGGACGGAAGGAGCTGGAGAAGATTCCGGTAGAAAGGGTGCCGCAAAAGATGCGGACTCCGGCATCAACTTTGGGCTTGCGGGTGCGACATCGATCTGTTCTTCATCTACAGCGGAATGCATCTCCGTCGTTGGGGTGGGCGCGGTGAGCGTCTCGGAAGCAGCGTCTAGAACGGAGTTGGGAACGAAGCTTGCGGTGGGTTCCGCAAAGCTTGTCATTTGCGAAGAAACGCCTGCGGCTGCGGCTGCTGTGCGTTCTTCGGTCATGCCTGCGCTGGTCGTATCCGCGCCAGCCATATCCGCGCTCGTCGGTTGCGCGGGACTGCTCTCGCTTACCTGGAGGTCTTTTCGCACGCGGCTGATGGCGGTGCGGATCGTGCTTCGAGCTTGGTCTTTCGCGACCGGCTTGGTCAGAATCAGTTCCGCGCCCAGGCGAAAAGCGGTGGGCAGACCGGCGCGGCCATCGACGATGGCGATGGGGACGGGGCTGTTGCCGTTTTTTCCGCGGCGGCAAACATCAAAGATCAGCTTGGCTGCCGGCAGATTTTCGCAATCGACCAACACGAGGTCGAAGCTTTGCGAATTAAGTTTTTGGGCAGCGGATACTCCGTCCAGGGGGCGCTCGCAGGTCACTGACATTTCTTCCAAAACGCCAGTAATTGCATTGACTGCCTGGTCATCCGGCGATAACAGCAGAGCAAGTGGCATGGCTCTCTCATGCTAGGAACCGCCGTGGAAAGCCGCAAGTTACGGGAGTAAGCGGGGTGCGTCCAGCAGTTTCAGGGAAGGCGCTGGTTTCCTCCGGTCGCCGACTCGGGCGGAGGATAGACAATCGAGCCGCGGAAGGCCGACTTGTCGGCGGGCGCAAAGTCAGGGAAGGGCAGCTTGTGCTGGTCCCGCCATTGCTGGACCTGCTGCTCGGCCGCGGCGCCTCTCTCCTTGTCGAGGCCGGAATCGCGCGAGAAGTACATGGTTTGCGACGGGAAGGCGAAGCCGCTGCCCGATTTTTCGACGATATCCATGATGCGCAGCAAAAGGTCTTCGCGGATCGCAATGAATTCGTTGGAATCGCGGGTGAGCACGTAGCCGGAGATCTCAAGGCGCAAGGCGCTGGTGTCGAAATTGGCGAAGCGGATGCTTGCGCTGTCGCTTTCGACTTTCGGATGCTCGTATAACATGCGGCGGACTTCAGCCAGCAAATAACGCAATTGGTCCCCGGTGGTCTCGTACCTGATCGCGAGCGCAGGGTTGAACAGAATTTTGTCGCGACGGGTGAAATTCTCGATGCTCATGGTGGCGAGGGTGCCGTTTGGGATGGAAAGCTGTGTGCGAGCATCGGTACGAACGCGGGTGGAGCGCAGGCTGATGTCTTCTACTGTCCCGGAGCGGTCGCCGAAGCGGCAGTAATCGCCGACGCGGATGACTTCATCGCCCAGAACGGAAATTCCGCCAAATAGATTTTCGAGTGTCTTCTGCGCAGCGAGGGCGATGGCAAGGCCGCCGATGCCGAGGCCGGCGAGCACGGTGGTCAGTTTGAAGCCCAGGATAGCCAGTATGGCCAGGACGGCGGCGACCACCACCAGCGCAGTGAGCAGCCGCTCGGCCAACACCATCAGGGTTCCGGTGCCGATGCGGCCCCCGCTTATGGCATGCATACGCAGGCGCTGCATTGTAAGGGTGGTGACGCGGAGCAGAAGCCAGAAAATGCCAATGCTGATGAGAACGCCAATGGCCCGGTAGTAATAAAGACGTGGCAGCAGCGGCAGGCCGAGGTAGGAGGCAATTTTGAGGTGAGCAAGCGCGCTGAATGAGACCAGCAGCGGCTTGGACATGCGGCTGTAAGAGTGCAGGTTGGGACGATTTTTGAGCTTGAGCCAGAGCCGGCGGGGAATCGCGAGCAGGAGAACCATCGCCCATCCGATCGCGAAAGCTACTGGAATCGCAATGAAGAGCGCCAGCCATTGCCAGAGCGGCATCCCAAGAAAAACATTCCGCACCAGACTCTGCGGGATTTTGTTTTCTACCAGGTGAGCCTCGACGTTGTCGAACAGCTCCGGGACTTTGCCGAGCGTGTCAGCAGAAAAGAGCCAGACTTTCCCAGCATTCGGATCGGTGACCCGAACGAGGACAACGGGAACGTCCGCATCGCGGGTGGAAAAAACTCCGATAGTTTGCTGATCGGGGGTACCGTAATCCGGATTGCCCTCGGAACGCGTGCTGATCCGTCGCACGCTGCCCACGAAGGCCCTGTCCATCAGTACTTTCAGCTTGCCGGCCATGTCGGGACCCTGTGACTGGCGGCGCGCGGCGCTCATCTGCAAGTAATCGGCGGCTGCTCTTTCATTTCCGTCTTGCGCGGCTTGCAGGAAGCCAAGCACGGTTCCCGAGGGTGTGTCACGTCCCAGCGGATCGGCGGATGCGGAAGGTGGTGCCTGAGGCTGAGTGCCAGGCTTGAGCAGGACGGGCACTGATTGGGCTACCAGCGGCGCTGGCATCAGGCCGAGAAGGAAAGCGCAAACGATAAGAACAAGCGCCTGTTTTTTCATTGCAACCTTGTGTACTCCGACGGCAAACAGGTAGCGCCGGCATCTTGCCGGCTGTCCCGAAAGCCGCCGAGACGGCGGCGCTACGGTGCTACCTCTTGGGACGATAGATATCGGTGGCTTGACCGTAGAAGACTTCCGCCGATTCCATCATCGTCTCCGACAGCGTCGGGTGCGGATGGATGGTCATGCCGACATCGGCGGCCAGGGCGCACATCTCGATGGCTAGCACGCCTTCGGCGATCAGTTCGCCCGCGCCAGCGCCCACGATGCCGACGCCGAGCACGCGCTCAGTCTTCGGGTCGATGAGCAGCTTGGTCAGGCCTTCGGGGCGGTCGAGCGTGATGGCGCGACCCGATGCGGCCCATGGAAATTTGGCTATGGTGATTTCGCGTCCTTGTTCTTTGGCCTGCGTCTCCGTCAGACCAGCCCACGCGATCTCAGGATCGGTGAACACGACGGCGGGAATCGCGTTCGGCTCGAAAGCAACTTTGTGGCCGGCGATGGTTTCGACGGCGGTGCGTCCCTCGTGCATTGCCTTGTGGGCCAGCATCGGTTCGCCGGCTACGTCGCCTATCGCGTAGATGGTGGGGTCGGCGGTCTGGCGCTGCTCGTTGATTTCGATGAATCCCTTCTGGTTGACTTTGACCTTCGTTTGGTCGAGGCCGGGGATCTCGGAATTCGGCCGGCGTCCTACGGACATCAGGACGCGATCGAAGACCTGTTCTTTTTCTTTCACAGCTGGACCATCGAACGTTACGCGGATGCCGGTTTTCTCGTCCTTGAGCGATTTGACGGTGGTGTTCAGCAGGATTGCGGCGAAAAGCCTTTCCAGGCGCTTGTGCAGGGGCAGCACCAGGTCGCGGTCGGCGCCGGGGAGCAACCCGGGCATCATTTCAACGCAGGTCACCTTGGTGCCGAGTGTGGCGTAGACCGATCCTAGTTCCAATCCGATGTAGCCGCCGCCGATGACGAGCAGCGTTTTCGGAATGTCGGGCAGGTCGAGAGCGCCGGTTGAATCCATGAGGCGCGGGCTGTCGAGCTTGAGGCTGGGCACGACGGTTGGACGCGATCCAGTCGCGATGATGATGCGGTCGAAGGTCAGGTTTTCTTCGCCGCTGGCTGCGGTCTTGGTTACTTTCAACGTAGTGGAATTCACGAATGCAGCTTTGCCCGACACGAACTGCACCGAGCGTTGCTTGGATAACTGCCCTAGGCCACCGGTCAGCTTTTTGACTACGCTTTCTTTCCAGCCGCGGAGCTTGTTGAGGTCAACTTTGGGCTCGCCGAATTCGATGCCCCAGTTCTTGGCCTGCTCGGCTTCTTCGAGCAGCTTGGCCACATGCAATAGGGCTTTCGACGGGATGCAGCCGCGATACAGGCAGACGCCGCCGGGGTTCACTTCCGGATCGATCAGCGTAACTTTCATGCCCAGGTCGGCGGCGAGAAATGCGGCGGCATAGCCGCCGGGACCGCCGCCGATTACCGCTACACGGAGATTCGAAGAGTTCGGCATTTAGATTTCTGTCCTTAATTAGTATGTCTTGTCATCCTGAGCGAAGCGAAGGACCTATACATCTTGCTGCAGAATACATAGGTCCTTCGCTTCGCTCAGGATGACAGCGTTTTTTGTCTCCTCTGCGAACTCTGCGTCCTCTGCGGTGAGAGGCTCCTAGCCCTGAACCGACAGCAGGAACGGCTGCTCGAAGGCTTCCGCGATCCAGCGCAGGAAGCGCGCGGCGTCGGCGCCGTCGATCAACCGGTGATCGTACGAGAGTGAGAGCGGAAGAATCAAGCGCGGCTCGAATTTGTTGTTCACCCACTCCGGCTCCATCCGCGAACGCGAGAGGCCCAGGATCGCGACTTCGGGATGATTCACGATAGGAGAGAAGCCGGTGCCGCCGATGCCGCCGAGATTGGTGATGGTGAATGTGCCACCTTCCATCTCTTCGGGAGTCAGCTTGCGGTCGCGCGCTTTTTTCGAGAGTTGCGTCATCTCTGCTGCCAGCTCGACTATGTTTTTCTTGTCTACGTCGCGGATCACCGGCACCAGCAAACCGCGATCGGTGTCTACTGCGACGCCTATGCTGATGTATTGCTTGTAGACGATCTCTTCTTTCGCCATGTCGATCGAGGCATTGAACTGGGGAAAGACTTTCAACGCCGAGGCGCAGACTTTCAGCGCAATCGCGGTCACGGTCATCTTGCCGCCGGCTTCTTCCGCTCTTGGCGCAAACTTGGCGCGCAGTTGCTCGAGTTCGGTGATGTCGGCGCGATCCTGCTGGGTGACGTGCGGAATTGTGTTCCATGCCTGGCGCAGGTGCTCGGCGGTTTTGCGCCGCACCCCGCGCATCGAGACACGTTCCGTCTTGCCCCACTTCGCGAAGTCGGGCAGTTCGGGTTCGGCGAAGGTTCCGCGTGGAGTTTGTGCCGCAGCGGTTGCCGCTATGAGAGCATTCTTGGCGCACAGCTTTACGTCGTCTTCACTGATACGCCCGCCGGGTCCGCTGCCCTGCACATTGCGGATTTCAACGCCGATTTCCCGCGCCAGGCGACGCACGTGCGGCGCCGCCGGCACCGGATCGCGGTCGGTGCCCGCCACCTTACCCAGTTGCACCGGCATGCTGAACGCCGGTGCCGGGGCTGGTGGTTGATCCGGTGGCAGCGCCTGTTCTTCGGTTTTGCCCTCGGCGCGCATGGCCAACTGGAAGGCGAGCCGCGCTGCTTGCTGTCCGGAGATGTGTTCCACCGGTTCGTGCCTGCGAGCAGGTTCCACCTGGGCTACACCGCCCTCCAGCGTAAAGATGACCTCACCCACCTTGATTTTCTGACCTTCTTTGACCTTGATCTCGCGTACCACGCCAGTGACCGTGGAGGGAACTTCGACCACGGCTTTGTCGGTTTCGAGTTCCATGACCGGCTGGCCTTCAGAAACGTTCGTGCCTACCGAGATCATCAACCGCACCAGATCGCCGGAATCGATGTTCTCTCCGAGTTCCGGAAGCTTGAACTCGCTGGCGGTGGCGGACGAAGACGCGGACGTGGCTCGGCGCTCGGGCTGCGGTGCAGGCGCTGGGGCCGGCTTTACCGGGGTTGCGGAGACCGGGGTTGTGGAAACTACGCTGGGCTGCGCGGTCGGCCTTGAAGCAGGCTTGGTTCCAGTCCCATTTTCGACGGTGAAAATCACCTGCCCCACTCGCAGCTTGTCGCCTTCTTTTACGCGGATTTCCCCGATAGTGCCAGTTACCGACGAAGGCACTTCCACAACTGCCTTGTCGGTCTCGAGCTCCATGACCGGCTCGCCTTCGGTGATGCTGGCGCCGGGCTTGATCATCAGGCGGACCAGGTCGCCGGTTTCGATATTCTCGCCTAGTTCGGGCAGCTTAAATTCTGTTGCCATTCTTTCCTGGTCCCTCTAGCTCGTTAATCACAATTTCGCATTGTCACCCTGAGCGAAGCGAAGGGCCTGCTTTTTGCCAGCGCCGAGAGACAGCAGGTCCTTCGCTTCGCTCAGGATGACAACTCAATCCGAATGACAACTCAAACTTATCTCGTACATTATGCGGACATCACTTCAGCTGGTGGCCGGGTTGCGCTTTTCCGGATCGATGCCAAGATCGCGTATCGCTTTCTCCAGGATTTTCGCGCTGACTCCTTCAGCGCCGTCCTTCTTCTCGCTGGACTTTTCGCTGGCCAGCGCATGCAGCGTGGCGAGCACAATATGTTTGGCGTCCACTTCGAAGAAGTCTCGCAGGGAGGCGCGGTTTTCGCTGCGTCCGAAACCGTCTGTGCCTAGCGATAGCAGCTTGCCCGGAACCCACTGGGCGATACTGTCGGGCAGGACCTTCATGTAATCCGAGGCCGCGATGAATGGACCAGCCGCACCTTTCAGAGCCTGGGTAACGTATGGCACCTTTGGTTTCTGCGTAGGGTGCAGCATGTTCCAGCGGGCGCAGTCGTTGGCTTCGCGATACAGCTCCTTGTAACTGGTCACGCTCCAGACATCCGCTGCTACGCCATAATCTTTTTCCAAAATCGCCTGCGCCTTGAGCACCTCAAACATGATGGTTCCGCTGCCGAGCAATTGCGCTCGCAGCTTCGCGTTTTTCTTTTCAGAAGTCCGGTAGCGGTACAAGCCTTTGAGGATACCCTCGCGGACGCCCGGCTGGCTGGGCATCTCGGGCATGGGCAGCGGCTCATTGGTGACTGTCAAGTAATAGAAGATAGACTCACCGTCGACGTACATGCGTCTGATGCCGTCCTGAATAATGATGGCGATCTCATAGGCGAACGCCGGATCATAAGCCAGCAGGTTTGGCACCGGGAGAGCCAGTACGTGGCTGTGTCCGTCCTGATGCTGCAGGCCTTCGCCCGCCAGCGTGGTTCTTCCCGCCGTGCCTCCGATCAGGAAACCGCGGCAACGCATATCGGCTGCGGCCCAGATCAGGTCGCCGATGCGCTGCAATCCAAACATCGAGTAATAAATAAAGAAGGGAATCGTGTTGATGCCGTGATTGGCATATGCGGTACCGGCGGCGATGAAAGAGCACATCGATCCCGCCTCGGTGATGCCTTCTTCGAGAATCTGTCCGTTCTTCGCCTCCTTGTAATAAAGGAGAGTATCCATATCGACCGGCTCGTAAAGCTGCCCTACGTTCGAATAGATGCCGACCTGACGGAAGAGCGCCTCCATGCCGAAGGTGCGGGCTTCATCGGGAACCACGGGCACGATGAACTTCCCAACCTCGGGGTCGCGCAGCAACTTGGAGAGCATGCGCACGAAGACCATGGTGGTGGAAGCATCGCGACCCTCGGTGCCTTTATAGAATTCTTCGAAGATCGCTTCAGAAACCGGCTTCAGCGGCGTGGCGCGCACCTTCCGCACCGGCATGTAGCCGCCCAGTTGTTTCCGGCGCTCCTGCATGTACTTGATTTCCGCGCTGTCGTCAGCGGGGCGATAGAACGGCGCGTCGTGAAGCTCGCCGTCTGGAACCGGAATGCCGAAGCGCGAGCGGAAGATTTGCAGTTCCTCGTCATTCAGCTTTTTCTGCTGGTGCGTGATGTTCTTGCCTTCGCCCGCTTCGCCGAGTCCGTAGCCCTTGATGGTCTTGGCGAGAATGATGGTTGGGGATCCGGTGTGCTCAACTGCGACCTTGTATGCGGCGTGCACTTTGATGGGGTCGTGACCGCCGAGTCGCATGCGGGCGAGTTGCTCGTCCGAAAGATGCTCCACCATCTTCAGCAGCCGGGGATCGGTGCCGAAGAAATTCTGCCGGAAGTACGCGCCACTCTCCACGAAATATTTCTGATACTGGCCGTCGGTGATCTCGCCCATGCGGCGGACGAGCAGGCCATCGCGATCGGCCTGAATGAGCGGATCCCAATCGCCGCCCCAGATCAGCTTGATGACATTCCATCCCGCGCCGCGGAAAATCGCTTCCAGTTCCTGGATAATCTTGCCATTGCCGCGCACTGGTCCGTCGAGTCGCTGCAGGTTGCAGTTGACGACGAAAATCAGGTTGTCGAGCCGTTCGCGCGACGCCAGCGTGATCGAGCCGAGCGATTCCGGTTCGTCCATTTCGCCATCACCCAAGAACGCCCAGACTTTACCGCCGGTGGAGGTTTTCAAGCCGCGATTTTCGAGATACTTGATGAAGCGCGCGTGATAGATCGCCTGAATCGGGCCGAGTCCCATGGACACGGTGGGAAATTCCCAGAAGTCGGGCATGAGCCAGGGATGAGGATACGACGAGAGTCCGCCGCCTGGTTTCATTTCCCGCCGGAAGTTTTCCAATTTCTCTTTGGGGATGCGGCCCTCAAGATAGGCGCGAGCGTAAATTCCGGGCGCGGCGTGTCCCTGAAAATAGACAACGTCACGGTCGCCGGATTCAGTGGAGGCGTGAAAAAAGTGATTGAACGCCACTTCGTAGAGCGTGGCCGCCGATGCAAACGTGGAAATGTGTCCGCCGATGCCTTCTTGAATCTTGTTGGCGCGGACGACCATGGCCATGGCGTTCCAGCGCACCAGGCTCTTGATGCGGCGTTCCATTTCCTGGCTGCCGGGAAACGGCGGTTGCTGCCGGGAAGGAATCGTATTCTGGTAGGGAGTGGTCGCCGAGAACGGCAGGTTGATCCCAGCCTCACGCCGGGCATGCAGCGCCAGTTGCTGCAAAAGCCGACCCGCTCGATCCGGTCCGCCATGCGAGAGCACATAGTCGAGCGAGTCCAGCCACTCCCGCGTTTCGAGGACTTCAATTCCGTTTGTCTGTTGCGTCTCAGCCACCCTGCCCCCACGATTAATGCGATTCCCCATCATAAGCAATCGGGAGGAATTTTGCTGGGGGCCGGCAGAAAAGCCAGTCGCTGGTCGTCGGCCCTTACTCGTTGGCACACGTTCGCGAACGACTAGCCACTAGCGAGCAGCAACTTCCCCAACTCCATCGTCCCCGCCCTTACCAACCTGCGTGCGAGAAGCAGTCGGCGATGGAGCCAAGCGCCGGATCACGGGAACCAGAATCAGATAGAGGAGAATAATTCCCACAGGACCAACCAGCAGCCACGCGGCGGCCGCCCGCAGCGCGGTCAACCACAGCACACTAAAGGAATGCAGAAAACCAGCGTGCGCCAGCGCGAGGATCTGGCTGGCGGTCATCGCGAGTGGCGGCACTCCGAATAATCGCTCGCCCAATCGGATAAACGGAATCAACAGAGCGAACCAGAGCGGGTTCACCAGAATATTTACGAGTTGAACGGCGGGCAAGTTGAGGCGGAAAAGCATCGCCGCGACCAGGCAAAGCAGGGAAGTTGTCCCCAGCACGGGAAAAAGACCGAGCATGAACCCGAATGCCAGGCTGAGCGCGATTTTCTCCGGCGTGATGCCCTGGGTGAGCAACTGCACGATAGGGCGTATCAGGCGTTTTTGCAGGAAATTCTTCATGGGCAAAGGGCGACTTTATTCTAGCGTCACCGCCTTCACCAGGTTGCGTGGCCGATCCACATCAAGGCCGCGCTTGGCGGCGACGTAATACGCAAACAGCTGCAGAGGAACGATCTCCAGAATCGGCGAGAGCAGTTCCGGCGCATTGGGGATAAAGACGGTGTGGTTCGCTAACTGCGGCACGGTTGTGTCTCCTTCCGTCGCCAGAGCGATCACCGTGGCGCCTTGCTTCTTAAACCCTTTCATGTTGCTGACGTTCTTCTCGTAGCGCAGCACAGAGCCCGGATCATTATTATTATTGCGGTCGCAGGTCGCGATCATGACCAGCGGCAAGCGGAAATCGATCAGCGCATTCGGCCCGTGCTTGGCTTCTCCGGTGGGATAGCCTTCGGCGTGAATGTAGGAAACTTCTTTGAGCTTGAGAGCTCCATCCATCGCGACCGGGTAGTGGATGGCGCGGCCAAGGAACATGAAGTCGTCCACGCGATAGTAAAGCTCGGCCAGCTTCTCCACTTGATCGGCCGCCGCCAGGATGGTTTCGGTCTTCTGAGGTAGTGCGAGAAGTTCACCGATATAGTACTGGGCCAGCGTCTTCGAAATCTTTTTCTTGATTTCGCCGAGGTACAGCGCGAACAGAAACAAACACGCCATCTGCGCGGTGAATGCCTTGGTCGAGGCGATGCTGATCTCGGGACCAGCATGGGTGTAGATGAAACCGTCGGCTTCCCGGGCAATCGTCGAGCCTTCAACGTTCGAAATTGCGACGGTACGCGACCCCTTCTGCCGCGCTTCGCGCTGCGCTGCCGTCGTGTCGGCGGTTTCTCCCGACTGAGTAATAAAGATGCTGAGTTCGCCCCGCCCGATCATCGGGTTGCGGTATTCGAACTCGCTGGCGTAATCCACATCGACCGGCACACCGGCCAGTTCCTGCATCATGTACTGGCCCGTCATCCCGGCGTGACGGCTGGTTCCCGAAGCCACGATGTTTATCCTTCGCAACGCGTGCAGTTCCTCGCGCGAGATGTGGATCTCATCGAGGTGAACCAGTCCCTCGGCCAGCGAGACACGAGGTTCAATGGTTTGCCGCAGAGCGTCGGGCTGCTCAAAAATCTCTCGAATCAGATGATGCGGGAATTTGCGCGTCGCAGCCATTACTCTTTGTCCCCTTGAGCGGCGTACTTCAACAGCAGTTCTCAGTTCCCGGTTCGCAGTTTCTCAGTTCACCATAAGAATCCAGAGGAACGACTCGAACATAAACTCCTGTCACTGATTTCTCTGAGAACGGAGAATCGGGAACTGAGAACTAGCACCTGGAGCATTCCACGCCGCCGATAAAAGTGTGCAGTATTTCGCCTTCCGGGCTTAGGACCACAAAGTCCGCATCGGCTCCCACCGCGAGAACGCCCTTATTCGCTACCCGCGCCACCCGCGCCGGATTTCGGCTGGCGGCCGTCACTGCCTGTGGCAGATCCCATTGCGCGAAATGCGCCAGATTGCGCACGGCACGGTCCATGCTCAAAACGCTTCCGGCCAGCTTGCCGTCCACCGTGCACTTGCCATCGCGAACGTCCACTTCGAAAGATCCAAGCCGGTAACGCCCGTCCGGCATGCCGGTCGCCGAAACGGCATCCGTGATGAGCACCGTTTGCTCAGGGCCCTTGGCGTCAGCAACGAGCTTCACGATCGCCGGATCAAGATGAACGCCGTCGGCGATGATATCCGCGCTCACGCGACGATCTGTCAGCACCGCACCCAAAATGCCTGGACTACGATGGTCCAACGGACGCATGGCATTGAAAGTATGCGTCGCATGATGCGCTCCCGCCGCGATTCCGCGCTCGGCCGTCGCAAAGTCGGCGTCGGAATGTCCCAGGCTCACGCAAACGCCGCGCTGCGTGGCTTCGGCAATGACCTGGGGCGCGCCTTCCAATTCGGGGGCAATCGTCATCACGCGAATGCGGCCACGCGCCGCCTGCCAAAACTGCTCGAATGACGCCAGCGACGGAGCCAGCAAATTCTCTGCCGGGTGTACGCCGCGACGCGCATGGCTGATGAATGGGCCCTCAAGATGAATTCCGAGCGGGAAGGCACGATTCTTGTCATCCGCATTCTGTTGTTCGAGATGTCGTTCGCGCGTTTCAATCGCGTCCGCCAGCCGTTCAAGCGCTCGCAAAGTTATGTCCATCGGAGCGGTGACGGTAGTTGGAAAATAACTCGTGACCCCATGCCGGACGAGCAACTGTTCGATCGCCGGCAGCGCCTCGGCGGTATCGTCCATGACGTCATACCCGGCGCTGCCGTGAAGGTGAAGATCAACGTACCCCGGCGCCATTACACCATCGCCGAGGTCGGACACAGAAACTCCGGCGGGAACCTGACGGCTGCTCCGACAGGAAATTTCGAGGACGCGTCCCTGCTCGACGAGCACGAGAGGATGTTCGAGGGCATCCGTCGGAGTTAACAACCTTCCAGCAGTAAAAACCCGCATAGAAACGTTTTAATAGTGGCAGCGAGACGACTATGACGACGATTGTAGCAGCCTTTGCGTGTCTGCCGGCAGGCATGACGGCAGGCTCGTCAGGCAACAATTTTCTCTCCTACTGGTGAAAGCTCCAGAGAACGGCACAGCATGGTAGCGCCAGAAACTCGACACTCGTTGAAATCAGCGCGCCAAATCATCTAACGGAATCGGCGGCTGTTTACGACAAAACCTGCAGCGCGAGCGAGCCAATCGTCCGAATCAATCGTCCGACCGCAGAATGCTATACTGTGTGAGTTCGAGTCGCCACGTTGTTCTCGTGGTGGCCGCCATCCAGTTGTCAGTCGGGGAGTGGCTCAGCCTGGTAGAGCACCTGGTTCGGGACCAGGGGGTCGGAGGTTCAAATCCTCTCTCCCCGACCAATTCCTTCAAGCAGTTAGAGCGATTCCAGCACCCGCAGTTTTGGGTGCAATGGGTGCAACTGGCAATTTCGGTGCCACAGTGGGCATGTGGAAACCGAGTCCCGCCTGCTCCGCCGTGAATCTGCGGAACTCAACATCTTCCTTCACCTTCGAGTAACCGTCTGTGACGCTCCCGTCGGCATGACCGATCCAGAAACGCAACAGATCCTCTGGCACTCGTTGCTTGCGAAGATGAGTCACACGGTATCTCCGAAAGGCATGGAAGCCGCACTTCTCGCGGCCCATCTCTCTCAAGATCTTGTGTAGGCTCCTCCGCAACACGTTTGAGCGAGCCAGCGGTGTTCCTACTGCACTTCTGAAGACGAACCCCGTACAACGTCCGTTCAGATGATCGTGTAGCAACTCAGCCAGCGAATGGTGGATGTCCACCTCGCGGAGCCCGGCCGCCGTCTTTGGCGAGTACAGTTTGCCGTTCCACATGCTGTGGCGGACGCGGATCACAGAGTGTTCGATGTCCTCCACCTGCAGAGCGAAGGCTTCCTCGATCCGAAGACCCGTCCCCGCGAGCAAGGCATAGAGCACTTGATACTGTCCCTCGGCCTTCGAGACGATCGTGCTGATCTCCTCGGCCGAGAAAGTAGGAGTCCTCTGATCCTTGACCTCGGGCAGATCCATGAAGTCATGGTTCCACTTCACTGGATAGATCTCCTCCCCCTTATCGTTGACCGCGGACGCTACCACCATCTTCACCACTTGCACGTAGTTGCTGATCGTCTTCGCGGCGAAACGCGGCTTGTTCTTCTTTACCTCGGAGGCCATCTTCGCAATGAGTTCTTTCACTGCGAGGTTGTTCACCGACGTAAGCGGCATTTCCCCGATCTGTGCGTTGATGTAAGAGAGATAGGTTGCCCACGCATCTGCGGTACGCGGCTTGATTGGCCTCCGCTTCCGTGTTTGCACTGCTTTGAACCATCTCTCAGCTTGTTCCTTGAACGTTGTTCCGAGATTCGCGGCTTCCGCTTCGCGGAAGACTTCCTCGGAGTCTGCTCCGGACTCAGCGATGATTTCTTTCGCTCTTCGCTTCCGTTCGGACTTGTTGAGTGATCCGGCCCCGTTCACCGGGCAAATCTTCACGCGCTTGTAATCACGCTCCGCTTGCCCTGGAACGTCCAACCAAAACCGGACAGTCCAAGACTTCCCATGTTGCTCGATACGCCCGCCGCTCAGGGAGCCAAGGAAGTCTCCAACGATTCATTTTGCCGACTTCCCTATCCCAATGGAAAAGCCCGAGCAGGCTCAAACTGCTCAGGCTAGTTGGTAACCCTTAACTCGGGGAGCAGAAGACCGCTCCCCACAACCTTATCAATGGAGACTTTATGTCAAACGAGAAGAAAAATCAAGCACTGACGGACTGCAACTCGAAAGATTGGATTGAAGTTTACGGTCACGAGTACGCGGAGGTCTTGTTCGAACAAGACCCGAGTAAAGCCTTCCAGCGCCACATCAGGGAGATGTGCGCCGAAGCCGATCCTCGCCCCAAGATCGAATCCTTCGACGGAGCGGTCGTAGAAGAGGTGAGCTATGCCGAGGCGAAAGAAATTATCGAAAGGTATGAATGGTTGGGCAACCTGCCTCAAAGGACCGCTGCCAGCTACGGCTTGAGGATAGGCGGCGAGTTGGTCGCCGTAGTGTGCTTTGGCTTAGGTGGTTCTCCCGAAGCGCGGCAGATTGTTGAACCTGACCCAGATCATTACTGGCGGGATAGAACAGTCTGCCTAATGCGGGGCGCAACCCTGCATTTCGCTCCAGACTCAGCGTCTTCGTACTTGGTGCGGCACGCTTGCAAGAAAGCGCATGAGGAGCATGGCTGGCGCGTATTTTTCGCCTACTCCGATCCTGCGGCGGGAGAACGAGGACTGATCTATCAGTCAGCCAATTGGCACTATCTGGGTCAAAACATCGGGCGTGACTCCGAGGTTGGACAAGAAGATTGGAAGTTCCCCAATGGCGAAACCACAACTAGCTACAGCTATAGGAAGAAAGCGATCCAGTGGGGGTGGACGGAAGAGATGGGCAGGATGGGTCTTACGAAGGCTCAGTTTCTTCGCAATCTGGGCGGAAAAGAAGTTCCAACCGTGCCGAAACACAAATGGGTGTGGTTTGAGGGGACAAAATCCGAACGTAGGCGGCTTCGGAAAATGTGCCGCTACGAATTTTTGCCCTTTCCACAAAAGGAAACTCCCAATGAGGAAGCGACTCAAAGTTTTTGAGTCGGTGAGGGAGTTCGGCGAGCTAAGAAAGGAGAATTTTTATGCGACGACCAGTAACTAATGCGGTATGCGATTTTTGCTTATCAAGTAATCCGACGGCGGTGTATCCGTGTCGGGATTTCCTGATGTCGTCTTCGGTCGGTATGCCCGCGGGGGGAAGCGAGCCGAATCGCAAGGTGGAAATCTTTGCTCATCCCGGTACAGCGCCAGAAGTGGAAGAATTCGCACGAAAGATGGCCGCACCAGCCTGCATCATGTGCTTCCACATCTCGAACGCGCGTCCCTCTTGATTGAGAAATGCGAGAGCTTGCTCCCGGCTCACAGGGGAGCCTTGTTCGGTGGCCAGTCGCAAAAGATGTGAAAGTGTGATTTCGGCCATCACTCGGTCTCTATCCTTCTTTTCAGTCATGAGTTCCACCCCACTATTCCCATAAGGTCAAAACCGTCGACTCTTCTTAGCGGTCCGCGTGCATGGCTCCGCACCTGAGGTCAGTCTCGCTAGTTCTGGTAGTGTGCTTTTGCGATGCCGAGGCGGCGAATCTTGTTTTGCAGCGTCGTACGTTTCAATCCGAGACGTTCGGCGGCTCCGCCCTTTCCTGCAATCCGCCCCGAAGCGGATCTCAAAGCCTCGACGATCACACTGCATTCCGCTTGTCGAAAGCTAGAGGTCGACGCGGCAACAAAAACCATTTCGGAAGAGCTACGAAGCTCCGCTACGGGCACTTCTAACTCCTCACCGCGTGTCACGATGACCGCGCGTTCGATAAAGTTCGCCAGTTCCCGAACATTCCCTCTCCACGAGTGGTTCGTTAGAACTTCCATGGTCTGCCTTGATACAGATGTGATCTGTTTTCGCATGCGTTGCGACAGCTTCGAAACAAAATAGTTCACGAGCAGGGGAATGTCCTCGCGCCGCTCCCGCAGCGGCGGAATCTCAATCGGGAAAACGTTGAATCGATAGAAAAGATCCTCGCGGAACTTCTCTTCCTTGATCATGGCTTCAAGGTCGCGATGGGTCGCGGCGATGAGTCGCACGTTGACTTGGATCGTCTTGGAGCTTCCCAGTCGCTCGAACTCCTGCTCCTGGATGGCACGCAATAGTTTCGGCTGGAGTTCCAGGCTGATGTCGCCGATCTCATCCAGAAATAGCGAGCCCCCGTCCGCCAGTTCGAATCGACCCCTTCTTTGGATCAAAGCTCCAGTGAAGGCTCCCTTCTCGTGCCCAAACAGTTCGCTTTCCAATAGGCCTGATGGAATGGCCGCGCAGTTCATACGCACGTAAGGACGATTGCGGCGGGAGCTTAAGTTGTGAATCGCACGTGCGACCAACTCCTTGCCAGTTCCCGTTTCGCCATGAAGTAGAACAGTGGAATCCGTGGGAGCAACGATCGCGACTTGTTCCAGCACTTTCCGGAGGGCTGCGCTCTTGCCGACGATGTCTTCAAAGCAGTGCTCAGAGCTAATTTCTGGTTCGAAATAGAACTGATCGGCTTCGAGCCTGCTCACGTTGGGAAAACTGGTTGCTCTGAAGTCTCCGAGGTCTGCGAAAGCAACGGCCGCGCCCATAGTCTCCTCCTGATATTTGCAGTTTGTTTTCTGGTTCCCGGATGTCAGGCAGTTCGCTTTTGCGCCACCGGAAATTCGAGGACCCGGCCGCGCTGCTGCTGAGGCACCCACTTCACGGCCTTTCGGAAGCGAACTGGAACGTAGAACTCAATCACGTTTGTCATGTTGGTGCTCCTTGTTCAACCTTCTTGG
>DATEQN010000002.1:0-3094 GCA_035272625.1 Terriglobales bacterium | reverse complement strand
GGAGTAGTTCGCCATTCCGTGTCCAAGTTGAATTTGTATTTGCGAACTGGTGAGGGTGTTGATATTGGCCTGCGAATGCTCAGCCAGCCGCAGCATGTTGGCATAGTCAAGCTGAAGTTCGGTGCGCGCTTTGTCGCCGGTTGAAACGCGGTCCCCGGCAACCACGGGAGCATTCAGCGCAGCCGCCGACCAGGCGCCTGAGTCGCCACGCTGGGTGGAGACATCGCCGTGAATCAGACTGATGCGCGCGACCCCATTCTTCTCCTGCGGAGCGGGCGTGTTGTAACTCTGGTTGCCGGAGCCAGCGTCGTTGGAGCCGGGATCCATCGGGCCCTGACTCATCGAACCTTGACCTTGATCCATCGAACGTTGATCCATTGGACCTTGACCCGTGGAGTCCTGCTCGCCGGGCGACTGCATCTGGACGTTCGGGGACGGCTTCGCACCTTGATCCGGAACCTGGTCGTCCGAGATCTGCGCGACGACGACACCAGGGATCGCGATCATCAATCCCAATCCTAAGATTGCCGCTATTAGCCTGAACTTCATACGTACCTCCAACGTGCTCGGGACACAAACCATGCCAGAGGTATCGCAGGCTGAGTGCCAATGTCGCGCACCCGGCGAAGATTCTGCAATCGCATTATTTTTAGTAATTTAGGACGGGCATCACAGCTTGGGCAGGCGGCGATTCCCGCCGTTCCGGTGGCCCGTTTCCACCGGAGTGGTGGTTTTCGGCCAGATGGCCTCACGAAATCCCTTCGCCGCTTTCGCCGAGGCTTGCAGTGGAGTTGCGCGGCAAGCGGCTGAACGGTTCGGTTCTTGTTCAGGTGTTTGCCCCCCCTGGAGCCGGTCTTTTGGAATCAAAGACTTAGCGGATGGTTTTCGCCAGGTCTTTGAGGAATAAGGACTTACTCGTAAAGTATTTTTCTGTCAATGACTTAGGAGGATTTCCCGATTGGCGGGGGATTGTCCCGGAATGTAACAGCTTGCTTTGAAAATGGCTTCTATGTGGAGTATACTGTGGAACAGATTCCACATATGCAGATCGTTCAAATCGTGCTGGATAAAGAGTTGTTAAACGCCGCCGACCAAGCGGCGAAGCGCACCCGGCGAAACCGATCGGCTTTGGTGCGCGACGCCCTGCGGGAACATCTCCGCCGGTTGGAACTGCGAGCCAGTGAAGAACGCGACCGCCAGGGCTACTCGCGACCGTCGCAAGCCGACGCGGAAGCGCGGGATTGGGAAGCGGAGGCCACGTGGCCGGAAGAATAGCCCGAGGCCGGATCGCCCGGGGCGAGGTTCGGCTCTACCAGTTTGCGGCGCCCGACAAACAACGCCCGGCCCTCGTGCTCACCCGCAACAGCGCCATCGCCTATCTGTCCACAGTCACGGTTGCGCCTGTCACTTCCACGATTCGCGGCGTGCCGTCGGAAGTTCTTCTGAATGAGGAGGACGGGATGAAGTCCCCGTGCGCGGTGAACCTGCACAATGCGGTCACCGTATCGCAACAGCGATTAGGAAGACGCGTGGCCCAGCTTAGTGCCGCTCGGATGAATGAGGTGTGTGCTGCCCTGCGGTTCTCTTTGGCGTGTGAATTAAACTAGTTGCTGGGAACGTTCCGTCTGTATGAATGCATAAGTGAAATGAAGAAGGGCTCTCGAAGCGGCTACGATGCTGAGACTGGCGAGGAAAGCGCCAGCTCAGAAAGCGCACTTGGAGAACCCTATGAACAGCCTTCACTATATCGGATTCGACGTTCACAAGAAAACCATCAGTTTCTGTGTCAAGACCGCTGCGGGCGAGATTGTGGAAGAAGGCAGCGTGCTGGCGCAACGCGAGGTCTTGCGGCATTGGGCCTCAACCCGTCCGCAACCGTGGCGCGGAGCGATGGAAGCGACCCTGTTCAGCGCTTGGATCTACGACACGCTGAAACCCTACGGCGAGCAATTGGAGATGGCGCATCCGGCCAAGATGAAGGCCATCAGCGCGGGCAAAAAGAAGAGCGATACCATCGACGCGCGCACCATCGCCGACCTGGTGCGCTGCGATTTATTACCGGCCTGCTATGTGGCGCCGCCGCGGATTCGCGAACTGCGCCGTCTGCTGCGCTATCGCAGCCTGGTGGTGAGCGAAGCGGTACGCATGAAGAACAAGATGGCCGGACTGCTGATGGAGACCGGCGCTCTTTATGTGAAGGAGAAGCTGCACCGCAAGAAATATTTCGCCAGTCTGCTGGAAGAACTCGAAGAAGTGCCGGAATCGGTGATCGATCTGCTGCGTTTGAGCCGCGGTACTCTGGAGATGTTCGAGAACACGCAGAAGCGGTTGGTCCGCGAGTTACTCGCCGATCCCGAACTGGCGCAACGTGTCGAGCGGTTGATGACGATTCCAGCAGTCGGAGAAATTACCGCTCTCACCTGGGCCTTGGAGGTCGGCGATCCCCAGCGTTTTCCCTCCTGCTCCGATGCCATGAGTTACTGCGGACTGACCGCCGCCTTGAAGTCCTCGGCGGGCAAGCTGCAACGCGGTCCCATCTCGAAACAGCGCAACCACTGGCTGCAAACCACACTGATCGAGGCCGCCAAGCTGGCCCCGCGGTGGAATCCGCAACTGGCGGCGCTGCATGCCCGCGAGTTGGAGCGTGGGCATCGCAATCGCGCCACTCTGGCCGTGGCGCGCAAACTCGTCACCTATCTGCTGGCCGTCGACAAAAGCCGTCAGCCCTTCCAACTGCGCGTGCCTTTGGAAGAGCCAACCCAAAAAGCTGCCTAAGAAGGAAAAACTTTGAACTCAGCGGCGATCGCCCGGCCGTTCCTCGCCAACTTGGGGACTGGGCAGAGGAGTCTCGACTCCCGATGCTCCTTACCGTCTGTATCGAGGCCGGCCGGAAAACCCTAACTCATACTTCGTGGACCGGGTTCGCGCCCGTCTCCCGCAAATGGATGTCTGGCCAGGCTGCTGCTTTGGCCGCGCTCAACGATCGCTGGCTGTTGCTTAACTCAACCGCACCACCTTCGCTTCGAGACCCCAATCCTCTAAGTGCAAGGAGACCTCCGTCTCCTCTTGACTTTTACTTATCATGGATGTCCCC
>DATEQN010000001.1:0-21996 GCA_035272625.1 Terriglobales bacterium | reverse complement strand
TAGCTCTTCAACAGCTCGCGCACTTCCAACTCGACCAGATCCAGCAGCTCCGGATCATCCACCGCATCGCACTTGTTCAAAGCCACGACAATATAAGGCACGCCGACCTGCCGCGCCAGCAGCACGTGCTCGCGCGTCTGCGGCATCGGACCGTCCGTCGCCGCCACAACCAGAATCGCGCCGTCCATCTGCGCCGCGCCCGTGATCATGTTCTTGATGTAATCCGCGTGGCCGGGACAGTCGACGTGCGCATAATGCCGGTTCGGCGTCTCATACTCCACGTGCGCGGTGGCAATGGTGATGCCACGCGCCTTCTCTTCCGGAGCGTTGTCGATCGAATCAAACGACCGGAACACAATCTTCGGATTGTGCTTCTGCAAAACTTTGGTGATGGCCGCCGTCAACGTCGTCTTGCCATGGTCAATGTGACCAATCGTCCCTACGTTGCAGTGCGGCTTGGTCCGTTCAAATTTTTCTTTCGCCATTTCCTGTCCTTAGCGCCGGCCTGCCGCCGGCTGTTTCGCGAATCAATCGTCGTCCTGAGATCCACTCAGTAGTACTGATACAGCTTGTGAAACTTCGCCCGCAGCGCCGGATCGACCTCTTCCACTTTCGAGAGATAAAACTCCCGCACCTGCGCCTGATCCGAAACGGGTAGTGATCGGTACAAAGACCGTGCCGTTCCACCATCGTCGCCCGCTATCCGGTCGATCGCATCCGCCACGAAAGCCGCATCCAGGTTGCGAACTCGAATGTTGCGGCGCTCAAGCTCTTTCAAATACTTCGCGACTCGATCAACCGCGAACGCTTTCTCCATCGCGGCCTTCAGGTCGCCGAACTCACGCTCGTTCTCGACCTTGATCAGTCCTTGCTCGAACTTCACTGTTCCCATCCGACCACACCCAATTCAACGCTCAAACTCTGGAGCGGGAGACGGGGATCGAACCCGCGACCAACAGCTTGGAAGGCTGTGACTCTACCACTGAGTTACTCCCGCTCAGCCTCAGCGGCTAAAGCCGCTTGAATATGTGGCTCTAAGCGGCACGGCTAAAGCCGTGCCCTTCCACAAACCTCAACCCAATCTCCGCAACACCTTATCGCAATCTTAAATGGAGCCGATGATCAGGATTGAACTGATGACCTCTCCCTTACCAAGGGAGTGCTCTACCAACTGAGCTACATCGGCTCACGGCACCGCTCAACGCCAAAATCAATTCCGCCGGATCAATCTTCAGTCTCAATCGGTCGGCTTCGTGTTTTCCCGCTCTTCTTCGATCCGGGTTCGCCAAAAATACAGCGCCGCGCGAAATGCGAACAATCCCAGGATCAGCAGCGTCCCGGTTCGCAGTCTCACATTCCAGTCCAAGACTCGAATCGGCTCATCCGATAGCGTGGTCCAAGCTAAAACGCCCAGCACTGCATACGCGACGAGAGCCAGCACGAACTTCTTCTTGATCGTCAACTTCTTGTTTCCGCCTCAGCGTCGTTGGCAACTGAAGCATCGCCGCTTCTTTCGTTACGTCTTTCGTCACTCTGGTGCACAGGGGAGGATTCGAACCTCCGTACCTCCTGAGAGGGACAGATTTACAGTCTGTTGGCTTTAACCACTCACCCACCTGTGCAAATCCGAAAACCTCGGACGGACAAAAGCACCCGCGCGAAAAACAACACCGACACTCGACAGCATCTCTCAGCTCGGGAAACCGAATGCGAGAACTCCCGCCTGACACCTACACTCGCCGGAAAATAATCTGAAGGAGTGCTTTATAGCTGCGCCGCTAACGCGCGTTGCCGCGTTAAACCTCTTCTGCTTCCGGAATCCTGTTTTTCTGGAGCTGGCGAAGGGAATCGAACCCCCGACCCTCTGATTACAAATCAGATGCTCTACCGACTGAGCTACGCCAGCAGGTGGAAGCAAGTCCTTTCGGACACAATACTTCCCCGATCCCTTCCTGAAGTCCGGGACAATTATTTACGTTATCACAAGGGCATTTCACGTGCAACCGGGGGGCGCGCCCAAGCCCCAGTGAGCTCCCTTGTGCCGCGGGCAGGCCTTGCAAACCCAACCGCCGCCAGAACCCAGTGCTATCATTAGCACTCTCACCCGCTGTTTCATAGCGGATGAGCCGAGCACCCGCCGAATTCGATGCGCACCCGACGTCGCCTCCTCATCGCCCTGGCCGTTTTGCTGATTGTGGCCGCCGTAGCGTTGATCGTGACCCTGCGCAAGCACGCTCCGCCGGAAGCGGCCCGCCTGCTCCCGGGAGCGGACGGGTTCTTCTACATCAATCTAAAATGGATTCGGACATTCAACGCCACCGGTCCACTGCCGCCGGTTTCCCGCGAGCCCGAATACCAGAAGTTTGTCGAGGAGACGGGCTTTCAGTTCGAGCGCGATCTCGACCAGGCTGCCTTCGCCATCCACTATCCGCAGAAGTGGGGAGGTGGAACCGCTGGCTCGGCTTCAGAACCGCGCTTCTCAGAAGTCTTCGTCGGCAAGATCGACTCCGGCCGGCTGACTGCGTACCTCAAGAAGATATCGTCTTCTATTGACGATTACCGCGGTTTTGACATCTACAACGTCCCCATCGAAGGCCGTACGGTTCGGGTTGTCATTCTCTCGTATGACAGCGTCGCGGTTTCGAACCATCCCGACCCGGACGTGATTCGCGGCATGCTCAACCGCTCCCGCAAACTGGCTTCGCCATTTGGCGGACCATGGTTGCTGCGAAGGTTCTATCGACGAGTTCCTCTGGCGAGCCTGTCTTTTGCGATTCTGCGCGTGCGGCCCGAAATGAGCTCCCTCGGCGGACTGGGCGGTTGGAGCCTCCTGTTTCCGAAGCCCACAGTCGCCGTGATTTCCGCCCGGTATCTCCGTGCTCTTCACCTGCGAGCGGAAGCGTTCACTGACAGCGACGCTGACGCCCAGGCCATCACCGAAAAGATCGCCGCGTTTCTAAGCCTCTTTCGTGCCGCCGAAGGCAACGTCGGCGCACATGGTACAGATCCCGATGTAAAGACGTTCTTCGAGAGCCTCAAAGTCGAACAGGCAGGAGATCGCGCGATTCTCACCGCAACCGTGCCCTCCGGATTTATCCGCAAAGTCTTGACTGAAGCTCCGCCCGAGACCGTCGCGCCAGCTGTGTCGGCACCGCCATCCAAGCAATCGCCGGCCCCGACGGGTCCACATAAGCCCTGATCGCGATAACAACGAGTAGCTGACCTCGTCTAATGTATGAAAGATCTAACGGAGGACGTGGGAATGCTGTAACAAATCCGCCGTTCGAAGCATCTTGTATATAGGAGGCTGGCTAGGGTGGAAACTTCTGCCTTCGTCGCTACAATCGGGTCGCTAGAATAGACAGATATGACGAGTTTGCCATTACCGCTCGCCGCCTTCGTCGCAGGACTGATCTCCTTCTTGTCGCCTTGCGTGCTTCCGTTGGTGCCCGGATACGTTTCCCTGATCTCCGGCGTAGGCGTTGAGCAACTGAAGATGAAGGAAGGCCAGCTCTTCCGCAAGGTGATGCTCAATTCAGCCGCGTTCATAATCGGCTTCAGCATTGTCTTCATCACCTTGGGCGCGATCTCGACCGAAGTCGGCCAAATCCTTGCACAGTACAAATCGCTGCTCGCCCGAATCGCCGGAGCGGTCATTATTCTTTTCGGTCTCCACCTGACCGGCCTCTTGCAGATCAAGGCACTGCTGGCCGACACGCGTCTGCATAGCCTCAAAGGCAGTTCTTCCGCCTGGGGCGCGTTTGTCATTGGGTTTGCTTTCGCCTTTGGTTGGACGCCGTGCGTCGGTCCGATCCTGGCGGTCGTGCTCGGATTCGCCGCCGCTCAGGACACTGTCTGGAAAGGAATTTTTCTTCTGGCCATCTACTCGGCCGGACTGGCTGTGCCTTTCCTGCTGACTTCGCTCGGCATCGAGCGCTTTCTCAAGTTCTACAACCGCTTCAAATTCCACATGCACGCCGTGGAAGTAGCAAGTGGTGGCTTGCTGATCGCATTGGGCATCCTGCTGGTAATGGGTCGATTCGCACTCATCTCCGGCTATTTCTCGTTCTTAAATCGCTTTGCGCTGTAGGACGCTGCGAATGTTTTGGGTGGCGCAGCGCTTCAGCGCTGCGGTAGTTGCATTCTCTTGAGCGCGGCTTTAGCCGCCGAGGTTATCAGTGAAAAGAAATCCTCTGATTCTGTTCCTCATCGCCGCCATTGTCGCGGCCATGTTATTCGCTGGCATTCGCATAGCCCGCAAGAATCGCGCGAACGGTCCCGCGAAGGGACAACTCATGGGCAATTTGGCCCCTGATTTCGAACTCCCCGCGCTCGACGGAAAAAACCTCAAGCTCTCCGACCTGCGCGGCAAAGCCGTCCTGCTCAATTTCTGGGCAACATATTGCGAGCCCTGCAAGGTCGAAATGCCGTGGTTTGTCGAACTGCAAAAAGAATACGGCCCGCAAGGATTCCAGATCGTGGGCGTAGCCATGGACGACGCCAGCACCGAGGACATCGCCAAATTCGCGAAGGAGATGGGCGTCAACTACCCCATCCTGATCGGCAAAGAGTCCGTTGGCCAGAGCTACGGCGGCGTCAGTGTGCTGCCCACAACTTTTTTCTTAGACCGCGACGGCAAGCTCATCGCTCGCGAATTCGGCCTGCAGAGCCGCAGCGTATTCGTCGACCACATCAAAAAGGCCATGAGCCAGGGACAGGCGGTACAGGCTCGGAGGTAACTACGAACCTAACCTGCGCGTGGAGTACTCTGGAGGTGGGTTTGTATCCGGGCATCGCCTTAGCGATTCCGTAAGCTTCAGAATCAAGCGCCCCTTTAGGGGCTGGACGGTCGGCATCTGACTCTAAGAGCGGGGGCAGCCCAGTGAAAATTCTTCTCGCGAGCGCGCTTCTCCTGTTCTCCGCATGGTCGCGGGCGCAGGACGACCTCGGTCCGCAAGGTCCTGCCGTAAAGATGGCGCCCGCTCCGGTCGTGACCGTCGTGCAGGGCACGCCAGCGACCGTCCCGCTTTTGTTCCGCGTCGTCAGTGGTTACCACATAAATTCCAACCAGCCGAAGTCGGAGTTCCTGATCCCCACCGTGCTCAAGGTAGAAGCCACCACTGACATCGTCATCGGCAAAACCACCTACCCCGAGGGCCAGGATATGAGTTTCGCCTTCGCTCCCGACGAAAAACTCAATGTCTACACCGGAGATTTCGAAGTGGATGTGCTGGTGCGTCCACTGCACTCCGTGCAACCCGGGAAATATGTCGTCCGCGGAACTCTGAAATATCAGGCCTGCGATAACGCAGCCTGTTACCCCCCAAAGCAGTTGCCCGTCAGCTTCGATGTGAAGATCGCCAAGGCTCCGCCAGCGCCAAGCAAAAACCCCGCCCAAAGTCCGCACGCGCACCAGTGACGCCACACTCTCAAAGCACCACCGACCGCGCCTGATCCAGTTGACTCGTAAGCGTGTCAATCTGCGCCTGTAGCAGGTTGCGAATCGAGAGCATCCCCAGCAACCGTCCGTCATCGTCGACGATCGGCAAGTGCCGGTAATGGCGCTCCACCATGGTGGCAAGCGCTTCGCTCGCTGTGGTGGCCCGGGTCGCCATCTCGACTGGCGTCGTCATCACTTCGCGGACAGAAACATTTCGCGGGTCGTGATCGCCCAGCGCCAACCGGCGCAGCACATCTCGTTCGGTGAAAATCCCTGCGACGCGATGGTTTTCGTCAGTGACCGCGACCGCTCCCACGTGTCGATCCAGCATTGCCCGGATCGCCTGCTCGGCAGTCGCTCCCACTGGAACCTTAGCCACTTCCGGATCACACATTTCCAGAATGTTCATCACCTCACCTCTTCTGCCCAAGTTCGTTCTTGAATACCTTGCCGTCCTTCATCACGAACCCGACATTTTCAAGGATCTTGATGTTCGTCAAAGGATCGCCAGAAACCGCGACCACATCGGCGTAAGCGCCCGGAGCAATCACGCCCAGTCGTCCTTTCATCTCCAGTAGCTCTGCCGCCCGCGAAGTCGCGCTCTGTATCGCCTGCATCGGCGTCATGCCGAATTCGACCATTCGCGGAAACTCCTGCGCGATCGGTTCGCTCCAGGGAATGCCCCCCATGTCCGTTCCGAAAGCAATCTTCACTCCCGCCTTAAGCGCCTTGCGAAACGACAACTCGTGCTCGGACGCGCGCTTGCGGTCGCGCTGGCCTGCCGGAGTATCGGCCGGCGCCCAGTCCCCATAGTAAACACTCAGCGTCGGGCAGAGCCATGTGCCCTGCCGGATCATCTGTGCGATTTGCGCGTCGGTCAGAACCAGCCCGTGCTCGAGCGAGTCGCAGCCGCCATCGAGCGCGCGCTGCATGCCTTCTCCGCTGTAAACGTGGCAAGCCACTTTTTTCCCCCAGCCATGAGTCTCGTCCACAATCGCGCGCAGTTCCTCTACCGTCAGCGTCGGCTGCGATACCAGTTCGCCGTTCTTGCCGACCCCGTCGTTACGAACCCACGACCGATGCGTCATATAAACCTTGATCCAGTCGGCGCCGTGGTCAAGCTGTTCGCGCGCGGCCTTCCGCGCCTCGACCGGTCCGTCAATGATCTGCACGCCCTTCGGCACTTCGATCTCCGGCGCGTAACCCTCCAGTGGATATCCTCCGGTCGTCGAGATGGCGCGCGTCGAGACAAACAAGCGCGGCCCCGGAATGTATCCACCTTCAATCGCCATTTTGATGCCCACATCGCCGTAGCCCGCACCTTCCGTCTCCATATCGCGCAACGTGGTAAACCCCTGTTCGAGCGCGCGCCGCGCCGAAACCGTCGCCCGCGCCGCGCGGAACGCCAGTGGATACTTGAGCAGCTGAATATCGTATCCGCCCTCGGCGGGATCTTCACCCTGCAAGAAAATGTGAGTGTGAGCATCAATCAGCCCAGGAAGTACCGTGGCTTGCGAAAGATCGATGAATGTCGTACCCGCGGGAAGGCTCGGCAGAGCACCCGCCGACCCCGCATCAGCGACATCGGTAATCGTATTTCCGCGAATGGTGATGATCTGGTCCCGACGAGCGGAACCCGACACGCCATCAATCAGCACTCCGGCCCGAATCACGATTACAGACGCAGGAGCGGGCGCATTTTTCTGAGCCCAGCCCGCGGAGATCAACCACGGCAGACTCAGCAGAACAGTCAGGAGAATAGTCCAGCGCTTCACCGCAACCTCCGGAAAGGCTGGATTGTACTCCTCAGCAGGCTGCGGAAGAACTCCACTTTATATCACGGCGACTTCAGTTCTTATCAGGACAACACAGGTTCGTATCAGGGCATCGCTTTGTCTATGCCGCAAGAACTGCGTTATCAGATGCCCTTCAGGGGCTGGGCAGCGGCTGGGACCGTCACGCAGGAGCGCCCACCCGGCGCGGGATGCGAAGGACGAATCCAGCAGGATCGACTCCAGTAGGACCGCCATCGCCGAGCACCAGCGATGCTCCTGCGGTTTCAAACACGCGGCTAGCGATCGCGAGCCTCACTCTGCGCAAGGTCGATGTTGCCCCGGCCAGCTCGCGAAACCCGCGTTCGCCTTCCGCCCGCAGCACCGCTCCCGCCGGGCCCTCCCCCAGCAGCAGCATCACTTTACCGCTTGCCGGTTGCGCTTCGATTATCGTCGTAATCAAGTACTGCAATGCCAGCCGCAGACGCGACTCCGGCACCGGCACGGTCGCCGAGCATCTACCCACAAGACGCAACTGAACACCGCGTACCGCCGCAATCGACGACAGTTCTTCGATCACACTCCGCATAGCCGGCGCCAGCGCTGCCGAGTAGGCTTCCGGCCCGGGCTGCCCGGCGTCAAGATACTCCCGCATCAACTGGATCATGCCGATAACTTTTTCCGCCTGCTGCAGAGCGGCCGCAACACTCTCATGCTGCTGCTCCGCGACCTCCTCGATCGAGAGTTCGAGTGAATGTTCGAGCGGAAGTCCGAGTGAAAGTTCGAGCGAACAGCGCAAGCCCGTGAGCGGTTGGCTGAGCGAGTGCAGCAATTCGCCGAGCACGTCCGGACCACGCGGCAGTTTCGAAAAAGAATGCGGACTCGCGCTCATACTTGTGCCGATGCCCCTTCCGGACTCATCTGATACCCCACCCCGCGCACCGTGTGAATCAAAGACGGCGAGAAGCCGTCGTCCACCTTGCGCCGCAGGTAGTTGATGTAAACATCCACCACGTTCGTCGTGGAATCAAAAGTCAGGTTCCAAACGTGTTCGATAATCATCGCCCGAGTCAGCCGGCGCCCGGCATTGCGCATCAGGTATTCGAGCAGCGCGAATTCCTTAGTGGTCAATTCAATGTGACGCCCGGCGCGCGCCACTTTGCGTTCCACGCGATCCAAACAGAGATCACGCACGGTGAGCACCGATTCTGATGGCAGGTGGCTGCGCCGTAACAATGCCCGCGCCCGCGCCGACAACTCAAGATACGAAAAGGGTTTTACCAGATAATCGTCCGCGCCCGAATCCAGACACTGCACACGGTCTTCGACCCGGCTGCGCGCGGTGAGAATCATCACCGGTAAGTTCGCCTTCCGCTGCCGCAAACTCTTCAGGACCGACAATCCGTCAAGCCCCGGCAGGTTCAGATCAAGCACCACCAGATCGTAGTCGAACTCCATCGCCATCGAACGGCCCTGGTTCCCCTCGCAGGCCACATCCACCGCATGATGTTCCGCTTCCAGCCCCTTCCGGATAAAGCTGGAAAGTGCCGTATCGTCTTCCACAATAAGGATTCTCATGAGCTTCGTCTATGTCGGTTGATTCTGAACCGATTCTCATTCTCGACTTACTCGGCGTGGCACACAAGATAACCAGCCCGTACGAAGGGACGTACTTCGGGAAGTGAAAAGGAAAGTTGCAAAACGGGAAATCAGACAATTTATTATGCGCCCAGCGCCGACCGAATCGCCTCGACAATCGATCCTGCGAGCCGATCCATCTGTTCCTTCGACTCCGCTTCAATCATCACCCGCGCCAGCGCCTCTGTGCCGGAGTAACGTACAACCACTCGGCCATTGCCGTCGAGTTCCCGCTCCGCCGCCGCGATCGCCGATTGCACCGCCGGAATCTCCGCGAAGGACGTTTTATTCCGCACCCGTACATTCCGGATCGTCTGCGGAAACACCTTCAGATCGCCCACCAGGTCAGCCAGCGGCTTGCCCGTGCGAACCATGATCTCCAGCACCCGCAACGCGGTCAGCAGTCCGTCGCCGGTGGTCGCCTCCCCGTCGCGAAACAGTATGTGGCCCGATTGTTCGCCGCCGAGCGTAGCTCCGACGCGCTGCATCTCCTCGAGCACGTACTTATCGCCGACGTTGGCACGCAGCATCTGAATCCCAGATCGTTTGAGCGCCAACTCCAATCCCATATTCGACATGGTCGTCGCCACCACCGTGGCATTGGCGAGCGTGCCGCGCGACCGCATCTCACGCGCCGCAACGAGCAGAACCGCATCCCCGTTTACCACTCGTCCCTGGGCATCGCAAAAAAGCGCGCGGTCCGCATCGCCGTCAAAGGTGACGCCCACATCGAAGCGTCCCCGCTTTCCGGCGACAAAACCCGCCACCATTTCCGGATGCAATGCACCGCAATTCTCGTTGATGTTCTGTCCATCCGGCGCGGAGTGCAGAAACGTCGTGTTGATCTTGAGCGCCCCGAACAACTCCGGAGCTTCCGCAGTCGCCGCGCCATTGGCGCAATCGACCGCTACTCGCAGCCGGCTCAAGTCGGTAGAAACGCCACCCGCGAGCCATCGTACGTAGGCTTGTCGCAGTTTTTCCTCACCGGGAACGCTCGCAATCTCTGGAGTGGAATCCGGCGCCGGAACCGCCTCGGCCTGCAGCAGTGCGAAAATCTCTTTTTCAATCGCCAACTCGCGCGCATCCGGCAGTTTGTAGCCATCGCCGGAAAAGATCTTTATCCCGTTATCGGTCCACGGATTGTGCGAAGCCGAAATCACGACGCCGGCATCGAACCCCTGCGAACGCGCCAGGAACGCGACGCCCGGCGTGGTAATCACGCCCGCGCTGCGCGTTTCCACGCCCACCGACGCCAGTCCCTGCACAAACCGGTCGGCGATCCAGCGACTGGAGACGCGCGTGTCCTGCCCAATCACCACCCGCGCCCGGGCATTCACGTGCACCAGATCGTGTCCGAGTGCCCGCCCAATCCAATAAACACTGTCGCGGGTCAGCGGAAATTCTTCCGCCACGCCACGGATCCCGTCTGTACCGAAGAGTTGTCTGGTTTGCGTCATGCAAGGTCCCGGGAAGAAAAGCGATCGGCAATCCTTATTGTTTCTTGTCTCCCGAACCTTCCATAGTAACCGTCACGCGAATCGAAGTGGGGTGTGCAACTTGGATCAGGGGATCGGTGACGTAGGCGTGGGTTACGAAGGTAGCCCGCGTCATGACTCCGGTCGCGTCTACTGGATCCGTGATGGCGGCTTCCTCCGCTTCGACGCGGTGGCGGGGGCCTGTGATCATCACATTCGGTGGATCGGCAGTTACCTGCGCCACTCGCATACCACTCGCAAAAGTTCCGGTTACACGCGGTCTAACCTCGATCATCCGTTTCGCGCGATCGTCAAAGGAGAGGTGAAACTGAGCGGGGATAATCTGTACGACTTCCAAGTCTTGCGGGACATGGATTTGTGAGCTGCTCAAGTCGAAAGTCCTTTCCCCCGGCCGAACCGTGGCCAGATTAATCTCCGCGTGCACATCCGCCGCCTGCAAGCGATGGATTACGCGCTCCGGTCCGCGTACACGGATCCGCACCTCGGTGTAATTGGCGGAATCGATCTCCAGCTTATCCGGGAGATTCTGGAACTCAATCGGAACCCTCACTTCCACCTCAGCAATGGGACTGCGCGCCAGAGTCAACCACAAGCCGATGGCAAGCAGCAGGGAAACCACCTTGAGCCAAAAATTGTGAACGAAAATGCGTTGGAAAAAGCTGCGCTGCACAAAGCCCGGCATCGTCAGTCGTCCTTTCCGGGGCGCAGACTGGCATCCTGCCTGCGCGAGAGCTGCGAACTCGGCGGCTCCTCTTCGATAAAACTTTCTTCCACCGGACTCGGCAGCGTGGGCATGGGAGCATAGCGGCGCAGCAGAGCGCTCAACCGCTCTCGCAAACGCTCCACCGTCAACTCGCGTTCAATGCTCCCCGCCACCGCCATGCTGATCGTGCCTGTCTCTTCCGAAATGATGACCGCGACCGCGTCGGTTTCTTCCGTGATCCCGATGCCCGCGCGATGCCGCGTTCCCAGTTGGATCGAGAGCACAGGATTCATCGACAGCGGCAGGAAACAGGCGGCGGCTGCGATTCGGTCCCGCTGCACAATCACAGCGCCGTCATGCAAGGGAGCGCTTGGACGAAACACCGTGGCCAGCAGGTCGTACGACAGCCGGGCGTCGAGCGCCACCCCGCTCTCGATGTAGGTGCGCAGCCCAATCTCGCGCTCGATCACGATCAGTGCGCCCGTCTGATTCTGCGAAAAAAGATTGGCTGCCAAAACAATGTCGTCGTAAACGTCGGCCACCGAACGCGATGACTGCATCAGCGAAATGCGGCTCCCGAGGTTGGCCAGCGCGTGGCGGATCTCCGACTGGAAAACGACGATGAGCGCGAAAACAACGTACGGAAGTAACGTGCTGAGCAGCCAGTTCAGGGTCCGCAATTCCCCCAGCCGGGCGAAATAGAAAGCCAGCCCCAGCGTGGCCACTCCGATCAGCATCGGCGCCGCCCGCGTGCCCCGTACCAGCGAGAGAAACTGGTAGATCAGGATCGCGACCAGAACGATATCCAAGATCGAAACGACCGAGATCGCCGAGATGTGCGACCAGACCTGCGACGGCGTCACGCCACCCTCACGTCGAAAATTGAATTGGCCTTCATTTTAATGCAGCCTCGCCAGATTCCCGCCGGATTATGGTTCGCTGCGCTCAGTCGCAGTCACGCGAGCACGAACTCGTCCCCGAGCCAGTCGCGCCGACAGTTCATCCCCAGCCTTAAGTCGCGCCGCATCCTTCACCAGTCGACCTTTCGCATCGAACACCAGCGCGTATCCGCGATTCAGAATCGCCACCGGCGAAAGCGCCTCCAGGCTCGCGGTCTGGCGATCCAGCGCTCCGCGGCACTCCAGTAACCGCGTGTGCGTGGCCGCGGCCAGGTTCGCAACCTGAGCCGCTAACTGCTGCCGGATAGCAGTTAGCCGCCGTCGCGCGTCATAGTGCCGGACGGCCGCCGCAATATTTTCGGAGCGCCGATGGCATCGCTCCAGAATTTGACGTTCCGCTTTTTCTAGGCGGAAGCGCTGTTCATCCAATTTCTGCTGTCGCCGGTGGATGCCGTCCATCATGCGTGCAAACGCTCCGTGCTGTGCCCGCTCAGTCAGTTCCTGACGCGCCATCAGCAGGCGATACCGCATCGCGCGCTCCAGCCGCCGGTACAAATCTTCCGCCTGCGCTTCGATCTCCTGTCGCGACCGGATCACCAGCTCCGCCGCCGCCGACGGCGTAGGCGCCCGCAGGTCGGCGACAAAATCCACAATCGTAAAATCCGTCTCGTGCCCAATCGCCGAAATCACCGGAATCTTCGATTCCGCAACCGCCCGCGCCAGCCCTTCATGATTGAAACATGCCAGGTCTTCGGCCGAGCCTCCGCCACGAGCAATAATGATGACTTCGACCGCACTGCTGCGACGCAAGTCCTGATGAAAGTATCGAAGCCCGGCGATCACCTCGCCCGGCGCCGCGTCTCCCTGCACCTGCGCCGGATAGATCAGCACATGCGCCGAGTGATGCCGCCGCGCCAGAATGTTCAGGATGTCCCGCACCGCCGCGCCCTGCGGTGAAGTGATAATGCCAATTCGTTGGGGTAAAGCCGGGATCGCCTTTTTTCGCGAAGCCTCGAACAATCCTTCCGCCTGCAATCGTGCCTTCAATTGTTCGAACGCCAACTGCAGGGCCCCCGCGCCCTTCGGCTCCATGAATTCAGCGGAGATCTGCAGCTCCCCGCGATCTTCATACACGGTAATGCGCCCGCGAACCGTAACGTGCAATCCGTTCTCCGGCCGAAACCGCAGCAGCTTCGCCGACGAGCGGAACATCACCACGCGAATCTGCGCGTCCTCTTCCTTAAGCGTGAAATACAAATGCCCGGAATCGGGAATGCGGAGATTAGAAATCTCCCCTTCCACCCAGCAATCCGAATACTCGCGCTCGATGTGCGATCGGACTGCGGACACCAGCGCCCGCACCGTCCAGGTGCGGCGCTCCGGAGGACGAAACTGGAACCCGAGTTGGTCCGCCATCTCCATAGAGCTTCTGCTGAGAAATTTCAGTTTACCCGAGACCCAACGTAGGGACGGACGCATTCGTCCGTCCCGCTGAGCGAAGCTCAGTAGCGCCCGTCGGCGGACGATTACCGCTTCAGACGCCCAATCAGAAAGAGAACAATAGAAAGCACGACACTAATCAGGATGGAACTCGCCAGCGGAAAATAGAAGGTAGTGTTCTTGCCCCGATACAGAACGTCCCCCGGCAGCCGTCCAAGCGGCAACCCCGTCCGCCCCAGCAGCATGACGACGCCCCCAATCACCACCACGGCCACGCCCAGCATAACCAGCATCCGTCCCATCTCCGCCATGCTTGGAGTGTAACCCCGCCGATTGCTGTACCGCATTCGGGAGGGTTGGTGTAAATGCCTCTCGTAACCTAACCCCGCAACTGAGGGAACTGTTAGCGCCTGTTTTTCAATCACTTCCGGGATAGGGCGGGTGGTCGCGTGATCCGGTGGAGGTGTGGAGACCGCCAACGAGAGCCGCGAACCAAAGCTCGTAACCACCCGGACTGGCACATTCGTAATCTTCTGTTAGTAACCACTCCCGCCACATAATGGGGCCTAATATGAGCAGCTCTCCCCAATCCCGCCCGCCGTGGCGTTTCCCGCGCGCTCATCTCGAGGGCCAGAATCCGGCCGTGCTTCGGTTTGCAAATGGCCAGACCACCGGGGCCAACCTCCAGGTGATTTCCGTGACCGGTGGTCTGCTTTCGCTCCCTCAGCCCGTCGTCCAGGGATCGCAGGTCAAATTGATATTCCTGACTGGAGCCGGCGCAGTGCTCGGAGGTGCAGAGATGCTGCCCCCCGTCACCAATGGGTTGCAGCCCTTCCGCTTCGTTTCGCTCCCGGCCGACGATCACCGCCGCCTCGGAGCTCTCGTCGGGCAGCGGTCAAGTCAGAGCGAATACGAGCAAGCTTGGATTGAGAAACTACGCGCGGCGTCGGCGCAGCACAGCGAGCCGCGGCGTTGGAAGCTCAAGGTAGCGGAGGTGGTTGGTATGCTCATGATCGGTCTGGCCACTGCGGCATACCTGCTGCACTTCGGCTTGTTCAAGTAGATGGTGTTTGACGTTACTACCTCGAAATGGACCTGACCAACACTCGCCGCTACCCCCGATATCGTATGCACACACCTGTCTTTGTTCCTGTCCCCGGCGCCAAAAACACAGTTGTGCCCGGGTTGGTTTCTAAGTTAAGCCGCGCGGGCATGGAGCTCTACGCTGGGGTCAACCTGCAGCCCGGCGAGCTGATGGAAGTCGAATTTCGAGCGCCGGGCAGGACGATCCGCATTGCTGGTACCGTATGCAATCGCTCCGGTTTTTGTTTTGGACTTGCATTCTGTGCTTTACGGATCGAACTGGACAGGGCACCACAATCTGAGGAGCTCCTGACCTCCCTGACATCCTGCAAAGCCTTACCGTAGCTGTATTCCTCCGGTTGCACGGAGAGCGCGGAAGCGATGGCAGCCACGAGCCGATTCCAGTTGTTCCTTGGTTCCCTGCATCGGCTCCCTCGCAAACTCAGTCTTGGTTCAATTTCCTCTATTGCGGAGGGTTCGCCGTCTCCGAGCATGGACCGCCGCCAGGGGCCACGCATGAGCAGCCGGAACCACTGTTATAGCGACACTGATCCCCCGGATGGCCATATTGGTCACAAACTGGATTGCCACATCCGGGGTACTTGGGGATCTTCATGCATGCAGAGTTTTGGGTAAATTTGTGTGATTGTTCCCACAAACCGATTTCCGGAGCTTCGAATCGCAATTCCTCATGACTCAACACATGAAGCTCGACCCCCTGAGGGCCGTTCACCTCCTTCACGCCTCCGTTTACATCTAAGGAATACGGGCCTGAAATCGTAATTCGCGTATCGCCTGATTTCGCTCTGCCTGGAACGAAGTTGATTGACACTGCGGTCTTGCCGTCCGCCGCTCTGGTGACCGAGATATCACCGGCTGTGACGATAGTTACACTTGCGCTACGGTCCTGTTTTGGCGTTTCCTGAGCGAGCGCGATGTTGACCATGAACAGTGTGCATGCAGCTATTGTGAAACTCCATCTCAGCCTTGTTTTCATTAGATTCCTTGGTATGTCCCAATTTGAAATCCTCATCGTTGAAGTGTGGCATGAATCGTGCTCTGAATGCATTCTGATAGCGTCCATCGCGATTAAAACGAACTTGGCCACCGAAGCAATCGCCTGCTAACCTCGCATCCGAGGATGCCTCGCACGCATTAAGAACTCCATGCCCCCAAAAGCTGCCGCGCCTTTTGTTCTGTCCGAAGCTCTAGTCTCGGCCTTCGACACCAACGACCGCATCAATCAGTACCTTCTGGATAATTTGCCCGCCGAGGCCTGGCGTGCCGAGCCTCCGGGAAAGAAGGGCCGCGACGTTGCCGGCGTGGTTGCCCACATGCATAACGTCCGGGTCATGTGGTTAAAGGCCGCAAAAAGCACGGCCAGGATCCCAGCCCAACTCGACCGATTCACAGTCACGCCTGCTCAGGCAAAAAAGGCGCTGGAGTTGAGCCGCGCTGCGCTGCGGGAAGTTCTCCAGTTGTCCCTCGAAGGCGATGGCCGCATTAAGGGCTTTCGCCCAGACGTGGCCGGTTTCTTCGGTTACCTGATCGCACACGACGCGCACCATCGCGGACAGATCGCTATGCTGGCCCGCCAGGCCGGACACGCGATTCCACAGAAGGCCATGTTCGGCATGTGGGAGTGGGGCGTGCGCTAAACTCAAAAGCAGAGCTAGCCGACGCATGCACAAAGCCACCATTCTGTTCAATCCCAATTCTGGCCGCCAGGGAAGAAAGCGGGACGCGGAACTGAACCATGCCATTGGCATCATCCAATCGGCCGGCGTCCGCACCGAACTTACGGTTTGCCGCTCCAGCCAGGAAGCGACCGACAACGCCCGCTGCGCGGTGGCGGCCGGCAGCGACTCCGTCTTTGCCTGCGGAGGCGATGGCACGATCCACGATGTCATTCAGGGATTAGCCGGTACGCCCGTCGCGCTCGCCATTCTCCCGTTCGGCACCGCCAATGCTCTCGCCCACGACCTGGCTGTTCCGCTCCGCCCCAGCGCCGCGGCGCAAGCCGCCGTTGACGGGAAGGTTCGTCGTATTCATCTCGGCCGAATTGAGTATGAGGATTTCAACGGCAAGCCTGCAGCGCGCTACTTCACCGTCGCCGCCGGAATCGGCGTGGACGCACACCTGTTCTACAAGCTGACGGCTGCCGTCAAGAATCGCTCCGGCATGACCGCCTACTACCTCAAAGCCTGGCATTTGTGGGCGACGCATCGAATGCGACGCTTCGAGGCCGAGTATTCTAACGGAAGCGGTCTGCGCCAACGCGCCTTGCTGACGGAACTTTTGGCGGTAAGAATCCGCTTCTTCGGAAACATCCTGCGCGAGTTGGTTCCTGGAGCTTCGCTCAACTGCGACAATCTCCGCGCGGTGATGTGCCGGACCGCCAGCCGCAACGCTTATCTGCAGTACGTAGCCGGTGCCTTGCTCGGCCGCCAATGGAACATCGACGGCATCGATCTGGTCAGCTGCTCAGAGGTCGTCTGTCAGTTGCCGGAGAAAAGCGACGGGCATAGAGAAGAGCGCGTTTACGTCGAGGCCGATGGCGAACTCCTAGGCCGCCTCCCCGCCCGCATGACGATAGTTCCCGATGCGTTGTCTCTGGTGGTACCCGCATGATCGCGTCGTAGAGGCGGGGCTGCCCCGTCTCGTTACTCCACGACATTGTCGACCAAGGAAAGTCTCTGGAAGTCCGTCATACTTCGGTAAGCTTCCAGCCGCGAAGCGCTGTGTTATAAATCGCAAATGCCGAGTTCTCGCCAAGGGTCGATCCGCCTCTTTCGTTTCGCGGGAATTGATGTGTTCTTGCATTGGTCCTGGTTTCTGGTAGCGGCGTACGAAATCAACGGTCGGACGCGCGGTTATTCTTCTCTCACCTGGAACTTGCTGGAGTATCTGGCGCTGTTTCTGATTGTGACGCTTCATGAGTTCGGCCACTCGCTGGCCTGTCGGCAAGTTGGCGGACAGGCGAACCAGATCGTGCTCTGGCCCCTCGGTGGCGTGGCCTATGTGGATCCGCCGCCGCGGCCCGGCGCTACCCTCTGGAGCATCGCCGCCGGACCGCTGGTGAATGTGGCGCTCTTCCCAGTTTTGCTGGGACTTGTTCTGTTGAGCCGCTCACTTGGGTGGGCGCAGGCGATGCCCGATCTCTATCGACTGGTGCGAACCATCCTGTGGATTGACGTGGGGCTTCTCGCTTTCAACATTCTGCCCGTCTATCCCCTGGATGGCGGACAGATCCTTCGGTCACTGCTCTGGTTTGTGCTGGGACGCGCTCGAAGCCTGATGGTAGCCATGATCCTCGGCTTCCTGGGCGTGGCCGGCTTCATCGGTCTCGCCTTCTGGATGCATTCCCCTTGGCTCGGGGTGATCGCCGTCTTCATGCTGTTGAATTGCTGGGGCGGACTGCGACACGCGCAGGCGCTGTTGCGCTTCGCAAAGTTGCCGCGCCGGGACGGATTTGCTTGTCCGGCGTGCAAAACCGCACCGCCGATCGGCGACTTCTGGAAGTGCGGCAAGTGTGGGCAGGCATTCGACACTTTCCAGACTCAGGCCGTCTGCCCCAACTGTGCGACCCACTTCGGGGTGACGAAGTGCCTGGATTGCGGCGCAGTGCGTCCCCTGAGCGAGTGGTTTGCGCCCGCAATGAGCCTGAGTTCTACATTTCCCGCGCCCACAATCTAATTTTTCTAAAATCGAACTTCTCATTTCAGCATTGCTCTTCATCCAGCTAAACTGGGTTGAGCTCCCTTGGAACCCGTCACTCACTTCCTATTCGGCGCCGCCATGGGCCGCGCCGGACTCAACCGCAAAACCGCGCTCGCCACCGCCACCTTAACCCTGGCCGCCGAAGCCGCCGACCTCGACGTCCTCAGCCGCTTCGGCGGTTCAGCGTTCGGTCTGAATCATCATCGAGGATTCACTCATTCTTTCCTGGGCGTGCCCCTGGTAGCCGCCGTGGTCGTCGGATTCGTATATCTCCTTTGGCGTCTACGCGGCCGCAAGACGCGCAACCCCAACCTTCCCCCGCGCTGGGGACTGCTCTTTGCCTACGCCTGCCTCGCTGGCCTCAGCCACATTCTCCTCGACTTCACCAACAACTACGGAGTCCGTCCCTTCTGGCCTTTCTCCGAGCGCTGGTATTCCTGGGACATCGTCTTTATCGTCGAACCCGTCCTCCTCGTCGCGCTCACGCTCGGCCTGATTCTCCCCGCATTGTTTTCGCTCATCAACGAAGAGATCGGTGCCCGCAACAAAGACTCCGCGCCAAAGGGAAGACTGGCCGCGACCCTGGCTCTGATCGCCGTATTCGCCTACTGGGGGCTGCGCGACTACGAGCATCGCCGCGCCGTAGCCGCCCTAGAGTCGCGTAACTATCAGGGAGTCGATGCCATCAGAGTTTCCGCGTATCCCTACTGGGTCAATCCGTTCCGCTGGTACGGAGTAGTAGAAACTCCCGCTTTCTTCGCCACCATGGACGTCGATTCGATGACCCTCGATTCGATGTCTCCCGAAGTCGATCCCGAAGCCCGAATGCAGATTCGCTACAAGCCCGAAGAAACGCCCGTCACTCTAGCCGCCAAGAAGACCTACCTCGGACGCGTGTACCTGAGCTGGGCTCAATATCCCATAACCGAAACCGAACAACTCGAGAACGATCCGGCGATCGTCACCGCGAACACCCCGGTCGGCAACGCCCGCGCCGCCTACCTGGTCCGCTTCCGCGATCTCCGCTACGACTATCCTGGACGCGATGCCCGCGCCATGCTCGGGGCGACGGTCTTCCTGACCCGAGATCTCCAAGTGGTCGAGGAACGCTTCGGCATGGGGAGCTGCGCATCAGGGCAGAAATAGGGAATGAGTTAAACGTCACTTCTCGGGAGACAACAGACCCGTCTGGGGAGGCAACAAACCGGCCTGCCGCATCACTGTCAGCATGTCAAACACGCCCCACTCTTCACAAATCTTGCCGTCTTTGAAGCGGAAGATCGTCATCCCGTCGCTTGCGATCTTCTTGCCCGTTGCCGGGAACCCCATCCCTGCCTGTGTGTTCGTGCCGCTCACAGTCCAATGCACGGCGACCAGATCCTTCTCCGCTACCGTCCGGTTCACCTTGAAGGTCATGTCCGGCAGAGCTTTGCGTTCTTCCCGGGCATAGGCCAGATCCTCCTCGAGTGTTCCAGTGCGGTCGCCGGCATGGGCCACGAAGTCCTTGGAATGAAACTCCCCGTACTTTTCGAGTTGCCCCTGACTGAGCACCTCCTCGAAAAAGCTTCTGGCAACCGCCTTGTTTCTCTCCTGCTCGCTGCCTGGCTGAGCCAGACCCGGCAGGCTGATCGCAAACAGCAATAGCAACAGCGAACCTTTGCGCATATCGTTCTCCTTTGCAGTGAAACCTCATGGCTGGATCTCACTAATTGTCATAATTAACGTAACATATGTTACAGTAATTCGGCAAGGAGTTTTCCCCATGGCAAGACCTGCCAATCCTCGTATCCGCGAATGGCTCCGCAACCAGGCCGTCGATTACGTGCTCTCCCACGGAGTCGGCGACCTCGCCCTTCGTCCCCTGGCGAAAGCCCTGAAGACCAACGCTCGAATGCTGGTCTACCACTTCGGCTCGCGGGAAGGATTGATGCGCGAGATCCTTGCGGGCGTGAGGGAACGTGAAGATGAGCGCATCCAGGCGTGGTTTCAGGCCGGGAGGAAACCGCGCACTCTATCCGAGTTCCTAAGCTGGCTCTGGCGGTGGATGAGCGCGCCGCGAACACGGCCCGCAGCACGTCTGCTCTTCGAGTTGTACGCGCTGGCACTTCGAAACCCGCGCGACTACCCTGGCGTCCTCGAAGCGCCGCTGGCTTACTGGCAGAAACTCACGAAGAAGGCTGGTCTCCGATCGGAGTTCGAAGCCGCCGAAGCAACTTTACTCCTGGCCGCCACTCGCGGTCTGCTCCTCGACCTCTGCGCCACCGGAGATCGAGCTCGCGTCGGACGGGCGATGCAGTTGCTGGCTCAATTTGTCGAATCGCGTTACGCGCAAGGACCAGGCGGGACGGCGAAACGGAAAGCCAATCGATAGCCGATGCACTGGTAAAACCGGGCGACACCTGGGAAGGAGCTAGCGGCATCGCTTGACCAGCCGCACTCATCCGCGCAACAATCCTAGTTGACGCTCAACGAGGTGATCATGCTGGCTTATCTATTTGTTATTTTCGCCGTGCTATCGCGGATGCCGTTCATGCCGCATCCCTGGAATTTCACTCCAGTAGCGGCGGCCCTGCTCTACTTTGGTGCGCGCGGTTCCAGACGTCAGCTCTGGGTGCCCTTTGCCCTGCTCGCCGCCTCCGACGTTATCCTTACGAAATTCGTGTACTCCTATCAATTCTCCTGGGACCATTTCGTGACCTGGGTGTGGTATGCCGCGATTCTTTTCCTCGGCAGCCAACTGCGCGAAAACTCCAACTGGCTGCGGGTCGGCGGGGCCGCCCTGGCCAGTTCCATCTCTTTCTTCGCGGTCAGCAATTTCGCCGTCTGGGCGTGCTGGAACATGTATCCGAAGACCCTGTCCGGCTTAATGACTTGCTACGCTGCTGGCCTGCCGTTCTTCCGCCGCGGACTGGCAGGCGACATGCTCTTCACCGCAGTGATGTTCGGACTGCCCGCAATCGCCGCCGTGGTAGGCCGCTCACTCCACAAGCCGCAAGGAGCCGCGACCGCCTAGGGGAGCTAGCTCGTGTGAGGACGGGCGTCCCGCCCGTCCAAGCCGAGCGCAGCTCGGCTGCGCTTCGCCCGCCGCCAGATCAGCCACCCCACTACGATCACTCCCGCTCCCGCCAGAATCCACACGAAGTGGTGCGCGAAAAGGCTGCCTGTCAGCGTCACAATCTGCGGACCAAACCAGAGCGTCAGCAGCGCCTCAATCAGAAACCGCACGAACCGTCCGGCAAAAATTGCCAGCAGAAAATGCCCGAAGTTCATCTCAAACGCCGCTGCTGCCAGCACCACAATCTTGAACGGCGTAGGCGGCGGCAACATCGCCGGAAACATCAGCGCCCAGAATTCGTGGTGATCGAAGGATTCGTGAATCTTCTCGAAGCGCTCCGCCGAGAGCCGTTTGCGCAACAGCACCTCGCCACCCGTATACCCGATGACGTAGAGAACAATGCTTCCGAGCGCCGACCCGGCCGAGGCCAGCAGCACATACATCAGGAACCGCGAGCGATCGTTGTAAACGTAGCCAACAAAAATCGCATCCAGCGGCATCCCCATGAACGAGCCATCCACCGCCGCAAACGCAAGCATCCCCCACGGCCCCAGAGGCAAGAGAATGTGCTTGATCCACTCGCTGTAGGCGTGGACAAAATGTTTGATTTTGTTCAAGTAGGGTAGTTTACGCGGATTAGTGTTCCGTCTTGCCTGCAATCAATTCCAGCGCGTGCGGCAGCAAATCCATAACCGCCTCCAGCGACTCGACCGCTCCTGCCGGACTGCCCGGCAAATTCAGGATCAGGCT